>NZ_JAVERO010000009.1:0-39757 GCF_034007085.1 Castellaniella sp. | reverse complement strand
GAAACGACGACTGTGCTGCGAGGCGGGCTGTTCACCCCCGTCCAGCGTCAGCGGCAGCCCCACCACCACCCGATCCGGCTGCCATTCGGCCAGCAGGGCGCCGACCTGGGCAAAGCGCTGTTCACGCGTGACCGGCGTCAGAATGCACAGTGGACGCGCCTGATTCGTCAGGGTATTGCCCAGCGCCACGCCGATTTTCTTCAGGCCGAAATCGAACGCCAGCAGCGTCTGTTCGCGTTCAGGCATGGCCCGCGTCGCTGGCCAGCATCGAGGCGCGAATGCCCAGTTGGGCCAGGGCAGCATCGTAGCGGTCCTCGGCGGGCGTATCGAACAGGATTTCGTTGGACGCCAGCACGTTCAGCCAGGCATTGCGGGCCAGTTCGTCTTCCAGTTGGCCTGCGCCCCAGCCAGCGTAGCCCAGCGTCACCAGCAACTGCGCCGGGCCGTGGCCTGCGGCCACGTCCTGGAGCACATCGCGGGACGTGGTCAGCGCCACATCACCGCCCAGTTCGATGCTGGAACTGTATTCGCCACGCGGCATGTGCAGCACGAAACCGCGGTCGGTCTGCACCGGGCCGCCAAAGAAGACCGGCGATTCGCGCACCGGCCCGATTTCCAGGGACAGCGGCAGATCGATGCGCTGCAGCAGGTCGCCGATGGTGAGGTCCGTGGGCCGATTGATCACCAGGCCCAGCGCGCCATGTTCGGTATGCTCGCAGACGTAGATCACGGTATTGGCCAATTCACCCGATACCCTGCCCGGCATGGCCAGCAGGAACTGCCGGGACAGGTCGATGCGCGAACCGGCATCGTTGGCATGCGGTGCTGTCATCATGGCGATCCCCTGTAGTCCGGCCTCATGGCCCATGATGCTAGAGTATCAGAAACGGGGCGAATCTCGAACGCCCCCAGCAACGGGGTCAGATCTCGACCAGTTCGAAATCTTCCTTGCGGGCGCCGCATTCGGGGCAGACCCAGTTGGGGGGCACGTCTTCCCAACGCGTGCCTGGCGCGATCCCGTCTTCGGGAAAGCCGGCCGCCTCGTCGTAGATCCAGCCGCAGATCAAGCACATCCAGGTTCGCATGACGATCAGAAACGCTTATCCATTAGAATGGGTGCCATAGTATACGAACCGCCGGCCGTGGCGACCGACTTTCTTTCCGCCATCATGCCCACCCCCGATTTTCCTGCCATCCCCCTGCCCCTGATTTTCGGCCCGTTCGACCCCAGCGGGGCCAGCCACCTGCCGATCGACGCCGCCATTTGCGCCGGTCTGGGCGCGCACGCGGGCTGCGTGGTCACCGCCATCCATGTTCAGGACTCTGCCGGGACGGAAACCATCCAGCGCCTGGCTCCGGATCTGGTGGACGACCAGGCGCGCTGCCTGCTGGAAGACATGGCCATCGGTGCCCTGAAGATCGGCCCGCAGTACGACCCCGAGACCATCGCGACCCTGGCCCAGATCGCAGCCGATTACTGCACCCTGCCCTTGGTGCTGCAACTGTGCGCCCCGCCCCCGGTCCCCGACCTGGACGATCTGGACCCTGAAGAAACCGTCGGCGCGCTGCTCGAACTGCTGCTGCCTCAGGCGCACCTGGTCGTCGTGGATGCCCATCTGCCAGAACAATGGGCCAGCCAGGGCCTGTTGTCATCGACCCGGGCCGATGATCCAATCGCAGCCCTGCACGAACTCGGCGCTCCCCTCGTGCTGTGCAGCAACGCCGCGCTCGGCCCAGGATTGAACGGCCTGGTGCTGCATGCGCGCGATCAGGCCAGCCGCCGCTGGCCCTGGCCAGCCCCGCGCGTGCGCACAGGCGACGCCGACAGCCTGCTGGCCACCGTGCTGTGCTGCCTGCTGGCGCGAGGGCTGGATCCGGACGCGGCCATTTCCCAGGCAGTCACAACCACCACGACCTTGCTCGAACGGCATTTCCACCCTGGCATGGGGCAGCGCATCCTGCTGCATGCGGCGCCATGAACGCGCCAGACGCACTCCGGTTTCCACGCGGCCTGTACGGCATCACGCCCGATTGGGCTGACACCGACCGCCTGTTGACCGCCATCGAACACGCCCACGCCGGCGGCATGACCGCCCTGCAGTGGCGCCGCAAGCACGGCGCGCCCGCGGACCTGCGCATCCAGGCGCGCGCGGTCCGCGACCTCTGCCTGCGGCTGGGCCTGCCCCTGATCATCAACGATGACTGGCGCCTGGCGGCCGACCTGGATGCCGACGGCGCCCACCTGGGCCGGGACGACGGCGTCGTCACCCAGGCGCGGCGGGCACTGGGTCCCGACAAGTTACTCGGCTGTTCCTGCTACGATCAGCCAGACCTGGCGGCCCAACGGCTGCGCGATGATGCCGACTACGTCGCATTCGGTGCCCTGTATCCATCCAGCGTCAAGCCCGGCGCCGTCCGCGCCACCCTGGACCAGATCCGCGCCGGTCGTCACCTGGCCGACACACACGCCAGCCGGTCACCCGCCGGCGGCATGCGCCGAGCGGCGATCGTCGCCATCGGCGGCATCACCCCCGACAATGCCGCCCCCGTGATCCAGGCGGGTGCGGACAGCATCGCCATCATCAGCGCGCTGTTCGAGGCCCCCGACATCCGCGCCGCCGCGCGGCGCTGCGCCGCCCTGTTCGGCGCCCCTCTTTCCTGAACCCTGCAGCAACCGGAATCCTGCCATGTCCCGCAACACCGAACTCTTCGAACGCGCCTGCCGCGCCATCCCGGGCGGCGTCAACTCGCCTGTGCGCGCCTTCCGCTCCGTCGGCGGCACACCGCCTTTCATCCAGCGCGCCCAGGGCCCGTACCTGTGGGACGCCGAGGGCACCCGCTACATCGACTACATTGGTTCGTGGGGTCCGGCCATCCTGGGCCACGCCGACCCCGAAGTCATCGCAGCCGTGCAGGCTGCCGCCGCAAACGGCCTGTCCTTCGGCGCGCCGACCGAAGCCGAGATCGAACTGGCCGAGGCCATCATCGAACGCATTCCTTCGATCGAACAAGTACGCCTGGTCAGCTCCGGCACCGAGGCCACCATGTCGGCAATCCGGCTGGCGCGCGGCCATACCGGCCGGTCCAAGATCATCAAATTCGAGGGCTGCTACCATGGCCACGCCGACAGCCTGCTGGTCAAAGCCGGATCGGGCATGCTGACCTTCGGCAATCCGACCTCGGCCGGCGTGCCGCCGGAATTCGTCCAGCACACCCTGGTGCTGGACTACAACGACCTGTCGGCGGTCGAATCCGCCTTTGCCCAATACCCCGAAGACATCGCCTGCACCATCGTCGAACCGATCGCCGGCAACATGAATCTGGTGCGCCCGGCGCCCGGCTTCCTCGAAGGCCTGCGCACACTGTGTACCCGCCATGGCGCCCTGCTGATCTTCGACGAAGTCATGACCGGATTGCGCGTCGGCCCCCAGGGCATGCAGGGCCTGTGCGGCGTCACGCCCGACCTGACCACGCTGGCCAAGATCATCGGTGGCGGCATGCCGGTGGGGGCCTTCGGTGGCCGGGCCGACATCATGGCCGACATCGCGCCGCTGGGCAGCGTCTACCAGGCAGGCACGCTGTCGGGCAACCCCGTCGCAGTCGCCGCCGGACGGGTGACCCTGCGCCGCCTGGCCGAACCGGGCTTCTATGACGCCTTGCATCGGCAAACCGGCGCCTTGGTCCAGGGGCTGGTCGAACGAGCACATCGCCACGGCGTGGCCTTCAGCGGCGACTGGCAGGGCGGCCTGTTCGGGCTGTATTTCCGCAGCACGGTCCCAACCAGCCTGGCCGAGGTCTCCGCCAGCGACATCGATGCCTTCAAACGGTTCTTCCACGGCATGCTGGCCGAAGGCGTGCATTTCGCGCCGTCCGCCTTCGAGGCCGGCTTTGTCTCGGCGGCCCACGATGACGCCGTCATCCAGGCAACCCTGGATGCCGCCGACCGGGTCTTTGCGGGGTTTAAATAGTCCGGACCTCAAATTTCTTGACGCAGGACAAAGACACGCCTCCGACCGCTCCCTACACTGGGGATGCCCTGATCTCCTCAACCCGGAGGCGCGTCATGACTGACTACACTCAATACGCCGCTACCCAGCATCCTTCCGTCACGCCTGCCGTGCCGGATCTCGAAACCCAGGCCACAGGACAGGATCCCCAGGATCTGCGCCTGTGGTTGCGCATGCTCAGCTGCTGCACTCTGATCGAAAACGAACTGCGCAGCCGGCTGCGCACTGAATTCCAGACCACGCTGCCGCGCTTCGACCTGATGTCGCAGCTCACCCATGCCCCCAAGGGCCTGAAAATGAGCGATCTGTCCCGCCTGATGATGGTGACCAATGGCAACATCACCGGCATCACCGACCAACTCGAAAAAGACGGCCTGGTCGAACGCCTGAAAGACGATTCCGACCGCCGCAGTTCGCTGATCCGCCTGACGCTCAAAGGCCGACGCTACCACCGCCGCATACAGCAGGCGCATGCGTCCTGGATCCAGTCCCTGCTGGGTGGCCTGGCGCCCGCCGCACGTGCGACACTGTTCGAACTCCTGGGCGACCTGAAACAATCCACCTACGCGCGTCTGCCCACCTGAATCCCGAAACATCCGGCTCCACAGATGCCCAGCCCCCATTCGGCATAGAATGGGGGCTTGTTTTTGCTACGGACCCCGCTTCGCCATGGCCATCAACCTGATCATCCCGGCCCAAGACGCCATCCACCCGATCCCCGGCATCCGCATCGGCACGGCCGAGGCCGGGATCCGCAAGGCCGGACGCCGCGACCTGACCGTCCTGCTGCTGGACGAAGGAACCACAGTGGCGGGGGTTTTCACACGCAACCGATTCCGCGCAGCGCCCGTCCAGGTCTGCGAAGCGCACCTGGCCACCGGCGCCGGCATCCGCGCCCTGGTCGTCAATACCGGAAACGCCAACGCGGGCACCGGCGCGCCCGGACTGCAGGCCGCCCACGACACCTGCCAGGCCCTGGCCGACCAGCTGGGCATCGCGCCAGAACAGGTGCTGCCGTTCTCGACCGGGGTCATCCTGGAACCCCTGCCTGTAGACCGCCTGATCGCCGGCCTGCCGACCGCCCTGCGCGATGCACGCCCGGACCACTGGTTCCAGGCGGCCCACAGCATCATGACCACGGACACCCAGCCCAAGATCCACTCCACCCAGGTCGATCTGGACGGCACCGTCGTCTCGATCACCGGCATCAGCAAGGGCGCCGGCATGATCCGCCCCAACATGGCAACCATGCTGGGCTTCCTGGGCACGGATGCCGGCCTGCCACCCGCCCTGCTGCGCAGCCTGGCCACGCGCATCGCCGACCAGTCCTTCAATCGCATCACGGTCGACGGCGACACGTCCACCAACGATTCCTTCATCCTCATCGCGACCGGGGCCAGCGGCGCGTGCATCGAATCCGAACAGGATCCGCGTTTTGACGCTCTGGCCGATGCCCTGGCGGCCGCCGCCCGCGACCTGGCCCAGAAGATCGTGCGCGATGCCGAAGGCGCAACGAAATTCATGACCATCCGCGTCGAACAGGCCGCATCCACGGAAGAAGCCCTGAAGATCGCCTATGCCATCGCCCACTCGCCGCTGGTCAAGACGGCCTTCTATGCTTCCGACCCCAACCTGGGACGCATCCTGGCGGCCATCGGCTACGCCGGCGTCGAAGACCTGGATGTCTCCAGGCTGACACTGTGGCTGGGTGATGTTCGTGTGGCCTCGCAAGGCGGTCGCGACCCGGACTATCGCGAGGAAGACGGCCAGCGTGTGATGAAGGAATCCGAGATCCTGGTGCGGGTCGCCCTGGGGCGCGGCAATGTAGCCGATACGGTCTATACCTGCGATTTCTCGCACGAATACGTCAGCATCAACGCAGACTATCGATCGTAGGCGTCCAGCTCATTCGTTGATTTCCGCGAATTTCCACCAGCCCTCGCACGACTTGGTCTTGAGCAGGTCGCGCAGGATCATCTCGACACGCCGGGCGGTGCGACTCAGCGGCCGATCCGAAGCATAGGCCAGGGATATCCGGCGCTCGATCACCGGATCGACGATGTGGGCGGTATGGAGTTCGCCTTCACGCAGCCGGATCCCCTGCAGGGCCGCCAGCGACAGGATGGTCGCATCAGAGGTCCGCAGGACCCACTGCACCAACAGTTCGGACGCATCCAGTTCGGTGCGCACAGCCAGTTTCAGGCCGACGTCCGCAGCCACTTTATCGACCAGCGCCCGCAGGCCATGTTCACGGCTGGGCAGAACCAACGGCATGTGGTGCAGGGCCGCGAAGGCCAGATCCCCGTGCTCCGCCTGCCGCCGGATGTCTGCCGAGTGCGCCTCGCTTACTGCCAGGAACAGATGCTCTTTCATGAGCAGCGCCAGATCCAGCCCCAGGACCGGCGCATCGAGATAGACGAGGCCGAAATCGAGCGTGCCGTCCATGACCCATTTGGACAGATGCCCGGACAGGCCGGTGACCACCTTGAGCGTGATGTGGGGGCACTGGCGCCGCACCTGCTCGATCAAGGGCAGGCTCAGCATGGTGCTCAGGGATCCGGGGATGCCAACCGTCACGGCCCCGACCTCGGTGGCCTGGCGCGCACGCAGCATCGCCTTGGCGGTCGCCAGCGTATCCAGGGCGCTGCGCGCATACCCCAGGAATTCCCTGCCCTCCGGGGTCAGAATGGTGCCGTCCGACCGCCGCTCGAACAGCTGGACTTCGAGCTCTTGTTCGAGCAGCTTGATCTGCGTGCTGACCGACGGCTGGGAAATATGCAGCGCCTCGGCCGCCCTGATGATGGAGCGATGATCGGCAACGGCAACGAAATAGGAAAGCTGGCGCAGGTTCATCCGGGAGGGCAATAGGCTTGGTGGCGTGCGAGCAGCTGGCGGGCCTGCAACACCACGGGCAGATCGACCATCCGCCCCTTGAAGGTGCAGGCGGCGCGGCCCTGGGCCACCTGGGCCTCGAATTCGGCGACCAGCTGCCGTGCCTCGTCGACCTCATCCGCAGTGGGCAGGAAGGCCTCGTTGACGATGTCCGCCTGCCTGGGATGGATGCAGAATGCCGCATCGAAACCCAATGCGCGGGCGCGCCGGATCCGGCTGCGAAAGGCATCCGGATCGTCGAAATCGGCGACGGACCCCACGAACCCGATGGGCGCGATCCCGGCCCGACGGCACGCCGCCACCGCCATGACATTGGGAATGTACAGGGAATCTTCGCTGACCGCCATCCGCATGCTGGCAGCCAGGTCCTCGGCACCCACGATCATGCCGTACAGGCGGGGGCTGGCAGCAGCGATCGCGTCCATGTTCGCCAGCCCTTCGGGATCCTCGATCATGGCGATCAGCCGGGTGTGGCCTGAGGGCAGCCCCTGTTCGGCCTCACAGGCATCCAGGATCTCGCTGATCGCTCTGACATGGGACGCATCGGGCACCTTGGGCAGAGTCAGCACCGCAACATCCTGGCCGACGGACGCCTCGATGTCGCGCACCGCCAGACGCCAGGGCCGGTTGATCCGGACCGCCACCCCATAGCCCGCCTGCGCGAACCGGCTGGCAATCATCCGGACGCGCCCCCGGGCCAAATCCTTCTGGTCCGGCGCCACGCTGTCCTCGAGATCGATCTGCAACACATCGGCGCGCCGGCGCAGGGCGCTTTCCACAAAACGGTCACTGGTCGCCGGAACGAACAGGATCGAGCGCCAGTATTTCATTTCAAGCATGGGGTCTCCGATCTAGACTAAAGCGGCCACCAGTCTAAGAATGATCGCCTGCGCCGGCCAATACGCTTTGCCGATGACCGCTTAGGCTCTGCCTATACCCACAGCCCCTACCCCCGTATCCAGAAGATCTGGTCCAGGCGGTCCACCAAGAAATCGCTTGATTTACAAAAGGATTTCTGCGTACAATGCAGGGCTTGGCCTTGTCCGTCCTGGATAGGGTCATTTTTGGCATTCTCACAGGAAATCCCCATGTACGCGGTCATAAAAACCGGCGGCAAGCAATATCGTGTTTGCGCCGGCCAGAAACTGAAAATCGAACAGATACCGGCTGACATTGGGCAAGAAATCTCGCTCGACCAGGTGCTGTCCGTCGGCGAAGGCGAAACGCTGAAGATCGGTGCGCCCTTCGTCGAAGGCGCCGCGGTCAAAGCCACCGTTCTTGCACAAGGCCGTCACGACAAGGTCAAGATCTTCAAGATGCGCCGTCGCAAGCACTATCAAAAGCATCAAGGCCATCGCCAGAACTACACCGAAATCCGCATCGACTCCGTTGCGGCCTGATCCGGTCATCGAACTTAGGAGCTCATCATGGCACACAAAAAGGGCGGCGGCTCGACTCGCAACGGCCGCGATTCCGAATCGAAACGACTGGGCGTGAAGGTCTACGGCGGCCAGCAGATCTTGGCCGGCGGCATCATCGTCCGCCAGCGCGGCACCCAGTTCCACCCCGGTGTCAACGTCGGCATCGGCAAGGACCACACGCTGTTTTCCCTGGTGGACGGCGTCGTGCAATTTTCCATCAAGGGCGCGCTGAACAAGCGCACCGTTTCGGTGACCGCAGCGAACTGATCGTTGCGTCCCCTGAAAAAGGCCCTGCTCATTCAGCAGGGCCTTTTTTTCATTAGAATGATTCCACCATGAAATTCGTAGACGAAGCCACCATCGAGGTCATCGCCGGCAAGGGCGGCAATGGCGTCGCCAGCTTCCGCCGGGAAAAATTCATCCCCAAGGGCGGCCCCGACGGCGGCGACGGCGGCCGGGGGGGCTCCGTCCTGGCCGTGGCCGACCGCAACATCAACACCCTGATCGATTTCCGCTATGCCCGGCTGCATCGGGCGAAGAATGGCGAGAACGGCCGCGGATCGGATCAATACGGCGCCGGCGCGCCGGACATCATCCTGCGCATGCCCGTGGGCACGGTCATTCACGACGCCGACACCGGGGAACAGCTCTTTGATCTGGACCGACATGGCACGCAAGTGACGCTGGCGGCCGGCGGCGCTGGCGGCCTGGGCAACCTGCACTTCAAATCCAGCACCAACCGCGCACCGCGCCAGTGCACCCCTGGGCGCGAAGGCGAACAGCGCCGCCTGCGCCTGGAACTGAAAGTGCTGGCCGACGTGGGCCTGCTGGGCATGCCCAACGCGGGCAAATCCACCCTGATCACGCGCGTGTCCAACGCTCGCCCGAAAATCGCGGACTACCCGTTCACTACCCTGCACCCGAACCTGGGCGTGGTGCGCACCTCGCCATCGCACAGCTTCGTCATCGCCGATATCCCCGGCCTGATCGAAGGCGCCTCGGAAGGCGCCGGCCTGGGTCATCTGTTCCTGCGCCACCTCAGCCGCACCCGCGTGCTGCTGCATCTGCTGGACGTCCATTCCCCCGACCCGGACATCGACGCCTGCGCCCAGGCCGTGCTGGACGCCCAGGCCATCGTGCGCGAACTCGAACGTTACAGCCCGGACCTGGCGGCCAAGCCGCGCTGGCTGGTGCTCAACAAGCTGGACATGGTGGCAGACCCTGCCGCCGTCCAGGATCGCATCTGCCGTGAACTCGGCTGGACGGGGCCCGTGTTCGGCATCTCAGCCCTGACCGGCGAGGGCACCCAGGCCCTGACCGGGGCGCTGCAATCCTGGCTGGACACACAGCGGCGCGACGCCCATGCGCACGACGAAGACCCCCGCTTCACACACGACGGCTCGGACGCGCCGGCTTCCATCGACCCCGACGACCCCCGCTTCGCACGCTGATCCTCTCCTCCTTCCCTGTCTCGCACGCTGCCATGACTCGTCCGGATCTCCCCCCTTCCGCCGCCCAGGACGCCCACCGCCTCGTCCTCAAGGTCGGCTCCTCTCTGGTCACCAACGAGGGGCGCGGCATCGACCTGGACGCCGTTGCCCAATGGGCCGAACAGATTGCGAGTCTGCATGCCTCGGGCCGGCAGCTGGTGCTGGTGTCCAGCGGCGCGATTGCCGAAGGCATGGCACGCCTGGGCTGGCCAAGGCGGCCCAAGTCGATGCCCGAACTGCAGGCCGCCGCTGCGGTCGGCCAGATGGGCCTGATCCAGTCCTACGAGGCGGCCTTCGCCCGACATGGTGTGCGCACCGCCCAGATCCTGCTGACGCACGAGGACCTGGCCGACCGGCACCGCTACCTGAACGCACGCAGTACGCTGAACACCCTGCTGGCCCTGGGCGTGGTGCCCATCGTCAACGAGAACGACACGGTCGTCACCGATGAGATCCGCGTGGGGGACAACGACACCCTGGGCGCACTGGTGACCAATCTGATCGAAGCCGATGTGCTGATCATCCTGACCGACCAGCCCGGCCTGTACAGTGCCGACCCGCGCAAGCACCCGGACGCGCACTTCATCCACCAGGGCCAGGCAGGAGACCCGGCGCTGGAAGCCATGGCCGGCGGTTCCGGCAGCGCCATCGGCACCGGCGGCATGCTGACCAAGGTCCTGGCCGCGCGACGCGCCGCCAACAGCGGCGGCCATACCATCATTGCATCCGGCCGCGAACCCGACGTGCTGCGGCGGCTGGCATCGGGCGAACGGATCGGCACCGAACTGCGAGCCGTCCTGCCGATCCGTTCAGCCCGGCAGCGCTGGCTGGCCAACCACCTGCGCCTGCGCGGACGCGTCACCCTGGACGCCGGCGCCGTGCGCGCGCTGACCCAGGGCCACCGCAGCCTGCTGCCCATCGGCGTGATCGCCGTCGAAGGCGATTTCGACCGCGGCGACGTAGTAGCCTGCGTAGACGAGCACGGTGTGGAATGCGGACGTGGGCTGATCAATTATTCGTCCGCCGACACCGCGCGCATCCTGCGCCAGCCCAGCACGCGCATCGCGGAAATCCTGGGCCACCTGTCCGACCCCGAACTGATCCACCGCGACAACCTGGTCGTCGCGCGACCGCGCAGCTGATCCGGGGCCACAGCGAACGGCAGTGCATAGGGCCTAGCGCTGCGCCGGGATGAACTGAGTTTCCTTGACCTCTTCCATCACCACGCAGCTCTTGGTCTGGGTCACCCCCGGCAGGCGCAGCAGGATGTCGCCCAACAGGCTGCGATACTGGCTGATTTCCTTGATCCGGGCCTTGACCATGTAGTCGAAATCCCCGGACACCAAGTGGCATTCCAGCACCTGGGGCACGCACAGCACCTCGCGGCGAAAGTCCTCGAAGGTGCGCCCGGATTTGCTGGACATGCTGATTTCCACGAACACCAGCAGGCCGGCATCCAGCGCGGCCGGCGACACCCGGGCATGGTATCCGGTGATCACGCCATCGCGTTCCAGGCGGCGCACGCGTTCGATGCACGGCGTCACCGTCAACCCGACCGCATCAGCCAGTTCGGTCATCGACAGCCGGCCATTCTGCTGCAACAGGTCCAGGATGCGGCGGTCGATCTTGTCCAGGGCATGGACGGATTCCTTTTGTACGCGCATGATGAATCTCCGGAACGGAACATGGCCGACGGCCTGGCTTCGCACTCGGGCCAGCCACCCAGAAAACCCCGTGAAAGCGCACCGGGACGGCCACGCCAGCACTTTGTCCTGCGGGGTGTGCCGGGGTCCGCTATGATCAATGTATTTTCATAAAAATATCATTTTTTCATAAAAATTTATCTAGGTATATTGCCTATCATCATCAAAAATTAATCCACTGAGGGTGCATCATGAAGGTTCTGGTTCTAGGAGCGGGCGTCGTGGGCGTCACGAGCGCCTATTACCTGGCCCGACAAGGGCACGAAGTCACCGTGATCGACCGCGAGAACGGCGCGGCGGAGGAAACCAGTTTCGGCAATGCCGGCCAGCTGTCCTTCGGCTATTCCTCGCCCTGGGCGGCGCCCGGCATCCCGCTGAAGGCGTTCAAATGGCTGTTCACGCCGCACGCCCCGCTGACCATCCGGCCCGACGGCAGCCTGTTCCAGTTGCGCTGGATGCTGGACATGTGGCGCAACTGCACGCCAGCCCGCTACGCCGCCAACAAGGACCGCATGCTGCGCCTGTCGGCCTACAGCCGCGAATGCCTGCATGCGCTGCAGGCCGATACCGGCATCCAGTTCGAGGGCCGGCGCCAGGGCACATTGCAACTCTTTCGCACCCAGAAACAAATGGATGACGCCCAGCGTGACGTCCAGGCCCTGAGCGAAGCCGGCATTGCCCACGAACTGGTCGACGGCAACCGGCTGGCCCAGTACGAACCCGCGCTGGCCCAGGTCCGCCACAAACTGGTGGGCGGCCTGCGCACGCCGGACGACGAAACCGGCGACTGCCGGCTGTTCACCCGGGCCCTGACCCGGCTGGCCGAAGCCGAGGGCGTGCGTTTCCGCTATGGCGAAACCATCCAGGCCCTGCAGACAGCAGGCGACCGCATCACCGGCGTGCAGTGCGCTTCCGGCCTGGTACAGGCTGATGCCTACGTGGTCGCGCTGGGTTCCTATTCACCCTTGCTGCTGCGCGAGCTGGTTGATATCCCGGTCTACCCCATGAAAGGCTATTCCATCACGGTGGACATCGCCGATCCCGAACGCGCGCCGGTTTCCACCCTGCTGGACGAGACCTACAAGATCGCCCTGACGCGCTTCGACCAGCGGATCCGCGTGGGCGGCATGGCCGAAGTCGTAGGCTATGACACAGCCCTGGACCCGCGCCGCCAACGCACCCTGGAAATGGTATTGAACGACCTGTTCCCGGGCAGCTACACCCCGGGCGACGTGCATTTCTGGACCGGATTGCGCCCCAAGACCCCCGACAGCACTCCCATCGTGGGTCCGACCCGGCTGAACAACCTGTTCCTGAATACCGGGCACGGCACGCTGGGCTGGACCATGGCCTGCGGCAGTGGCCGGCTGATCGCCGACATCGTGTCCGGACGGCCCACCGATATCCGTCACGACGATCTGGGCGTCCAGCGCTACCGCTGATTCAGATTTCCCAGACGTAGCCGTAGCCGCGCAGTGATTCCACCGGGGGTTGCAGGCCAGCCTGCAACCCCCGCCAGCGCAGGCGGCTGATGATGCCGCGCAGCTTGGGATCACGGGGCCGGCGTCCATAGGCATGCTGCCAGCCCTCGCACAGGGCCTGGTTCAGCATGGCGTGACTGGCGACGTGTCCGGGCGCCTCGAACAGGCAGACCAGGATCGCGCGTTCCGAGACCGTCAGACGCAGCATGGCGCCATCACCATGCCGCAAGCACCAGCCCTGGTCTTCCAGGGACCAGGGCCCGATGCAATGCTGCGGCCCAGCCACATCCGTGACGCGGTGCCGCCGCAGACGCAAGGCCCGCAGGACCGCTGCCAGCAGGGCGGGCGGGTCACCCTGGTGCATCACCCAATCCACCCCGACCTGCAGCAATGCCGTCAGCTCGCCCTGGCGGGCGGGTCCCATGACAGCCACCAGGTCCAACGGCAGCCCCAGATCCCGCACCAGCTGCGCCACGCGGCAATTGGCGGCCGCACCCGCCATCAGCAGCACCGCATCACACGCCTGCAAATCAGCCTGGATCGTCCTGCGGTCATAGGTTTCGATGGCGTCGCAGCGCCTGACCTGACAGCCTTCGCTGCGCAGATACTGCAAATCGGCATTGTCGTCCGGCGCCAATGCCCAAATCCGGCAATCCTGCATGCGGTTCCCCCTGCTCACTGCTTACCTGCCAAATATTACAAATGTATTGTTTCACAAACACCAATGTGCTTGTGCTTTTTAGTCCAATGGGCGGGTGGAAACCTTTGCAGAACGACTCCGGCATGCCAGGCTCCTGCGCGGCCTGTCGCAGGAGTCCTTGGCGCGCGCCTGCGGCCTGTCGCAAAGCGCCATCTCCAGCTACGAAAACGGCACTCGCCAATCACCAAAGAAACTGCTGAGCCTGGCTCAGGTCCTGGAAGTGGACATCTACTGGTTGAGCCGGGGCCAGGGCAGCATGACGCCATCCTCCGGCGCGACTGTATCCCTGGGTGAAAGCGCCTGGCCCTTTCCTTCGATCGATCCCCGGCAATTCTGGTCCTTGGCTCACAAGGACCGACTGATCGTAGAACGCGCCGTCGGCGCCCTGATCGACAGCCTGCTGATTTCCGACGAAGAAAAATAATCCCGCCCTTGCCGCCTGCCGGCGGGATCCATGCTGGCGGTATACTCCCTATCACGCAGGGGTACTCGCCGGCCTGGCTGGCGTGTTGAGAGAAACCCTTCGTACCAGTACGGATAATGCCGATGCTGGGAGCGTGCGCGGTTTCCAGCCCGGTTCCACCCACATCCCCGGAACCCATCCACCGGGACGCGTTTCCTCCTCCCCGACTCGGCTCCATCTCCGAAATCCCTTTCGAACCTGGAGCGACATCTTGAACACCAACCCGCAATTCCTGGCCGCTCGTGCCACAGTCGATCTGGCGGCCATCGAGCCGCTGCCGCAATCCCGCAAGGTCTACGTCACTGGGTCCCGGCCTGACATCCGCGTGCCCTTTCGCGAAATCCGCCAGGACGACACGCCCACCCTGTTCGGCGGCGAACCCAACCCGCCGCTGACGGTCTACGATACCAGCGGCCCCTACACCGATCCCGAGGCCACCATTGATATCCGCAAGGGCTTGCCCACGCCCCGCCTGCCCTGGATCCTGGAGCGCAACGACACCGAGGAACTGCCCGGCCTGACCAGCCAGTACGGTCGTGCCCGCCTGGCCGACCCCGAACTGGCGGCGCTGCGCTTCGACCTGAAACGCGCGCCGCGCCGTGCCCGCGCCGGCGCGAACGTGACCCAGATGTACTATGCCCGCCAGGGCATCGTGACGCCCGAAATGGAATTCGTCGCCATCCGCGAAAACCTGCGGCGCGAACAATACATCGAATCCCTGCGCCAAAGCGGCCCGGACGGTGCCCGCCTGGCCCAACGGCTGACCCGCCAGCATCCCGGCCAGTCCTTCGGCGCCGCCATCCCCGAACAGATCACGCCCGAATTCGTGCGTGACGAAGTCGCGCGCGGCCGTGCGATCATCCCGGCCAACATCAACCACCCCGAAGTCGAACCCATGGCCATCGGGCGCAATTTCCTGGTCAAGGTCAACGCCAACATCGGCAATTCCGCCATCCGCTCGGACATCAGCGAAGAAGTCGAGAAAATGACCTGGGCAATCCGCTGGGGCGGCGACACGGTGATGGACCTGTCCACCGGCAAACACATCCATGAAACGCGCGAGTGGATCATCCGCAATTCGCCGGTGCCCATCGGCACCGTGCCGATCTACCAGGCGCTGGAAAAGGTCGGCGGCATCGCCGAAGATCTGAACTGGGAAATCTTCCGCGACACCCTGATCGAGCAAGCCGAGCAGGGAGTGGACTATTTCACCATCCACGCAGGGGTGCGCCTGCCGTTCATCCCGATGACGGCCAGCCGCATGACGGGCATCGTGTCGCGCGGCGGTTCGATCATGGCCAAATGGTGCCTGGCACACCACAAAGAAAGCTTCCTGTATGAACGCTTCGAGGACATCTGTGAAATCATGAAGGCCTATGACGTCAGCTTCTCGCTGGGCGACGGCCTGCGGCCGGGGTCGGGCTATGACGCCAACGACGAGGCCCAGTTCGCGGAACTGCGCACACTGGGCGAATTGACCCAGGTGGCCTGGAAACACGATGTGCAGGTGATGATCGAAGGCCCGGGTCACGTGCCCATGCAGATGATCCGCGAAAACATGGACCAGCAGATCAAGCACTGCCACGAGGCGCCCTTCTACACCCTGGGGCCGCTGACCACCGACATCGCGCCAGGCTACGACCACATCACCTCGGGCATCGGCGCGGCGCTGATCGGCTGGTACGGCACGGCCATGCTGTGCTATGTCACGCCCAAGGAACACCTGGGCCTGCCCAACAAAAAGGACGTGAAGGACGGCATCATCACCTACAAGATCGCCGCCCACGCCGCCGACCTGGCCAAAGGCCACCCGGGCGCGGCGATCCGTGATAATGCCCTGTCCAAGGCCCGCTTCGAGTTCCGCTGGGAAGACCAGTTCAATCTGGGCCTGGACCCGGATACGGCGCGCGCGTTTCATGACGAGACCCTGCCCAAGGACTCGATGAAGGTGGCGCACTTCTGCTCTATGTGCGGGCCCAAGTTCTGCAGCATGAAGATCTCGCAGGATGTGCGCGACTACGCCAAGGAACACGGCCTGGACGAAGCCGCTGCCCTGGCGCAGGGCATGGCCGCCAAGTCTGCGGAATTCATCGCGCAGGGGGCGGAAATCTACCAGAAGGCGTAAGGGGAGAGCGGCCTGCAGCCGCTCAACCCTATTTCACGGCGTACAGGAACAATTCCACACGCCGGTTCAGGGCACGACCTGCGGCGGTGCCGTTGTCACCCACCGGGTTGGCGGCACCGCGCCCCTCGGCCGCAAGCCGGCCGGCGGCCACGCCCTGCCCTGCCAGATACTGCGTCACCGCGCCGGCGCGCCGTTCGGACAGTGGCACATTGATGGCATCAGTCCCCGTGGAATCCGTGTAGCCGATCGCCTTGGCGCGCAGTTCGGGATGCTGGTTCAGGGCCCGGGCCACGCTGTCCAGCACCGGCAACAGGGCGGGCTTGAGCACGGCCTTGTTGGTGTCGAACGACACGTTGCTGGGGATGTTGACCTTCAGCGTGCCATCGGGCATTTCGATGACGGCAATCCCCAGATCGGAGGCACCGGATTTTTCGACGTCCTGCTTGACTGTCTTCCAGTTGTAGCCCACGACGCTGCCCACCACGGTCCCGATCCCGGCACCGATCAGGGCCGCCTGGCTGCTGTCGCCGATCAGCGCCCCCAGCCCGGCGCCCAGAGCAGCGCCCGCACCCGCCCCGACCGCCGTGTTCTGACCCTGGGGCGACATATTGGCGCAGGCCGTCAAGAGCGCCAGACTACCGATCGCCGCCGTGCGGGCGATCCGTTCCGTTGTGGTACGCATTGCGTTCTCCTTGTTGTTCGGACCAGGACAGCGTAGCAAGAAGTCCACATCGACATGCAAACCAGCGCATCCAGAAAAGACATTTTGTGTCTGAAAGCAAGCGGCAGCCATGTGAACGGCATGACCGCCGACCGCGCCATCCGGCGCTCTGGCCAGGGTCAAACCAGACTGCGGATCAGTGCAGGATCTGGCTGAGAAACAGCTTGGTGCGCTCGTTTTGCGGATTGTCGAAGAACGCGTCCGGCGCGTTCTGCTCGATGATTTCCCCATGGTCCATGAAGATCACCCGGTCGGCGACCTTGCGCGCAAATCCCATTTCATGGGTCACGCACAGCATGGTCATGCCGGTTTCCTCGGCCAGTTCGACCATGACGTCCAGCACTTCCTTGACCATTTCCGGGTCCAGGGCGGAAGTCGGTTCGTCGAACAGCATGATCTTGGGGTTCATGCACAGCGACCGGGCAATGGCCACGCGCTGTTGCTGGCCACCGGAGAGCTGGCCCGGGAATTTGTTCGCCTGATCGGGGATGCGCACCCGTTCCAGGTATTTCATGGCCGTCGCCTCGGCCTCGGCCTTGGGCCGCTTGAGCACCCACACCGGCCCCAGCGTCAGGTTTTCCAGCACGGTCATGTGGGGAAACAGGTTGAAGTGCTGGAATACCATGCCGACATCGCGGCGGATGGCCTCGATCTGCTTGAGGTCGTTGGTCAGTTCCGTGCCATCGACGATGATCTGGCCTTCCTGGTGTTCTTCCAGGCGGTTGATGCAGCGGATCATGGTTGACTTGCCCGACCCGGAAGGGCCGCAGATCACGATGCGTTCGCTGGGCGCGACATCCAGGTTCAGGTCCTTCAGGACATGGAACTGGCCGTACCATTTGTTGACGTTCTTCAGGCGGATGATGGGTTCCGACATGGGCGGAGGCTCCTGGGGCGGGGCCACGGCCCCGCCAATGCGAAGATTAACGATGCTGCCCCTGATCCAACTGGCGTTCCAGCGACAGGCTGTAGCGCGAGATCGAGTAGCAGAAGATGAAATAGATGACCGAGATGAACAGGTAGGATTCCGTGCTGAAACCGCGCCAGACGGCGTCGGACACGGCCGCCTTGGCCGCCTGAGTCAAGTCGAAGATGCCGATGATCACCACCAGGGACGTGTCCTTGAACAGGGAAATGAAAATCCCCACCAGTGGCGGGATGACGATCTTCAGGGCCTGCGGCAGGATGATCTTGCGCATCTGCTGCCAGTAGCCCAGGCCCAGGGAATCGGCGCCCTCGTACTGGCCCTTGGGAATGGCCTGCAGACCGCCGCGCACCGTCTCGGCCACGTAGGCCGCCGCGAACAGAATGATGGCGATCTGGGCGCGCAGCAGCTTGTCGATGGAAAAGCCTTCCGGCAGGAACAGCGGCAGCATCACCGAAGACATGAACAGCAGGCTGACCAGCGGCACGCCGCGGATCAGTTCAATGTAGACCACGCACACGGCCTTGACCCCCGGCATGTGCGAACGCCGTCCCAGCGCCAGCAGCAGTCCGAAGGGAAACGCAAAGGCAATGCCAAAGGTCGACAGGATCAGCGTCAGCGGCAGACCGCCCCATTTGGCGTTTTCCACATAGCTCAGGCCCAGGACGCCGCCCCACATCAGCACGCCGACGGCCACCAGGGCGACGGCCCACAGCAGCCCCAGGAACGGCTTCCAGAACCAGCGGATGCAGCTGCACACGATCGCGGCCACCAGGATCACGGACGCCAGCAAGGGCCGCCATTGCTCGTCATAGGGATAGATGCCGAACAGGATCAGACGGTGTTTTTCGCGCACGAAAGCCCAGCAATAGCCGCCGGTTTCCCGGCACTGGGCCGCCGTGGTGGCGGCGAAATCGGGTTTGATGAACAGATAGTCGATCAGCGCCGGGATCGCCAGCAGCAACAGCCACAGGGCCAGGATCGTCAGGATCGCATTCAGGGGCGACGAGAACAGCCGAGTGCGCAGCCAGCCGATCACCCCCGTGTCGGTGCGCGGCGGCAGGCGATCGGCGCCAGGGAGTGTTTGGTCCATCTATCGCTCCACCAGCGCAATGCGCTTGTTGTACCAGTTCATGAAGATCGAGATCGACAGGCTGACCACCAGATAGGCCGCCATGATGATCATGATGCCCTCGATGGCCTGCCCCGTCTGATTCAGGATGGTATTGGTGACGGCCACGATGTCGGGATAGCCGATGGCCACGGCCAGCGAACTGTTCTTGGTCAGGTTCAGGTACTGGCTGGTCATGGGCGGGATGATCACCCGCATGGCCTGGGGCAGGATCACCAGCCGCAAGGTGCGCGCCCGCGACAGGCCGATCGACGAGGCGGCTTCCCATTGGCCCTGGCTGACGGCCTGGATGCCGGACCGCACGACCTCGCCCACGAAGGCGGACGTGTAGGTCACCAGTCCCAGCAGCAAGGCCGAGAATTCCGGCGACATGTTCAGGCCGCCCTGGAAGTTGAAGCCCTTGAGTTCGGGCCGGTCCAGTTCCAGCGAACCGCCGCTGACCCAGAAGGCCAGCAGGGGGACGGCGATCAGCAGGCCCAGTGCAGCCCGCCCCAGGGGGAAGATCTTGCCAGTGGCATCCTGATGGCGGCGCGCCCAGTGCGCCAGCAGCACGATCAGCACGATGGCCAGCGCCAGACCGCCAAAGATCCAGTCCATGGCATCCCCCTTGAACCAGGGGATCTTGAAGCCGCGATTGGAAATGAAGACATCCGGCAGCGGCTGCAGCGCCTGCCGGGGGCCGGGCATGATTTCGGTGATCAGGGCATACCAGAAAAACAGCTGCAACAGCAGCGGAATGTTGCGCATGACCTCGATGTAGAGGCCCGCCAGGCGTGCGATCAGCCAGTTCTTCGACAGGCGGCTGACGCCCAGCAGCGTGCCGAACAGAGTGGCGGCGATCACCCCGATCACGGAAACCTTGAGGGTGTTCAGCAGGCCGACCACGACCGCATGCCCGTAAGTGTCGGCAGGGGAATATTCGACCATCGATTCGCCGATGGCGAAACCGGCTTCCTCATGCAGAAAGGCAAAACCGGTGGAAATATTGCGCGAGGCCAGGTTGTGCAGCGTATTGGAGGCCAGGTACCACACACCCAGGGCAACAAGGCCCAGGATCAGGACCTGATAGATCAGCGCACGCGTGGCCGGATCGTTCCAGGACCAGCGCCGGCGAGGCGCCCTGGGTGCGCGAGGTGTTGTCTGAGTCATAGAATGCGGGCGGTGAAGGCGGCATCCGCCGCCGGAACCCGGCCGCCGGGAGAACCCCGGCGGCCGAAAAGACCAGAAACCGGATCAGACGATCAGCGGATCGGCCAGGCGTACATCACGCCGCCCTTGGACCACTGGGCGTTCAGGCCGCGTTCCAGCTTGAGCGGGGAGCCCATGCCGATGTTGCGTTCGAACGATTCGCCATAGTTGCCGACCTGCTTGATGATGTTGTAGGCCCATTTCTTGTCCAGGCCCAGGCCCTTGCCCATGTCGCCAGACACCCCCAGGATGCGTTGGATATTGGGATTGGGGCTCTTCAGCATTTCGTCCAGGTTCTGCGAGTTGATGCCGTATTCCTCGGCCTCGATCATGGCGTTCAGCGCCCAGCGCACGACCATGAACCATTCGTCATCCCCCTGGCGGACCATGGGCCCAAGGGGTTCCTTGGAGAAGTCTTCCGGCAGGATGATGTAGTCGTCCGGCGTGGCCGAAGACGCGCGCAGGCTGCCCAGCTGGGACTTGTCGCTGGTCACGACGTCGCAGCGGCCGGCCTCGAACGTGCGGAAGCCTTCTTCAGAGGTATTGATCACGACCGGCTTGAAATCCAGGTTGTGGGCCCGGAACCAGTCGGCCAGGTTCAGTTCGGTGGTAGTGCCCTGCAGCACGCAGACTGCCGCGCCGCCCAGTTCGGTGGCGCTCTTCACACCCAGGCTTTTCTTGACCAGCACGCCCTGGCTGTCGTAGTAATTGACCCCGGCGCTCATCAGGCCCAGCGTGGTGTCGCGGGTCATGGTGGCAGTCGTGTTGCGGGTGAGCACATCGACTTCGCCGGATTGCAGGGCGGTGAAGCGCTGCTGCGTGGTCAGCGGGGTGGCCTTGAATTTGCTGGCATCGCCAAACACCATGGCGGCCACGGCACGGCACATATCGACGTCGATGCCCTGCCAGACACCCTTGCTGTCGGCCTGGGAAAAGCCCGGCAGGCCAGCATTGACGCCACATTGGACGAAACCGCGTGCCTTGACCGCATTGTAGGTTTCGCCTGCCTGCGCGGTCGTGCCGGCGAATAGCAGCGCCGCGCTGACAGCGGCGAGTTTCATCAGTTTCATAATCTTCCTTTCCCGATTTGAGCAAGTGGTATTGATCGACACGGAATACAATCTTGTGGAATTGGTCCGTCTGCTTGAATCGTAGCCTGCCAGCGCCGGCATGAAACATGCGGGATATCCCTGCACCCGCCATGGCGATGCGCCACGCGCCAGACCCCAAGGGATACGCACTCAAACGGGCCGCACAGGACACACGGCACACCCGACACGCATGATCGAATTCCAGCACGTCTTCAAATCCTTCGGCCGGGGACGCAATATTCTCGCCGACGTCAATTTCAGCATCCCGCCGGGGGAATTCGTCTTTGTCTCTGGCCCCTCGGGCGCGGGCAAGTCCACCCTGCTGAAACTGGTCGGCGGCCTGGAACCCGCCAGCCGGGGCGCCGTCACGGTCAACGGCCACCGCATCGACCGCCTATCGACGCGCACGCTGCCCTACCTGCGCCGCACCGTCGGCCTGATCCTGCAGGACGCCCATCTGCTGTTCGACCGCAGCGCTTTCGACAACGTCATGCTGCCGCTGGCCGTGCTGGGCCTGGATCGCGCCACGGCAACGACCCGCGCCCGTGCCGCCATGGAAAAGGTCGGCCTCAGAGGCAAGGAAGACCTGTCGCCCATCGAACTGTCCGGCGGCGAACAACAGCGCCTGGCTATCGCCCGCGCCATCGTCGGCCGGCCTGCCATCCTGATTGCCGACGAGCCCACCGCCAACCTGGACCACGACAGCGCCACCCGCATCATGGACGTATTCCGCGACTTCAACCAGGTCGGCGTCACGACCCTGATCGCCTCGCACGACACGGCCCTCATGGCCCGTTACGCGCGGCGCACCCTGCGCATCGACGCCGGGCGCTTCGAAGACGTCCCGGGGGTGCCGGCATGAACAAATGGCTGCGGCATCACCGATACGCCCTGGGCGTGGCGCTGCGGCGCCTGCGCCAGCACCCCTTTTCTTCCCTGGCCAACATCGTGGTCATCGCCCTGATGCTGGCAGTGCCCATCCTGGGCGCCGCCGTCCTGCAATCCAGCCAGCCGCTGGCCCGGCAACTGGCGGTCGCGCCGGAACTGACCCTGTTCCTGCAATCCGACACCCCCCCCGCTGCGCAGCAGGCCCTGCTGGCGCGCGTGCGCACCGAAGGCGGCGAACGGATCGCCCAGGCCCGGTTGATGCCGCGCGACCAGGCCATGGCTCAGTTGCGTGCCGACCCGACCTGGGCGCGCGCCCTGGACGCCCTGCCCGACAACCCTTTGCCCGACGCCCTGATCGTCACACTGCGCGATTCCGATTCCCCGGCGCGCGCAGCCGCAGACCTGGCGCAGGCCTGGCGCCAATGGCCGGAAATCCAGGAAATCCAGCTCGACAGTGAATGGGTGCGGCGCCTGGAATCCCTGCTTTCCTTCGTGCGGGTAGGGCTGGGCATGCTGGCAGGCGCGGTAGTCATCGTCGTCCTGGCGACCGTGTTCAACACCGTGCGCCTGCAGGCCCTGACCCAGCGCGAGGAAATCGCCGTCGCCCGGCTGGTCGGGGCCACCGAGCCCTTTGTCCGCCGCCCCTTCCTGTACCTGGGCGCCCTGACCGGCCTGGCCGCCAGCCTGCTGGCGCTGCTGCTGGCCTGGCTGGCGCTGACCCCGCTGAACGCGATCCTGGGCGGATTCGCCCGCAGCTACGGCGTAGACTGGGCCATCCGCCTGCCGGCCGTCCCCGACCTGCTGCTGTCCGGCCTGCTGGTCGCTCTGCTGGGCGCCATCGCGGCACGCCTGTCGGTGACGCGGCGTACCCGGTTCTGATGGCGCGCCGCCCCGCATCGGGCCTGGATGACGTCGCTGCCCGCATCGCCGCCTGGCAGCGCCGGGCAGGCCGCCACGGCCTGCCCTGGCAGCAGACCCGCGATCCCTACCGGATCTGGCTGTCAGAAATCATGCTGCAGCAGACCCAGGCGGCTACAGCGGCACCGTACTACACACGCTTCCTGGACCTGTTTCCTTCCGTCATCGCCCTGGCCGATGCACCGCAGGACGCCGTCCTGCATGCCTGGGCCGGCCTGGGCTATTACGCCCGCGCGCGCAATCTGCACCGTTGCGCCCAGGTCCTGAAAGACGAACACGCAGGCCGTTTCCCCACCACGGCAGCCGAACTGGCGCAATTGCCCGGCATCGGCCCATCGACCGCCGCCGCCATCGCCGCCTTTGCCTACGGGGAACGGGTACCGATCCTGGACGGCAATGTGCGCCGGGTGCTGGCACGCTATTTCGCCATCGAAGGCGACCCCACTGCCACCCGCGCGACGCAACAGTTCTGGGCACATGCGCGCGCGCTGATCGATGCCGCGCCCGCCGACCTGGACATGGCGGCCTACACCCAGGGCCAGATGGATCTGGGCGCCACGGTCTGTACCCGCACACGACCCGACTGTGCACGCTGCCCGTTGGCGCCGGACTGCCAGGCGCGCATCCAGGGCCGCCAGAACGAACTGCCGGCGCCCCGCGCCCGCCGGGCGCAACCGCTGCGCCATTGCTGGATGCTGATCGTGGAATGCGAGGGCCAGGTGCTGCTGGAACGCCGGCCAGACACCGGCATCTGGGGGGGATTATGGGCCTTGCCGCAATTCGCGGACGCGGCGGCGCTGGATGCAGCCTGCACCGGCCTGCCCGCAGCCGGGCCGCCCCAGACGCTGGCAGCGATCGAACACGTGTTCACGCATTTCAGGCTGCGCATCCAGCCTCGCTGGCTGAAACTGGCTGGCGCCCGGCCCGCGCCGATCCGCACGGATCAGGCCTGGGTCCCAGCCGGGCAACTGGACGCCCATGGCATGCCGGCCCCGGTCGCCCGGCTGCTGGCCGGCCTGTACACAGACCCGCCCGTGCCGCGCTGACCGCTCAGGGTTCCGTGCGCGGCTGGTGCGCGCCGATGCTCATCAACAGGCCGCAGGCCACACCCAACGTCATCAAGGCCGTGCCGCCGTAACTCATGAAAGGCAGCGGCACCCCCACCACCGGCAGTACGCCGGTCACCATGCCAACGTTCACGAACACATAGACGAACATCATCATCGACATGGCCCCGGCCAGCAGCCGCCCGAACTGGGTCGGCGCGCGCACGGTGATGGTCAGGCCGCGCAGCACCATCAGCATGTACAGCACCAGCAGCATCACCCCGCCATACAGGCCGAATTCCTCGGCGAACACGGCAAAGATGAAATCCGTGGTCCGTTCCGGGATGAAATCCAGGTGCGTCTGGGTCCCCTGCATGTAGCCCTTGCCGTACAGGCCGCCCGACCCCACGGCGATCATGGACTGAATGGTGTGAAAGCCCTTGCCCAGCGGGTCGGAACCGGGATTGAGCAGGACGCAGACACGGTATTTCTGGTAGTCGTGCAGCACCACCCAATCCACTTCCGGCTGGCAGATCTGGTCTTCGTAGGCCACCAGCGTCCCCAGCGCCAGCGTCACGACCAGCACCACTGGAATCAGCAACTTGAACGACAGACCGGCGAAATAGATCACGCAAAACCCCGAAGCCAGCACCAGCAATGCCGTGCCCAGGTCCGGCTGCTCGATGATGAACCCCGCCGGCACCACCAGCAGCACGCCTGCCACCAGGAAATCCAGGATGCGGAAACGGTTTGCCGACTGGCGCTGAAAGTACCAGGCCAGCATCATGGGCACGGCGATCTTCATCATTTCAGAGGGCTGGATGCGCGCGATGCCCAGATCCAGCCAGCGGGTCGCCCCCTTGCTGGTTTCCCCGAACAGCATGACCGCGACCAGCAGCCCCACGCCCAGCGCATAGAACAGCGGCGCCGAACGCATGATCCAGGCCGGGCGCAGCAGCGCGACAGCCCACATGGCCGCGAACGCCAGCAGGAAATTGCGCATCTGATCGGCGAAACGCCAGTCGGTATTGCCCACTGCGGAATGCATGGTCGCCATGCCGACCAGCGCCATGATGACCAGCAGGATCAGCAACGGCCAGTCCAGGACGGCGAACAAGCGGCGCGCCGCCTGCACAATCAGCTTCATGGGTTTTCCTCCAGGGCGCCGTCCTCGGGTGCCGAGCTGGCATCGGGCAGCGGCGCCGGCTCGGGCGGGGCGGCATCGTCAGGCGCTGGCTGCGCATCAACCTCGACCGAGGCGGCCGGTGCCGGACCGGCCTGCGCAGCCAGCGCTTCTTGTTCCACCCTCAGGCGCGTGCGGCGCTGCGCCACGCGGGCCGGGTCCAGCCAGTAGTCAAACACCGTGCGGGCAATCGGTGCCGCCACCGACGCCCCCCAGCCACCGTTTTCCACGATCAGGGCCACCGCGATCTGCGGATCCTCGACTGGCGCGTAGGCCATGAACAGCGCATGATCGCGCAGGCGTTCGTCAACCGCATGCGCCCGGTACTTGGCACCGCGCAGACTGTAGACCTGCGCCGTGCCCGTCTTGCCGGCCGCCTGATAGGCTGCGCCCTCGAAAGCGCGCCGCGCCGTGCCCTTGCGCACGACATCCACCATGGCTTCGCGGATCACGCGCAGATTGTCCGGCTTCAGGCCAATGGTGTATTGCGGCCCGCTGACCGGAAAGCTGAACCGCCCGGTCAGCGGATCGATGATCCGGCGCACCAGATGCGGCTTCATGTAGACACCGTCGTTGGCCAGCACGGACGTGGCCTGCGCCAGCTGCAGCAAGGTGAACGCGTTGTAGCCCTGGCCCACGGCGACCGACACGGTCTCGCCCTGGTACCAGTGCTGCTGTTCTGCTTTTTTGTACGCCTTGCGCTTCCAGTCGCGCGAAGGCAGCACGCCTCGGCGCTCGCCATCCAGATCGATCCCGGTGATCTGGCCAAAGCCGAACTGCTTGGAAAAATCATGCAGGGCGTCCACATCCATCTGCGCGCCCAGCGAAAAGAAATAGGTGTCGGATGACACCACGATCGCCCGGTGCATGTCGGTCGGCCCGTACACGGCACCGCCGGCATTGCGGAATTTCTGTCCGGCCAGTTCGAAATAGCCGGGGTCGGGGATCAGGTCCCTGGGCGAACGCAACCCCATTTCCAGGGCCGCCAGCCCCACGAAAGGCTTGTAGGTCGAACCGATGGGATACGTGCCATACAGGGGCCGGTTGATGAGCGGATGATCAGGCGATTCATTCAACCGGCGCCAGTTCTCCACATCGATGCCGTCCACGAAC
Organism: Castellaniella sp.; assembly: GCF_034007085.1. Taxonomy (GTDB): domain Bacteria; phylum Pseudomonadota; class Gammaproteobacteria; order Burkholderiales; family Burkholderiaceae_B; genus Castellaniella. The sequence goes on along the minus strand of NZ_JAVERO010000009.1, from coordinate 13,270 downwards.
AGGTTCGGGTCGAAAGAAGGCGAAGACACGAAAGCCAGGATTTCTCCCGTATGCGGCTGAATGGCGACCAGCGCGCCGCGCCGGCCCTCGAACTGGGCCTCGGCCAGGCGCTGCAGCCCGATGTCCAGGGACAGTTCCAGGTTGGAACCGGGCACTGGATCGGTGCGATTGAGCACACGCACCGGCCGCCCGCCCGCCGTGACTTCGAGTTCTTCGACCCCGGTGCGGCCATGCAAGGTCTTTTCCCAGGTTTTCTCGATGCCCTTCTTGCCGATGACCAGCGTACCCCGGTAGTTGCCCAGCTGGCCGGTGTCTTCCAGGGCCTGCTGATCTTCTTCGGAAATCCGGCCGACGAAACCCAGCACATGAGCGGCCGACTCATGCATGGGATAGGACCGCACCCAGCGGGCCTCCAGGTTGATGCCGGGAAAGCGGTAGGCATGGACCGCAAACCAGGACGCCTCGATGTCGTTCAGGTTGTTGCGCAGCAGGATTGGCGTGTAGCGACCGCTCTGCTGGTACAGGCGCAGGAATTTGCGCCGGTCGCCTTCGCTCAGGTAGACCAGTTCGCCCAGTTGATCCAGCACGCGGTCGATGTCCCCGCGAATCTGGGCGCGAGTCACCGTCAGTGTGTAGTCGCGCTGGTTCTGCACCAGAACCGCGCCATTGCGATCGGCAATCTGGCCACGCCGGGGCGGCACGGGCACGATGGTGATGCGATTCTGTTCGGCACGTGCCGCCAGGGTGTCATAGCGCACGACCTGCAGATACCACAGGCGCCCGGCCAGCAGCAGCAGACACACCAGGGCAAACACCCCCGCGACCCAGGCGCGCAGCAGCACGGTCTGCCGCTGGCGCTGGCCGGTCTTGCGGAATTCGAACATGGCGGCCCTAGGGCCCCGCGCCGTCGCCGCCCTGGCGGCGCGGATGCAGGGACATGAGGATCTCGGGCAGGGGCCACAGCACGCCCGTAAACAGCGCCGACCACAGCCATTCCCAACCTTCCCAGGCCCCGTTCAGCCACGCGCCCAGCAGGTTGGACAGCATGCAGGCCACCACCAGCACGGGCAGCACCTGCACTGTCTGCCACCAGGCGTTGAAATGCCGCAGCCGGTGGCTCAACCACAGGACGCCATAGGCAGCCAACACGTAACACAGCGCATGCAGGCCCAGCAACCCGGCATCCTGGACGTCCATCAACAGGCCGAACACAAAAGCGGTCGTCAGCCCGACCCGGGCGGGCGCATTCAGGCACCAGTAGAGCAGCGCCAGCAGCAGCACATCGGGCGTCGGCTGCCACAGCCGCCAGGGCAGCAGGGATGCCAGCCACACCAGGATCAACGACCCCCACACCAGCCATCCCGGGGCGGCGCCCTGGAATGCGCCCGTATCCACCGGCTGCAGCTTCAGCAGCGAAGCCCCCCCCGGGCGTCTATTGTTGGTCGAGGGCATGTTCGATCTCCTCGGGCCGGGGTACATCGGCCACATCCACGCGCAAGACCAAGAAATGACGGTAGCGCTCGGGGTGCGACAAAGGCTCGGCAATCGCCATGGCAAAGCCGGACCCTGGATCGCGTTCGACTCGTTCCACGCGCCCGACTGGCAGGCCGGCGGGAAACAACCCACCGATGCCGCTGGTCACCAGCACATCGCCGGTGCGCACGTCCACACTGGTCGACAGATAGCGGACTTCGAGCTTGCCGACCTCATTGCTGCCAAACGCGATCAGCCGCAGGCCATTGCGCAGCACCTGGACGGGAATGGACACCTGGTCGTCGATCAGCAGGGCGGCCTCGGAGGTAAACGGCGTGACGCGCACGATCTGGCCCACGACCCCGCCCTCGTCGATCACCGGCATGCCCGGGGCGATGCCCGCCTGCGAGCCCTTGTTGAACACCAGGCGATGATTGAAGGCATTGGGCGGCACATAAAAGACTTCGACCGCCACGGACTGCTGCGCGGCCGATTCGGCCACATTGAGCAAGCGGCGCAACTGCTCGTTTTCTGTAGCCAACTGGGCGGCATGCGTCGACAGCTGGGCCATTTCGATGCGCTGGCGGCGCAGGGCGTCCTGTTCGTCGCGCGCCAGCGCAGCCGCATGCGACCAGCGGTCGAAATATTCCAGCGCATCGCGTGGCGCCAGCACGATGCGCTGGAAAGGATACAGCACCGTGGCCAGCGCACTGCGCACTGGCCCCAGCACAGGCCAGTGCGCATCGGTGACGATCAACCCGAGGCACAGAACCAGCAGCAGGACCAGCCGGACTTCGATGCTGGGGCCGCGCTTGAAGAGTCTCAGGGTTCCCGGTTCACGCATGACGAGGAACGCCGGACTGCGGGTCAGTCGTAGATGAACACACCGCCCAGGCGTTCGAGATGTTCGAGCGCCTCGCCGCAGCCGCGCACCACGCAGGTGAGCGGGTCTTCGGCGACCACCACGGGCAGGCCGGTTTCTTCCTGGAGCAGGCGATCCAGATCGTGCAGCAGCGCGCCGCCCCCCGTCAGGGCGATACCCTTGTCGGTGATGTCGGCGCCCAGTTCGGGCGGGGTCTGTTCCAGGGCCGTCTTCACCGCCGACACGATCTGATTGAGCGGATCGGTCAGGGATTCCAGGATTTCGTTGGAAGACACCGTGAAACTGCGCGGTACGCCTTCGGACAGATTGCGCCCCTTGACCTCGATTTCGCGGATTTCAGAACCCGGGAAGGCCGAGCCGATTTCCTTTTTGATCAATTCGGCGGTGGGCTCGCCGATCAACATGCCGTAGTTGCGGCGAATGTAGTTGATGATGGCCTCGTCGAATTTGTCGCCACCGACACGCACCGAGCCTTTGTAGACCATGCCGCCCAGGGAAATCACGGCGACTTCGGTGGTGCCGCCACCGATATCCACCACCATCGAACCGCTGGCGTCGGACACGGCCAGGCCCGCGCCGATCGCGGCCGCCATGGGTTCTTCGATCAGATAGACCTGGCTGGCGCCCGCGCCCAGGGCCGACTCGCGGATGGCGCGGCGTTCGACCTGGGTGGACCCGCAGGGCACGCAGACGATGATACGGGGGCTGGGGGCCAGCATGCTGCGCGGATGCACCATGCGGATGAACTGCTTGAGCATCTGCTCGGTCACGGTGAAATCGGCGATCACGCCGTCTTTCATGGGCCGGATGGCTTCGATGTTGCCAGGTACCCGACCCAGCATCTGCTTGGCCTCGTGGCCGACGGCCTGGATGATTTTCTTGCCATTGGGACCGCCGTCATGGCGGATGGCGACGACCGAGGGTTCATCGAGCACGATGCCCTTGCCGCGGACATAGATCAGCGTATTCGCCGTGCCGAGGTCGATCGCCATGTCGCTGGAAAAGTAGCTGCGTAGGAATCCGAACATGGGCGCACTATTAAAATGGTGGGGGGGTGTCTGATGGATCCGCGCGAGCGTGCCGACTGATTACTGGGCAAAGACCGCCAGAACAAAGGTGCAGGCCGGGCAAACCGCATGGAATCAGCAATGATAACTTATAATCCCCTGGTGTTAGACCTGGATCAAAGGGGAATGTTTTGCAAAATTCCCCATTTTCACGGTCCCGGTCACATCCACACACACTCAACCTGGCTGCCCCGGCGGCGGCCCCCTCCGGCACGACGACATGGCACTCACCGAACAGGACATTGCCCGGCTGGCACGGCTCTCGGGCCTGCGGCTGGATTCCAGCGATCAGACCCGCGCCCGCCAGGAACTGGACCGCATCCTGGGCCTGATCGAAGAATTGCAGGCCGTGGACACGGCCGGCGTCGAACCCATGGCCCACCCGCTGGCCGCCCACCAGGACATCACCCTGCGCCTGTGCGACGACACCCCCGAACCGCCGCAAACCTGTGAACAACGCGATGCCGGCATGGCCAACGCCCCGGCACCCCACCAAGGCCTGTTCCTGGTCCCCACCGTCATCGAGTGATGCCATGACCCAGCTTTCAGAATTCCGCAGCATCCAGGCGTTGGGCGAAGCCCTGCGCGCCCGGCGCGTCAGCGCCTTTGAGCTGGCCACCGATGCGCTGCGCGCAGCGCGCGCCTATGCCGACCCCAATGTCTTTCTGCACATCGACGACGAACTGACCCTGGAACAGGCGCGCGCGGCCGACCAGGCATTGGCCAGCGGCACGGCCGGACCGCTCACCGGCATCCCCGTCGCCCACAAAGACCTGTTCGTGACACGCGGCTGGCGCACCACGGCCGCCAGCCGGATGCTGGCCAACTACGTCAGCCCCTTCGACGCCGCCGTCGTCGATCACTGGCGCGAGGCCGGCACCGTGTCGCTGGGCAAGCTCAGCTGCGATGAATTCGCCATGGGTTCTGGCAACGAAAATGCCGCCAAGGGCCCGGTACGCAACCCTTGGGACCCGGAACGCATCCCAGGCGGATCGTCCGGCGGTTCTGCCGCCGCCGTGGCTGCCGGTCTGGTGCTGGGCGCCTCCGGCACGGATACCGGCGGATCGGTGCGTCAGCCTGCCGCCCTGTGCGGGGTCAGCGGCATCAAGCCCACCTATGGCACGGTTTCGCGCTACGGCATCATCGCCTATGCCTCCAGCCTGGACCAGGCTGGCGCCCTGGCACGCAGCGCCCGCGATCTGGTGCCGCTGCTCGATCGCATGAGCGGCTTCGACCCCCGCGACTCGACCAGCCTGGAAACCTGCGACGGCGCAGCCAACACCGCTGGCCGCGTCCAGGCGGCATTCGACGCGGCCCAGGCGGGCTTTCAGGCAGGCGGCGAACGCCCGCTGGCGGGGCTGCGCATCGGTGTGCCGCGCGAATTCTTCAACGAGGGGCTGTCTGCAGAGGTCGGCGCCGCCGTGGAATCCGCCTTGCAGGTCTTCGAATCCCTGGGTGCGGCCCGCGTCGATGTGTCCCTGCCGCACACACGCCTGGCGATCCCGGCCTACTACGTGATCGCCCCGGCCGAGGCCTCCAGCAACCTGTCGCGCTACGACGGGGTGCGCTACGGCCACCGCGCAGCCGAATACAGCGACCTGGCCGACATGACCAGCCGATCCCGCTCCGAAGGTTTCGGCGACGAGGTCCGCCGCCGCATCCTGGTCGGGACCTACGTCCTGTCGCACGGCTATTACGATGCCTATTACCTGCAGGCGCAGCGCGTACGGCGCATGATCGCCGAGGACTTCCAGCGCGTGCTGACCAGCGAATGTGATGTGATCATGGGGCCGGTCACGCCAACCGTGGCCCGCCGTATCGGCGACAACCGCCAGGACCCGATCGCCGACTGGCTGGGCGACATCTACACGCTGGGCGTCAGCCTGGCGGGCCTGCCGGGCATGTCCATCCCCTGCGGCTTTGGCGGCGAATCGGGCCGCCTGCCCATCGGGCTGCAACTCATCGGCCGCTATTTTGACGAAGGCCGCCTGCTGGCCCTGGCCGACCGCTACCAGCAGGCCACCGACTGGCATCAACGCATTCCGGGACACGCATAATGGATTGGGAAATCGTCATCGGGCTGGAAACCCACGCCCAGCTCTCCACGCGGTCAAAAATCTTTTCCCGCAGCAGCACGCGCTTCGGCGCCGAACCCAACACCCAGGCCAACGCGGTGGACATGGCCCTGCCCGGTTCGCTGCCAGCCATGAACCGGGGCGCGGTGGAACGCGCGATCCAGTTCGGCCTGGCGATCGGCGCCCAGGTGGCCGAACGATCCGTGTTCGCACGCAAGAACTATTTCTATCCCGATCTGCCCAAGAACTACCAGATCAGCCAATTCGAACTGCCGATCGTGGTGGGCGGCAAGCTGTCCTTTTTCGTCGGCGAACAGGAACACACCGTGAACCTGACGCGCGCCCACCTGGAAGAGGACGCGGGCAAATCGCTGCATGAACACTTCACGGGGCCGCACGGGGAATCATCCAGCGGCATCGACCTGAACCGCGCCGGCACGCCCCTGCTGGAAATCGTGACCGAACCGGACATGCGCTCGGCAGCCGAAGCCGTGGCCTATGCACGCGCGCTGCACGGGCTGGTGGTGTGGCTGGGCATCTGCGACGGCAATATGCAAGAAGGTTCGTTTCGCTGCGACGCCAACGTCTCGGTGCGTCCGCGCGGCCAGACTGAATTCGGCACGCGCTGCGAGATCAAGAACCTGAATTCCTTCCGCTTCCTGGAACGCGCGATCCAGTACGAGGCCCGCCGCCAGATCGAACTGATCGAGGACGGCGGCAAGGTCGTTCAGGAAACACGCCTGTACGATGCCGACCGCGATGAAACCCGCAGCATGCGGACCAAGGAAGATTCCGACGATTACCGCTATTTCCCCGACCCCGACCTGCCGCCGCTGGTGGTGTCGCCGCAATGGGTGGAACAGGTGCGCGCGGCCATGCCGGAATTGCCGGCAGCCAAGCGCGCGCGCTTCGAAGCGGACCTGGGGCTGTCGGCCTACGACGCGGCCCAGCTGACGCTGCACCGCGCAACCGCCGACTATTTCGAGGCCGTGGCGGCCGCACTGCCGGCCGGTCAGGCGAAGCAGGCGGCGAACTGGATTCTGGGCGAACTGTCGGCGGCGCTGAATCGTGATGATCTGGACATCAGTGCATCGCCGGTTTCTCCGCAACGGCTGGCAGCGCTGATCGCCCGCATCGTGGACGGCACGATTTCGACGAAAATCGCGCGCGATGTGTTCGCGGCGATGTGGGCGGGCGAATCGAACGGCGACCCGGATGCGATCATCGAAGCGCGGGGCCTGCGCCAGATCAGCGACGCCGGGGCCATCGAGGCAATGATCGATGCCGTGCTGGCGGCGCATCCGGCGATCGTGGATGAGTTCCGGGCAGGTAAGCAGAAAGCCTTCAATTCGCTGGTGGGCCAGGTGATGAAGGCGGCCAAGGGCAAGGCGAATCCGCAGCAGGTCAATGAGATCCTGACGCGGAAGCTGAATTCATAACTGACATCTCGGCCGGCGTGCGCCCCCGCTCGGCGCGCTGTTCGAGCCCGCCGGACAGCGTGGCCTCAGCGGGGAGGCAAGCGAGCCACCGTTCAAGCGGGGCGCTTGTGCTCAGTCCGGGGGACTGAGCACCCCGCGCGTTTGGCGAGCGCCCCGATGAGGTCATGATGCCCGGGCAGTCCCGGCAAAGCCGGGACCGGGCGAGCTACGCGCCGAGCGGGAGCGCACGCCGTCCCGACGCAACGGTTGATCGAGCATCAAGGCCCAGGCCGGCTAAAGAACTCAACCCAGAATCTCACTGAACCCCATAGCGCGCCCGGTACGCCGACACGGCATCGCGGTGCCTGGCCAGGGTCGCGTCGTCTTCCAGCAAGGCCATGATATCGACCAGCGAAGCGATGCTGACCACGGGGATGCCGTAGGTCTGCTCGACGTCCTGGACAGCGGAATGTGCGGACAGCGCGTCGTCCGCGCCGGCGCGTTCCATGCGGTCCAGCGCAATCAGCACGGCAGCCGGCTGGGCGCCCGCAGCGCGGATCAGAGCGACCGATTCGCGCACGGACGTGCCCGCCGTGATCACATCGTCGATGATCACCACGCGGCCTTGCAGCGGCGCGCCGATCAGCGTGCCGCCTTCGCCGTGGTCCTTGGCTTCCTTGCGGTTGAAGGCGAATGGAACCGGATGGCCGGCGCGCGCGGGGTGATTCGACAGGGCGATCGCGGTGGTGGTGGCCAGCGGGATGCCCTTATACGCCGGGCCGAACAGCATGTCGAACCCCAGCCCGGCATCCATCAGGGCCTGGGCGTAGAACTGGCCCAGGCGGCCGACGCAGGCGCCGTCGTTGAACAGGCCCGCATTGAAGAAATAGGGACTCAGGCGGCCGGACTTGGTCTTGAATTCGCCAAACCGCAGCACCCCTTGTTCCAGGGCAAAACGAACGAAGGCTGGGGCGTGGGAACCAGGCATGGCGAATGATCTCTGTGCGTGAAAGGCGACATTATCGGATATTTGGGCCGGATGCCGCACGCCACGTTCTTGCCGCACCCGGCGACTCAGGCAATCTGGGCGATTCTCCACACGCTGGTCGCAAGGGCTGCAAGTCGTTTCTGCCTGGCATTCAAGCGCTCGGGAATCCAATCGGCATTTTCTTCCGCCAACCGTTTCGTCAAGAGCATATTGCTTCGCAGCAGCACCGGACGCTTGTCGGCATAGGGCTGGTTGCCGATCGCCCGGTTCATGCCAGTCTCCAGCATCACCATATTGGCCAGCCGATAGACGAAGAGATCCAGATCGCGGTCATTGAAGGCTTCCCAGCCAGCTTCGGGCGATTGGGGCAAGACATGCTCGATGGTGTAAGCGGGAGAATCGGCATCGAAATCAATCCCCCCCGCTTGTCTTTCCAGGCTGCACAAGATATACCGCACGATCTTGGCATTACGACTTTGGGTGGTCTTGATGCTTTTTTCAGTGAAGTCGGTCTTGAACGCATCATCGCCCGGATAGACCTGCTTCAAGGTGTCCAGCACCTGCTCGAACGTCGTGGCTTCCCGGCCGTGCAAGCGCATGGCCGCCGCATGATAGACGCGTTCCTGTTCGCCGGTATGCTGGGCGCCGATGACGTTGTAGCGAAAGGCAATGACAACCGTAGCGCGCAGCAAATCACCAAAATCGGCATTCGACAGGTTCCGCTTGGCGGCCAGCAGCATCGGATAGGGCTGCCGTACAGAGAACATGCGCAGTTCCTGTGCGCTTTGTTTCCATGCGAGCGACCAAGACGAGCCATCGGGCTGGGTCAGCGCCAAATAAGTGTCGATATCCTCATCCATTTCCCTGAGCAAATCGAACACGACTTCGCGAGTCTGGACGCTGTTGCGGATGACCTTGAACAGTTCGGTCTGCCGTGCGAACCCCTTGCGGCTGTTCCAATGCATGCGCAAGAAATCAGGAAAGCTTTCACCGCCGAGACGACCCACCATGCCTTCCCAACGGCGCTCGAGTTCATCCATTTCATGCGCGGCCTGATCGCCACGCGCAAGCACGGAAAACAGGTAGTTCTTGAGCAGATCCGTCGCCGAAAGACGCACGCCACGCGCATTGAGCGTCTCGAAAACCTTATAGGCGTTGAGTTGATCGGCAACGGTAATGACCGTGAAGAACAATTTGTCGCTAAGCGTTTCAACGAATTGAGCCAGGGCCATGCCCGGATCTCCCGCATTTTTCACCTGTTCGCGCAAACGGCGTTCGAACCACTCGAATGCCTTGCGCATGGCATGGGTGGAGGCGGGGAAACCTCGCTGAGGCAAATGATCTGCCAGCGTCACGAGATAGTCTCGATAGTAGCTGTCGTTGTTGCGGTTGAGCGAGAGCTTGTTGCGGGTCGTCAGGGTCACGGGATCGAGATAACCCACATAGGTGGCGCGCAACTGATCCAGGCGCCTGCGGTTTTCATCGGGCGCTTTCCCTTCGTCGGCGAATCGATTGAGCAGTCGCATGGACGCCAGCACGATCAGGCTGATCGTCGTGAGCCTCTGCTGACCATCAATCACCTCGTAAATGCGATTGTCGTCTGTTTGCAGCACCAGATAGCCCATGTAGTGCGCTGGCTCTCCATCGGCAGGCAAGGTGCTCTGAATATCAACCCACAAGTCTTCCCACTCTTCTTCGCCCCAGGAGTAGTCCCGCTGAAAACGGGGGATGCGGTAGGTCAGGCCATTGCCAAGCAACTGGCGATAGGTGCGGTTTTCCGTATTGAAATTGGCAGCCGCCACTTCAACCTCCTGGCTTGGGGAGAGCCACTCGACAGGCCGGGACCGGCCTGCCTGCACATGACAGACGACAATCTTTGATTCTAACCGGAAGGACCGGGTAATCTGTGTTCGATTGAACCGGGTGGGTTAAAGTTCAGGCTTGCAATGACCCACCGGACCCTCACGTGCTGCGCATCACTTCCCTGAACGTCAACGGCATCCGCTCGGCCTTTCGCAAGGGACTGGCCGACTGGCTGGCCGAAGCCCGCCCCGACATCGTCTGCCTGCAGGAAATCAAGATCCAGGACAGCGACCTGGCCGACGACCTGCGTCACCCAGATGGCCTGACCGGACATTTTCACCATGCCGAAAAGAAAGGCTACAGCGGCGTGGGACTGTACCTGCGCCGCCCGGCCGAGGCTGTGACCGAGGGCATGGGCTGCCCAGAATTCGACGCCGAAGGCCGCATCCTGCGCGCCGACTGGCCCGGCCTGAGCGTCATCAGCGCCTACCTGCCCTCGGGGTCCAGCGGCGACGAACGCCAGGCAGCCAAATACCGCTTTCTGGACCATTTCGAGACCTGGATGGACGGACTGATGCGGGAACACCGCGACAGCGGCCGCGAATTCATCATCTGCGGCGATTGGAACATCGCCCACCAGGAAATCGACCTGAAAAACTGGAAAGGCAACCTGAAAAACAGCGGCTTCCTGCCCGAAGAACGCGCCTGGCTGAGCAAGGTCTTCGACGAACACGGCTGGGTGGACGTCTACCGCCGCCTGCACCCGGACGCCACCGGCGAGGCCTACACCTGGTGGAGCAACCGCGGCCAGGCCTGGGCCAAGAACGTCGGCTGGCGCATCGACTACCACATCGCCACCCCCGGCATCGCCGCCCGCGCACGCACCGCCGCCATCCATCGCGAACCCAGATTCAGCGACCACGCGCCGCTGACCATCGATTACGACTGGGCATGAAAACCCAGCCTAAAGAAAGTACACTGGATGCCGTAGAAACAAGCGGATCCGTTTTTGACTGATCGCGTCCCCGCGTGAAAATCGCGCCTTTCCCAGGAGCCACCCATGTCCGATTCCATCGAAGGCACCGTCGCCGCAGCAACCGGCCTGCAGAACTGGGCCATGATGCAGGAAAAAGACAATCTGCTGCTGCGCAAGGTCCTGGACGGCCAGGCCAACACCATCCTCAGCCTGGTCAATTCGGTGCCCAGCACCCCGCAACTGGCGACCAGCGGCATGGTGGGCACGCTGCTGCATGTGACCGCCTGACACAACTGATTGTTCTCCGTGGATTGGGGCCTGGGTTTCCAGGCCCTTTTTCATGGACATGCCTTTGCCGCCACACTTGCCGGAAAGCTGGCTTGATACACTTGGGCCTACGGCTCATCCGCCAAACAACGAGTATCCGCCAAACAACGAGTGCGCAAACAGGTACGCAGTCAACAAGACCAACTGGCGCCCCGTAGAGGTCCGCGTACCCTCCCGGACAATCTGCCCCCCCGCAGACACCACGATAAGGAAACCCATGAACCCGATTCCCAATTGCCCCCAGTGCAACTCCGAATACACCTATGCGGACGGCGACCACTTCGTCTGTCCTGAATGCGCGCACGAATGGCCCCAGGCCGCTGCGGTGGAAACCGAACCGGCGCGCGTGGTGCACGACGCCCATGGCAATGTGCTGCAGGACGGCGATACCGTCGTGGTGATCAAGGATCTGAAGGTGAAAGGGTCGTCCTCGGTGGTCAAGGTCGGCACCAAGGTCAAGAACATCCGCCTGGCCGACGGCGATCACGATATCGATTGCAAGATCGATGGCTTTGGATCAATGGGCTTGAAGTCGGAATTCGTGAAGAAGGCTTGAGGCTCAACCCCACCGCCAGATCGACGATCTTGCGCCCCGTTGGGGCCTGTTGGAGGGACGGGTAGCCGTAGGCCGAGGGCGCACGACCTGCGCCCGAGCCGTCCCGACCTGGCCCCGGCGGGGTACGAGGGCGTCGAGCGGTTAAGAACTCAAATCAAACGGTTCAAATCAAACGGTTCAAATCAAGCCGCAACCCGCCGCCCCGCCGTCCCTTTCCCCTGCTCCACCCGCGCATAATGCTGCGCCAGCACCGCGCACACCATCAGCTGAATCTGGTGGAAGATCATCAGCGGCAACAGCACCGGCCCGATGGCGCCTGCGCTGAACAGCACCCCGGCCATCGGCACACCCGTAGCCATGCTTTTCTTTGAGCCGCAGAACACGATCGTGATCTCGTCGGCCCGGTTGAAGCCCAGACGGCGCGCAGACCATGTATTCAGCGCCAGCACCAGCGCCAGCAAGGCGCTGCACGCCACCACCAGCCAGGCCAGCGATATCGGGTCTACCGTCTGCCACAACCCGCCGATGACCGACGCGCTGAAGGCCGTGTAGACCACCAACAGGATCGAACTCTGATCCACACTGGTGATCAGCTTGCGATGCGCGTCCATCCAGGGACCAATTACCGGGCGCATCAAATGGCCGACGACAAAGGGCAGAAAGATCTGCACGCTGATGCGGCCAATCGCCTGCAGCAGCGAACTGCCCCCCAGGGCCGATGTATCGGCCCCCAGGAACCATTGCAGCAGCAGGGGCGTGATGACGATGCCGACGATGCTGGACGCCGAAGCGGCGCAGACGGCAGCGGGCACATTGCCACGTGCGATCGAGGTAAAGGCGATGGCCGACTGGACCGTGCCGGGCAGGACCGTCAGGTAGACCATACCGATGTAGAGCGGTTCACCCAGCAGGGGCAGAAGAACCGGCCGAAGCACCCACCCCAGGATGGGGAAAATCACGAATGTCCAGATGAAGATCACGCCGTGCAGCCGCCAGTGCATGGCCCCTGCGATGATGGCCTCGCGAGAAAGCTTGGCCCCATGCAGAAAGAACAGCAGGGCAATTGCCGCTGCCGTGAGCCATTCGAAGAACACCGCGCCCTGACCATGCGCCGGCAGGACCGTGGCGGCCACGACGACCGCAATCAGGATCAGGGTGAAACGATCGAACAGCAGACGTAATTTTGACATCATGGAAGTGGGTGCTCCGGCGGTCCGGGGCTCTCGAAACACAGGTTAAACTGAGATGAAAGCTATGTTTGGCGGTAAACAGCTATGAAACATTCGCGAACGGACACAAAACTCAGCGCCAAGTGCCCTGCCGGGATCACCCAGACCGCCCCCGTGCGGCGCGGCGGCCTGCGCCGCCTGCCCCGCCCCGTGTACGGCCACATCGACAGCCAATCGAACATTCTGATCCCCCGGCGTCACAAGCACACCTGGGCGCAGCTGTCCTATGCCACCCAGGGCTACCTGCAAGTCTGGACGCCGAATGCCCGTTTCATCGCCCTGGCGCAGCGGGCGGTCTGGATCCCCGCTGGGGTGACGCATCAAGTGGTCCGGCAATCCCCCCATACCGTCATCCGCAGCCTGTACCTGGATGCCGGCTCGCTGGGCCTGGATTGGCCCATCTGCCGGGTACTGGCCGTCAGCCCCCTGCTGCACGAACTGATCCGGCGCTTCAGCACCTTGCCCGTCGAATATG
>NZ_JAVERO010000122.1:0-6558 GCF_034007085.1 Castellaniella sp. | reverse complement strand
ATACTAAGCATTGGGGTTGGTCGGGGTCTTACTACACCTGGGACGAATCGATCCAGTACAACGGTACTGATTTCTTCTTGACGCCCGATGGAACCGGCGGGGTCGAGTTCACATCCAAGGATCTTGCAGGTAAAGGAAACGAAACGGATTCGAGCACTACCCAAGAATCTCTGGCTGCGTTTGCGATTCTGGATGGCCTGGATGGCATGGTGGTGGAAGCCATTGGCCTGGGCTCAGGTGTTAGCCAGGACGATCTCAAACCCTATGACAGCGACCATAATCCGCAGACGGGTATTGATCCCAGCGATCTGGCCGCCGCTATTCTGGGTACAGAGGTCATGCAGAACATGGGCAAGGATACGATCAACGGAGGCGATGGCAATGACATTCTCTTCGGTGATTCCTTGATCCTGGGCAATGCCGAGTCTGGTGCGACTGGGGCCGGAGACTTGAGGAGCTATATTGCGGCTCAACTGCACAAGGCTCCTGCCGAGGTGACTAACCAGGATATTCATGACTACATCACGAGTCATTCGAATGAGTTCAACAAATCGACTGCGTATGACAACGATGACCATCTGAGCGGCGGGGCTGGCAATGACATCCTCTATGGTGGCGGTGGCAATGACATCCTGGAGGGTGGGGCCGGTAACGATATTCTGTACGGGGGAGCCGGCAATGACACCTTGACAGGTGGATCCGGTGACGATGTTTTTGCCTGGTCGTTTGGCGATCAGGGAACGACGACGAATCCTGCTGTCGATACAGTGACGGATTTCGGTTTGGGTGCGGCTGATCCTTACGACCGCGGTGCGGACAAACTGGATCTGAGCGATCTCCTGCAAGGGGAGCAGGCGCATGTCACGGTGCATCCGGATGGCACGGTGACGGGTGATTTGACTCAATATCTGCATATTTCCGTGCAGGATGGAAACACCATCATTGACGTCAACTCTCAAGGAACATTCAATAGTTCAAGCAATAATCCTGACCAGAAGATCATCCTCCAGGGGGTTGATTTGAATGCGGGGAATGTACATGATCTGACGACACAGGCTGGTCAGGCGGGTCTGATCAACAGCCTGATCCAGGAAGGCAAACTGAAGGTCGATCACAGCTGATCCGTTCTTTGCCCCGCGCATCGCCCGCATCCCTGGCTGTTCTGGGGTGCGGGCGGTTTTTCTTTGCGGGTTGGAGAAAAGACAGCGCCCCGTCCTGCCTGCATGATGTGCGGCAGGGGCTGAATTGCACCTTCAGGGTGCGATTCAGTCGGAAAGTGGGCTGAAAAGCCCGAAATGTTGATTGTTTATTGAACAGAATCGCCTCGAAGTTCGGTAACAGTCATGATCAGAGGTTGGCTTGGCTGAAATTGCTGGATATTCGAGGTGCCCATTTGTCTTGTGGTTCCATGCAGTCACCGTTTACCTGGATTCATTAGCAATGAATGATAACAATTAATAACGAATTGCAGGACGATTTTCAAGCCAATTGTCGGCAATTTCCAGGAAATGCCAGCCTTCACCCCGCCCGCTGAAATTCATCGTCACCCTCCGACACATCGCCGACGCTTCCGGTAAGTAGTCGGCCCTGAAGAATTCAGTTCTCACCCATCACAACGGATTTCCGGCGATCAGAAGCCATGAATTCTGGCGGGGTAGCTCACCCCACAGGGATAGTTTCTGGATCCTCTGCCAGAACCAGACCAAAAAACAAGAGGCAAAAAAAGGGCGGATGCCCTCTTGGGCAATCCGACGCAGCAGCCATTTCATATTGAAGCCGGCTGCGCACAGCACCGCATGGATTGCATCACCCATTTGGCCCTTCAAGTGACAACGATTCATGCCGTGATCACTTTTCAGGTGTCCAATGACTGGTTCAATCGCCTGGCGACGTTTCAACAACTGCCGCTCTTTGGGCGTCAGCCGTTTGAATTTGCCTCGGTGCTTGAGTCCGTATTCCGGGATCTCGCCGTCTACGCCTCGATACCCCAGATCGGCATAGACCGTCTTGGGTTTGATGTCAGTGTCTTGCAGCAGAATGCTGGTTTGCTCCAGCGCCTCGGCCAATGTGTGGCCGTCGTACGGGTTGTCTGGGAAGCTGCGTGCGCCCACGATGAGATTTCCCTTCAAGGTGGTGACGATACCCACCTTCACACCGAACTCATACGGGGTGCGGGCCTTGCCTTTTCCGATGCACTCGACTTCCGGTGCATGCCAGCTGTAAACCTTGTCTTTGCCCTTGGTCGTCTTCTTGCGACGGCTTTGTTCCGCGATCCGATGGGCTCGGGATAGCAACGGATCCAGAGCCTGCTGGATGCTTTGGGCCAGAACTGTCTTGCTGCGCTCGATATCACGCGCCAGACGGCCCAGAATCGTGCGTTGGCGCTTGATCGTCTTGTGCATGCGCCGGTACTGCTTGGCGTGGGCGTAGCGTCCTGCTTTCCTGGCCAGCTCCTTGCCTTCCTTGGCGTAGGTCTGCTTCAACTGGATGCCGTGGGCCTTGGCCGCCTCGGCCAGCTTATCGCGCGCGACCTCCAGCAAGCGGCTGTCCGTGGGGTGGGCCACCGCCTTGCTTTGCACCGTGCTATCGACGATCACCGTCTCCAGGGCTCGGCGCTCGATCAAGCCCAGCCTCATGCCCACCATGATGGTCTGCACCAGCAGTTCTTCCACGCCTTCCTCACCCAACAGGCCTCGGAAGCGGCTGATTGCGCTGGGATCGCACGGCATGCGATCCTCAAAATATTCCTGGCCAGAAAAATATTGCCAGACCGGTGTCTCGCTCCAGCGTTCGCACACGCCTTCGTCGCTTTCGTTGAAGGTGTGCTTCAGATAAAGGAGCGAAATCATCAGCCGCATCGGCAGACGCGGGCGCCCCGCGTTTGAAATCGCACCACCCACAACGGCCACTGTCGGGCCAAACAAATCGACATCCGCCACCTGCTTACCACTGCGCACCTGGCGGGCAAATCGGTGAGCCACCGACGCCCCCAGTTCCTGCCACGGAATATGCGTGGCGAGCACTGCAAGTGGTTTACGCAGATCAATCATCTGATCCAGGCGGCTGCGGAAAAAATCGTCGATTTGGCTCATGGGGAGTTTTGCATTTCTCCCAGAAAGTGACCCGTATCAGGGCTGATCCTGGAAGATATCGTGGCTCTCGTTTCCGATATTATCTCATAAAATCAACGTGTTAGTGATATTTCAGGGCCGACTCCGGTGGCTGAACTGGTGGCGAATCGACGGCTGGCGATCACTGGGGCATCGTGTCCGGCAGAGGCGACGGCGTGACTGGCAGCCATGCTCCCACCTTGCCAGCCCCGATTGTCGTGTCGCTGCTACGACAATTGGGTGAGGCCGCCACTTGTGGGGCGGCCTCACCGCGCCATCTTGAAAAATGTACCCGTTACGGGTATAGTTTGGAGGTCGATATGACGCGCATCCTCAAGCGCAAGGACTTTGCGCGGTGGCAGTCGGGCGAGAAGCTGCCCGATGCCGCCTTGTGCAAGGCGGTTCAGGAGATGGAAAGCGGTCTGATCGACGCGGACTTGGGCGGCTTCCTCTACAAGAAGCGGGTAGCCCGCCCTGGTGGTGGCAAGAGCGGCGGCTATCGCACGTTGCTGTCGGCCAAGATTGGCAGCCGCTATGTTTTCCTGCATGGGTTCCCCAAGCGTGACAAGGCGAACATCACGCAGGGCGAGAAGAAGGCGCTGCAATTCGCCGGCAAGGTGTTCCTGGAACTGCCTGCCGAAGCCTTATCGAAGGCGTTGCAGTCGGGTGTTTTACTGGAGGTGCATTGTGAGCAAGATCATTGAATCGCTGCGCGGCGACCTGGCGGCGCTCCAAGAAGCCGGAGCGATCAGCAAGGTGACGATGCGCGAGTTCGACGCGATTTGCCCGCCGCCAGTGCGGGAGTTCCGTGCTGCTGACATCAAGCGCCTGCGTGAAGCCTTGAAGTTCAGCCAGCCGGTGTTTGCGCTGCACCTGCATACCTCGGCCTCGACCGTGCGCAAGTGGGAGCAAGGCGAGACTCGCCCGGCCGGCCCGGCGCTCAAGCTGCTGAACGTCATTGCCGACAAGGGCTTGCAGGCCATCATTTGATGCCTGCTATACGCCATCCAAGAGAGTCTTGCGCCCCTGCTCGACCTTATTGCTCAGGCCAATCTTCCGGGACAAGCGCAGGTGGCTTAGTCCACGGCTGTTCAACTAAGGCGGCCTGGAACCAGTCATCTTGACACCGGCCCTTTTTTGCAGGATCTGGAGGCCTTGCCGACCTGATGATATTGGCTCGCTATATTGTCTTCAACGCCAATGGCCGGATCTCTGCGCAGTCGATAACATCCCGGCGGCAATAGTGGAATTGTTGCGCTGCCGCTTTCCTGTCGCATCTATTTGTATCAAAATCCGTGCATGCCCGATCGTCAGCCGACCGCTGCCAGGGTTCGCCCCCTGTTGCAGGGGCTGACGGCCCTGGCTTTGTGCCTGGCGCTGGCCTGGGGGCCCGCGCCAGCGGTGTCGTTCGACCCCGAGGCGCTGGTATCCCATGCCCGGCAGCGCTATGGGGCCAAGGCAGGCCGCGCGGTCGGATCCTGGCAGGCCCTGCTGGCGCAGGCCGCCGGGCAGGACGAACAGGAAAAACTGCGGCTGGTCAACAGTTTCTGGAACAATGCGCTGATCGGCGGCGAAGACATCACCATCTGGGGCCAGGTGGATTACTGGGCCACGCCGCTGCAATCCCTGGCCCAGGGTTCCGGCGATTGCGAAGACTACGTGATCGGCAAATATTTTTCCCTGCTGCACCTGGGGGTGGCGCCCGAAAAGCTGCGTTTCGTCTATGTGCGCGCCCAGATCGGCAGCCAGAGCATTGCCCACATGGTGCTGGGTTATTACCCGCAGCCTCAGGCCGAACCCCTGGTGCTCGACAGTCTGGTGGACCGGATCCAGCCGGCGCGCAACCGGCCCGACCTGACGCCGGTGTTCAGTTTCAATGCCCAGGGGGTATACATGCCCGGCGGGAAACAGTCTTCGGTAGAAGGCATCGGCCGGTGGCGGGACCTCTTATCCCGCATGCGGTCCGAAGGCTTTCAGCCGTGATGGAATGAAAGGAATGTCATGTCCCTGTTGAGACAACTGCTGTTGAGCGTGACCCTGGCGATCCTGGTGATTCTGGTCGGGACGACCATTTTCAGTATCGGCTCGGCGCGCCAGTATCTGGATGCCCAGCTTCAGGGGCAGAGCGATTCCACCGCGACATCCCTGGCCCTGACGCTGTCGCAGCCGTCCAACCAGGACCCGACGGTGCGCGAATTGCTGATTTCCGTGCTGTTTGACAGCGGCCAGTTCCAGGTCGTGGAATTCCTGGACCCCACGGGCCGGATCCTGATCCGCCGCGAAATCGAGGATGGCCGCGACAGCCGGGTCACTGCGCCGGGATGGTTCAGCCACCTGTTGCCCCTGGAACGGCACGAGGCCCAGCGCCAGGTGACCAATGGCTGGACCCAGCAGGGGGTAGTGCGCTTGCTGGCGAGCGACGCCTATGCGCGCAACGCGCTGTGGGACAGCACGGCACGGATCGTGACCCTGACGGTGGGGGCTGGCATTCTGTGGGGGCTGTTCGTGTTCATGTTGATGCGCTGGCTGCGCCGGGCATTGCAGGATGATGTGATGGCGCGGGTCCAGGCCATGACGCAGGCGGCGGGCGGGGATCTGCCGCCGGTGCGCCATCCTTCGATGGTCGAACTGCGCGAAGTCGCCCAGATCATCACGCGCACACACGAACGGGTCCGGGCCACGGCGGCCGAACACCAGTCGCGCATCGAATCGCTGGAACTCGAACTGAACCAGGACATGGTGACGGGGCTGGCCAATCGCAAATATTTCATCAACGAACTGCGCCGGCTGCTGGAGCAGCCCGCGCCCGACCAGGGCGAGGGTGGCCATGTGATGCTGTTTCGCCAGTGCGATCTGCAGTCGGTCAA
Organism: Castellaniella sp.; assembly: GCF_034007085.1. Classification (GTDB taxonomy): domain Bacteria; phylum Pseudomonadota; class Gammaproteobacteria; order Burkholderiales; family Burkholderiaceae_B; genus Castellaniella. Next base: position 581 of record NZ_JAVERO010000122.1, on the reverse strand, counting down.
CCAGACCATGAGCCGCCAGGTCGTGGACCAGTGGTTGCGCAACATGGGCCGGCTGGTACTGGAAGTGCTGCGCGAGCGGCTGGGGCAGCAAGCCTGGCTGGCGCGGCTGAATGGGTCGGATTTTGCCTTCATCCTGCCGATGGTGCCCGGTCCGGTGGCGGTGCGCGTGGCGCAGTCCGTGGGCGAAATCCTGCAGGCCCAGCGCATCCGGCTGGGGCAGGCGGGGCTGTGCCGCTGGCGCATGGTGCTGACGGACTACGAACCCGGGGAAAGTTTCAGCGATGTCCTGTCGCGCCTGGACGAGGCCCTGATGCGTGCCGAAAGCGCCGGTCACACGGATGTGGAATATCTGCCGGGCGAAGACCTGCGCAGCGTCACGGGCGGCCGGGGTGGCGGAGAGCAGGCCTGGCGCACGCTGCTGCGCAATGCTCTGGACCAGGGCTGGTTCGCCCTGGAAACTCAACGCGACCCCTCGACCGGGTCGGAGGATCGCGCCCAGGGCTTGTTGATCTTGCGCGAACCTGGCGCATCGGAGCCGCTGTCGGGCTACCTGTTCATGCCGCCGGCGGTGCGCCTGGGCC
>NZ_JAVERO010000121.1:0-6590 GCF_034007085.1 Castellaniella sp. | reverse complement strand
TGATCGAACCATGACCGAACTGCCTCTGTGGGCCGCTGTTTCGGCCGCCCTGTTGCTGGTCCTGGCCGGCATCGTGACCCTGGTCGGTTCGCTGGGGCTGCTGCGCCTGCGCAGTTTCCACGAACGCATGCATGCCCCGACCATGGGCATGACGATGGGCGCCTTCTGTGTCGTCCTGGCCGCCACCCTGATCGCCAGCCTGCTGCAGCACCGGCCCATCGTCCATGAATGGCTGATCTGCCTGTTCCTGTTCATGACGGCGCCGGTCACGGCCATCCTGCTGATGCAAAGCGCTCGCCATCGTCAACGGACACACATGCACACGCCAGGCACAGCAGATCAGTCCAGCCACACAGAATCTAGGGAAAACCCCTATACTGATGACAGGCTCGCTCACACCGGGTCCGGACATCCGGTGCACGATGCGCGCCCCTGAACCGGGCCGGGAGTCGCCCGGAATCCACTCGCAAGGAGCGTTCACCATGCGTCCACACAATCATCTGTCGCTGCGTACTGCATTGCTGGCCACAAGCCTGGGGCTTGTCGCCCTGTCTGCCTCCGGAGTTCAGGCGCAGACTCAATACGAACAGGATGTGGCGCGTTGCCGCAACACCCCCGGCATCGACGTGCAGGCCTGTCTGAAAGAAGCCGGCGCGGCGGCTCAGGCCGCCCGCCAGGACAAGTTGACCCAACCCTCGCCAGAAGCCGAGGCACGCCACCGCCGCGAACGCTGCGAACGCTTGCCCGCAGGCCAGCGCGAAGACTGTCTGACCCTGATGAACGACGCCAACACGCGCACACAGGGTTCGGTCCAGTCGGGCGGGGTGCTGCGCGAAATCACGATCACCATCCCGGCGCCCACGACCGGTTCCTGATCACAATTCCATCTGCATGCCCATTTCCACCACGCGATTGGGTGGAATCTTGTAGAACCGGGTGCTGCGGCTGGCATTGCGCGCCATGAAGGCAAACAGATGCCGCCGCCAGCTCTGGTGCCACGGCAGCCGCCGCACTACGATCACGGTCTGGCGAGACAGGAAATACGAGGTCTGCATGGGCTCCAGGTTCAGTTCGGCGACCTCCTGACCGATCTGTTCCACGACCTGGGGCACGTTGGGTTCCTGCTTGAACCCCCAGCGTGCCACCGCCTGCCAGCTGCTGCGGCTGACCCGCTTGACCGTCAAGCGCTCGCCAAAGGGCACATAGGGCACATCGGCCACCTCGATCGTCAGAAACAGCGCCTGCTCGTGCAAGACCTTGTTGTGTTTCAGATTGTGCAGCAGCGCTGGGGGCACCGTGCCCACGATCATGCTCATGAATACGGCGGTCCCCGGCACCCGGGTCGGGGGATAGGCCTCCAGGGACTCCATGAAACTGGCCAGCGGCTGGTGATCACCGGCCAGCGTGTCATGGATCTGCTGGCGCCCCTGCTTCCAGGTCACCATCAACGTCAGCAGACCGAGCCCCACCACCAGCGGCAGCCAACCGCCTTCGTGCAGCTTGAGCGTATTCGAAGAGAACAGCAGCACATCGATCACCAGGAACAAGGCAATCAGAATCAGCCAGGCCAAGCGACGCACGCCCCGCGTACCGCGCGGCAACACTGCAAATGCCAGCAGCGAAGTCATCAGCATCGTGCCCGTGACGGCGAAGCCATAAGCATGCGCCAGGCGATCAGAAGAACCGAAAGACAGCACCAGGATCAACACGGCCAGCAACAGCAGTCCATTGACGCGAGGCATGTAGATCTGTCCTTCTTCGCGCGCCGATGTGTGCTGGATCACCATGCGCGGCCAGTAGCCCAGTTGCACCGCCTGGCGGGTGATGGAAAATGCGCCCGAAATCACCGACTGCGAGGCAATCACTGTGGCCAGCGTGGCCAGCGCCACCAGGGGAATCAACCCCCAGTCAGGCGCCAGCAGAAAGAACGGGTTGCGGATGGAATTCGGGTCGCTGAGCAACAGCGCCCCCTGGCCGAAATAGCACAGCACGAGCGCAGGCAGCACCAGGGAAAACCACGCGCGGCGGATGACCGAACCGCCAAAATGCCCCATGTCGGCGTATAGCGCCTCGGCGCCGGTCAAGGCCAGGACCAGCGCGCCCAGCGCCAGGAATGTTTCCCAGGGGGCGTGGCCAATGAAGCGCAGGGCCCAGACCGGATTGACGGCCTGCAGGACTTCGGGCTGGCCTGAAATCCGCCAGGCACCCAAGCCTGCCAGCGCCAGGAACCAGCACAGCATCACCGGCCCGAACAGCTTGCCCACGGCGCCAGTGCCCCGTGACTGGTACATGAACAGAGCCAGCAGCACGACCACGGAAATCGGCACCACCCAGGCGTCCAGCCGATGCGACACGATGCCGATCCCCTCGACGGCCGACAGGACGGAGATCGCGGGGGTGATCATGCTGTCGCCATAGAACAGGCTCGCGCCAATCAGCCCCAGCAAGGCCAGGCGCCAGCGGATCCGCCCTGACCGGCCACGCAGGGCGAGTTCCATCAAGGCCAGCGTGCCGCCCTCGCCCCGGTTGTCGGCGCGCAGGATGCACGTCACGTATTTCAGCGACACCACCAGGATCAGCATCCAGAACAGAATCGACAGCACCCCAGGATATGTTCGACATCGGGCTGGCCCGCGCCAGACAGCGCGACCTTCATGGTGTACAGCGGGCTGGTGCCGATATCCCCGTAGACGACGCCCAGGGCCCCGATCAGCAGGCCCGCCTGCGGATTGTCTTTCTGCATGTTCATACTGTGTGCTTATTCAACCCGCGTCAGGCAGGCGCCTCGTCGAGGGCCGGGAAAAACAAGAGAAACCCGCGTGCCCGGAAAGGCGGGCCGACTGGCGATTTTCCACCAGGCTCCGTGCGCGCGTGCGATTTCCCGCACGATCGCCAACCCCAGGCCGGAACCGCCCTGGCCCGCATCCGTCGCACGATAGAACGCCTCGAAAACGCGGTCCAGATCCTCGGCACGGATGCCCGCGCCATCATCCTCGACAGAAAACGAAGGCGGATTGGCCATGACGCGCAACACGATGCGCTGCGCCTGATGGCCATAGCGCAAGGCGTTGTCGATCAGATTGCCCAGCAATTCTCCCAACAGGACCGGATCGCCATCCACCCAGACTGCGGCATCGGGTGCTGCCAGTTGCAGATCGATGGACTGTTCATGCGCGCGACCCAGCCACTCCGCCCCCGCCTGACGCATCCATTCGCACAGGTCCAGACGCACGAAACCGTCCTGGGGCCGGACCGCGTGTTCAGCGCGCGCCAGCACCAACAGCTGCTGGCCCATGCGGATCATGCGATCCGTCACGGATTTGATCCGCCCGGCACGCACGCGGATGTCCTCGGGCAGATCCTGGGCCAGCATCAGCTCGGATTCGACCTTCAGGCCGGCCAGGGGTGTGCGCAGCTGATGAGCGGCATGGCCGATGAAGCGACGCTGGGCCTGGACCGAGTCATCCAGCCGCAGGAGCAGGTCGTTGAAATGCAGGACCAGAGGCGCGATCTCGCTGGGCAGGTCGGCCTGGTCGAGCGGCTGCAGGTCCTCGATGGAACGCTGGCGGATATCGTCGGCCAGGCGATTGATGGAAGCGAGTTCAGAACGAATGCCGGAAATCAGCACCCAGACGAACAGCAGCACCAGCAGCCCCTGGGTCAGCATCATGACCCAGAACAGGTCACGCAACAGCCAGGGCTGGGGGCGGATCACCCCCGTCATGAACCAGGTGGCCAGCAGATCGATGGCCACCAGAATGAAAAAGGCCGGCAACAGCCGGCGTACCAGTCGGCGGGCGAGCGAATTCCTGGGCATCAGGCGCTCGGCCAGCCCCAACACCCCACCAGCAGGGCTTGGACCGGGGGTCGACTCAGGCGGCACGATCAACGTCGAGCAGATAACCGAAGCCGCGCACCGTCTGGATACTGGCCCCTGTACCATCAAGCCGCTTGCGCAGGCGATAGACATAGACTTCGACCGCGTTCTCGCTGAAATCCGCATCCCAGGCCGACAGGGAATTGACGATCTGCTGCTTGGTCACCACCCGGCCCGGCCGGGCCATCAGCATTTCCAGCACGGACAGTTCCCGTACCGACAATGCCAGGCGCTTGCCATCGACCCGGATCTGACGGCCCACCGTATCAAAAGACAAAGGGCCGCATTCCAGCACCGTCTGCGCCTGCCCGGCATGCCGTCGGGCAAGCGCCCGGACCCGTGCGGCCAGTTCAGGCAATTCGAAAGGCTTGGTGACGTAGTCGTCGGCACCCGCGTCCAAGCCGGCCACCCGATCATCCAGGCCATCGCGCGCCGTAAGAATCAAGACGGGCACCTGGGACCCGCTGTCACGCAGCCGCTGCAGAACCTCCAGGCCACCCAGTCCAGGCAGGTTCAGGTCCAGCAGCAACAGATCGTAGACTTGTCCAGCGAGCGCGCCTTCAACGCGGTCGCCGGATTGCAGCCAGTCGACGGCATACCCCTGGCCGCCCAGAAATTCCTGCAAGGCATGGCCCAGGGTGGCGTCGTCTTCGATGACCAGAACTCTCATGACGGTGATTCTAGCCTGAAGCGGTCACGCCGAGTCACCGCCCAAGGACCTGCGTTACATAGCTGACGATTGATTGAACATGCGCTCAACCGCCTTCCGCCGGCGGGTGTGCAGGCACCGGAGCCGCAGCTGCCGGCTCTTGCTGCCCAGTCGCCGGCGCAGGGGCGGCTGCGTCGGCCGGCAAGGCGGATCCTGTCGCAGCCTGTCCGGGTGTGGTGACGAAACCCAGGCGCTTCATGCCGGCCTGACGGGCCGCGCCCATGACCTGCGCCAACAGGCCGTAACGGGTGTCGGCATCGGCACGGATACGGACCTCGGGCTGAGGGTCGGCGCCGGCTTTCCCGGCGAACCGAGCAGCCAGGTCTTCTTCGGCGATCGGCTGCTCGTTCCAGAACAGCGCGCCGGATGCATCGATCGCCAGATCGATCACCTCGGGCTTCTGCTCCACCGGCTCGGCCGTCACCTGCGGCACATTGATGCGGATCGAATGGCTGAGCAAAGGCGCCGTGATGATAAAAATCACCAACAGCACCAGCATCACATCGATCAGGGGCACCATATTGATCTCGGACAGGGTCGAGCCCGAGCCCTTGGAATCAAAGCTGCCGAACGCCATGTCAAGCGCTCCGGTGACTGGCCAGGCTGAGCGGCCGGCCATTGCGCTGATGTCCGCCATCGGCCACCTGCTGGCCCGTGGTCAGGAACGTGAACAGGTCATGTGCAAAGGCATCCAGCCGCGCCAAGTAGACCCGATTGACGCGCACGAAAGCGTTGTAGGCCAGCACGGCGGGAATGGCCACCGCCAGCCCCAGGCCGGTCATGATCAGGGCCTCGCCCACCGGCCCGGCAATACGGTTGATGGTGACACCTTCGGTCATGCTGATGCTCAACAACGCGTGATACACCCCCCACACCGTGCCGAACAATCCCACGAACGGCGCAGTCGAACCTACGGACGCCAGCACCGTCAGGCCGTTTTCCAGGCGGGCGGTTTCCTCGTCGATCACCCTGCGGATGGTGCGGGTCACGAAAGCTGCCGTCGAGCCGCTTTCCTCGAGTTTGAGCGCACCGTATTTGGCATGGTGCTTCTGGGCATGGATGGCATGACTGGTCAAGTGGGCGAACGGTTCTTCCGCCCCATGCGTGGCAATTTCGTTTTCGACCTGTTCCAGAGAACTGGCCGCCCAGAATTCCGCCAGGAACTTGCGCGACCGGCGGCGAATGCGCATGTGCGTCAACCCTTTGGCCAGGATCAGGTACCAACTGGCCAACGACATCAGCACCAGGAAAACAAACAGGGATTTGCCAACGGTATCGCTCTGGCCAATGAAATGCAGCACCCCCTGGCCGCCCGTTTCCATGGCGCCAGCCCCCAACGCTGCCTGAGCGCTGGCTGCCGCATCAGTGGCCACCGCAGCCGTCGCCGCATCGGTGGCGGCCGACACAGCCGGTGCCGCATCCGCAGCGGCCTGGGCGGCATCCGGCCCTACCGCCTGGGCCAGCGCCAGCACTGCGCTTCCGATCAGATCAAGCATCATGTTCCTGTCCTATAAGACGAAATCGAAAGGAATATCCACCAGCGCCTTGTAGGCAATTCCGTTTTCCGTATACGGGCGGAACCGCGCATGACGCATGGCGGCCACCGCCGCCTCGTCCAGGCGCTCATGCCCGGACGACGAACGCACCGACACATTGGCCACCTGGCCCAAAGGGGAAATCAGTACACGCAGCACTACCCGCCCCTGTTCACCCCGTCGCTGCGAGATCCGGGGGTAGATCGGGCTGGGACGCTTGCCCAGATAATCCACCTGTCCGATCGTGCGCGGTCGGTCGGGATCCACCGGTACCGGCTCGCCACGCGCCTCGGAGGCCTGCTGCGATCCCCCCTGGGCAACGTTGGCCTGGTGCACAGGCGGCTTGACCTGGGATTCGATCTGCGGCTTGGGCCGAGGCACGGGTTTCGGCTTCGGCTTCGGTTTCGGCTTGGGCGGGGGTTCGGGCGGAGGCGGTTCGGTGATGGCATCGGGCTCGGGCGTCTCGACG
>NZ_JAVERO010000120.1:0-6633 GCF_034007085.1 Castellaniella sp. | reverse complement strand
TCCGGACCTCAGCCCCCAGTTCCAGGTGGGCGCCCGCTACCTGATCGACCACCCGACCCAGGTATCGACCCTGTCGGCCCGCAAACTGGCCGCCCTGGCCGGGGTGCAACCAGCCACACTGGTCCGGCTGGCCCAGCACCTGGGCTATCCGGGCTGGGATGCCCTGAAGACCGTATTCACCCAGGAACTCCATCCTGCGGGGGCCTACGCAGCACGCGCGCGCGCTCTGGTCCATCACCCGGAATCCGACCAGGACACCTGGCAGACCGCCATCCACCGGCAGATCCTCAACCTGCAGGCGCTGGAACCCGCCAACCAGGCCGCCATGACCCAGGCGGTGGCGCTGCTGGCCGATGCCCGGCGCATCGTGATCGCCGGATTCCGGTCCTGCTACCCGGCCGCCTTCAGCCTGCGCTACCTGTGCAGCCTGTTTCGCCCGGATGTGTATCTGCTGCACAACACCGGCGGCACCCTGAGCCTGGACACGCACCGCCTCCAACCCGAAGACACGGCCGTCCTGATCGGTTACGCACCCTATTCCCGCGAGACCATCGAACTGGCCGAAGCCCTGCGTCCCCAAGGCTGCCGCACGCTGGCCCTGTGCGACAGCCAGCTCGCGCCCATGGCGCTGCACGCCGACTGCACCTTGACCTTTTCCACTCAGGGGCATTCCTTCTTCCCAAGCACCGTCGCCATCCAGGCCCTGGTCGAAATGCTGGCGCGTCAACTGCTCGTTCACCATGGGGAACACGCCCTGGCCGAACTGGGCCGCACCGAAACGCTTCTTCACACCACGGGAGCCTACCGATGAATGACCGCACTTCCCGCCGACTCGAACTGGCTCCAGTCCAGGCCCATGGATCCCACCGGAACATCGGCCTTGCCCTGGGGCGCTGGGGGGCCGAAGCCTGCCATCGCCACCTGATCCACTCGGACGCCTGGGCCCAGGTCGCCGCCTGCCGCAGCCGACCGGAAATCCCGCGCATGCGCGCGCTGCTGCGCCATGCCTTTCCCTGGATCGAGGACGAACTGGCCGGCCTGGCCGAAGGGCTGGAACTGCCTCTGGACGATGTGTTTCTATGGAATTGCCGAGGCGATCTGTGGGCTCTGGCACCCGACGGCTGCACCACGGTGCTGGCACCGCAGCGCCTGAGCCACAACGAGGACGGCGATCCCGGCTTTGCCGGATTCTGCGGTCTGGCCGAGGTGCGCCCGGACGGCGCCCCCGCCTTCGCCTCCTTCGTCTACCCAGGGTCGCTGCCGGGCCACACCTTCGCGGTCAATGCAGCGGGCCTGGCCATGACGGTCAACAACATCCGCGCCCGCCAGGCAGCAGCTGGCCTGCCGCGCATGGCCCTGACCCGCGCACTGCTGGCGGTGAAATCGGCTGACGAAGCGGTCTCGGTCCTGCAGGCGCATCCGCGCATGGGTGCCTTTCACCTGGGCCTGGGGCAGGCGGGAGCCACCCAGACCTGGAGCGTGGAATTCAGCCAGCTGGCCGTGTCCGTCCATCCCGTGACGCACACGTCGGCGGTGCATGCCAACCATGCGCTGCATGACGCGCAAGCGGAATTGCCGCAGATCATCACGGATTCATCCGCGCATCGCCAGTCACGCGGCGAGGCCCTGCTGGCACAGGGCGCGCAGGCCCTGGCGATCCTGTCCGATACGGGAGACGCGGCCGAACCGATCCTGCGCCAATCCCCCAGCGACACCGACCAGGAAAACACCCTGGCCACTGCCGACATCGATCTGTCCGGAACCACCGCCCGCTGGGCAGTGTACGCCCCCGGCGCAGCCACGCCGCATCACCGCTTCGAAGGCCTGCACCGCCTGACCTAGTGTCCTGGCAGGACACCAGGATCAGCAATGCCGCCACTGCGGCGGACGTTTCTGCATGAAGGCATCGATGCCTTCGATCACGTCTTCGGACAGCATGTTTTCTGCCATGACGCCGGCGGCATAATCATAGGCCTGGTCCAGGGGCAGGCCCCGCTGCCGGTAGACCATGGCCTTGCCGGCACGCACCGCGACGGCACTTTTTGCCAGGATGGCATCGACCAGCCCCTGCACGGCCCGGTCCAGATCGGCGTCGGGCACGGCATGATTGACCAGCCCGCGTTCAACTGCCTGGCGGGCGCTGATGAACTGCCCCGTCACCAGCATCTCGAAGGCGTTCTTCATGGACACATTGCGCGTCAGCGCCACCGCCGGCGTCGCGCAGAACAGGCCGACATTGATGCCCGAGACGGCCAGCCGCGCGCTGTCGGCCGCCACGGCCAGATCGCAACTGGCCACCAACTGGCACCCGGCAGCCGTTGCCGTGCCATGAATCCGTGCAATCACCGGGACGGGACAGTGCACGATGGACTGCATCAGCCGGCCGCACCGGTCGAACAGCGCCCGGTAGTAGGTCCGATCCCCCGCATGGCTGCGCATCTGTTTCAGATCATGGCCGGCGCAAAAAGCGCGGCCGTTGGCGGCCAGCACCACGACTCGCAGGTCGGCATCGTCCCGGCAGGCATCAAAATGCGCCTGCAGCGCCGCCAGCATCTCCTCGGACAAGGCATTGAACTGATCGGGCCGGTTCAGCGTCAGGGTCAGCACCCCATCGCGGCGCTCATGCAGCACCGGTTCGTTCGAGGCTTGTGTCATGTGTGTCTCCTGAGTGTCCAGCGGCCAGCCAGGCCGCCGTAAAAATTTCCGCCAGCCGGTTCCCTGTCGGGACCAGATCGGCCGCGATTCCACAGGCCTGCAGATCGACCGTCTGCAGGCCTTCATAGCCGCAGGGGTTGATGCCCAGGAAGGGATCGAGGTCCATGGCGACATTCAAGGCCACGCCATGATAGGCACGGCCATTGCGGATCTTGACCCCCAGCGCGGCGATCTTGGCCAGTGCGTCTCCCTGGGGCTGGCACAGCGACGACTGGGGCACATAGATACCAGGCGCGCCTGGCTTGCGGCAAGCCCCAGCCACCCCCAGTTCGGCCAGCAGATCCAGCACGGCCTGTTCGAGCAAGGCGACGAATTCCCGGACGAAGACGCCGCGACGGCGCAGGTCCACCAGCGTATAGAGCACCACCTGGCCCGGGCCATGGTAGGTGACCTGTCCGCCCCGATTGCAATGCACCACCGGAATGCCATGGGGATTCAGGATGTGTTCCGGCTTGCCCGCCTGACCCAGGGTGTAGACCGGCGCGTGTTCCACCAGCCAGAGTTCGTCGGGCGTGCCGTCATCGCGCCTTTCCGTGAAGTCCTGCATGGCCTGCCAGACCGGCAGGTAGGATGCGGGACGGGCCAGCCAGCGCGACTGCATGTCCATGGCCAGTCCGCGCTACAGCACCACGGACACCATCTCGTGCCCATGCAGGGCGCGGTACAGATCGTCCATCTGCTCACGCGAAGTGACACGCACCGTCAAGGTCAGGCCCAGGTAATTGCCGCTGGAACTGGGGCGGATTTCGATGGTGGCCGGGTCGAAACCAGGATCGAACCCCAGCACCACCTCGGCCATGGCACGCGCGAAATCCTCGTGCGCGCGCCCCATGACCTTGATCGGAAAGTCACAGGGATAGGTGATCAGCGAATCTTCGGGACGGATGGGTTTCATGCCGTCATTATTCGAACAACAGGCGGATCTTGTCCAGCAACCTGCCGAAGAACCCGGCCTGGTCCACGGCCTGCAACACCACCAACGGCCGCTGCTCGATTTCCTGGCCATCCAGGCTGATCACCAGCGTGCCAGCCTGGGCGTGCTCGGCCAGGGGCGCCATCAGTGGCTGGGTGTAGCGGGCCTCGGTCTTGATGTCATCGGCGCGGCCACGCGGCACCGTCACCCACAGATCATCGGACAGGCCCAGTTCGGCGGTCTCGGAAGTGCCTTCCCAGACCCGTGCAGACACGGCCGGCTTGCCCTTGTCCAGCAGCTTGACCGTGTCGAAGTTCTTGAAGCTCCAGTTCAGAAGCTTCAGGCTGCTTTCAGTGCGCGCGGCATCGCTGGCCGCGCCGACCAGCACCGAGACGACGCGACGACCATCGCGCAGTGCCGTGGCCACCAGGCAATAGCCGGCCGACTGGGTATGGCCGGTCTTCAGGCCATCGACCGTGGGATCCGCCCACAGCAGGCGGTTACGGTTGCTTTGCTTGATTTTGTTGTAAGTGAATTCCTTCTGGCTGTCGTAATGCCGGTACTGCGGAAACCGCTGAACCAGCGCCCGCGCCAGGATTCCCAGGTCCTCGACCGTGGTCATGTGATCCGGGTCGGGCAGACCGGGGGCATTCGTGAAATGCGTGTGTTTCATGCCCAGGGCCTTGGCCTGCTGGTTCATGAGCGCGACAAAGGCCGATTCACTGCCGGCAACGGCTTCGGCCAGCGCCACGGTCGCATCGTTGCCCGACTGCACCAGCATGCCCTGCAACAGTTCATCCACTGACACGTCGGTGTTGGGATCGATGAACATGCGCGAGCCTTCGGTTTTCCAGGCTTTCTCGGAAACATGGACCTTCTGGTCCAGTTTCAGGCGGCCGCCTTCCAGTGCCTCGAAGATCACGTAGGCGGACATCAGCTTGGTCAGGGATGCCGGCTCGACGGCTTCCTGGGGATTCTGGGCTGCAATGATCTGACCGCTGGTGGCATCCAGCGTCAACCAGGCCTTGGCCCCCAGGGTCGGGGCTGGAATATTGGTCAGATTGCTGACCATGTCGACCCCGGCCTGGGCCTGCCCGGCTGCGGACTCGGCAGCCGGCCCGGATGCTGCCTGCGACCAGGCCGCGCCGGACATCAGCAGCAAGCAGGCCAGTACCAGGGGGGCCACGCAGGCGCGACGAAAAAGCGAGGAGAAAGCATTCATGGGCATGGGCGGCGTCACGTGAAAAAAACGACAAGCGCCCATTATAGGCAGCGAGAAAAACCGCCTCGCCGTCATGGCCCAGGCAATTCGAGACAAAACGCAAGCAACTGAAACCGCATACCCCCGGCGCGCTACAGTCCAGCCAGGCCGGCCTGGACGATCTGCCGCAGGATCAGCAGCTTGCCATGGAAGAAATGGCCGGCATCCGGCACGACCGTCATGGGCAGCTGATGCGCCCGGGCGAAATCCATGCCCTCGGACAAGGGCACGACCTCGTCGTGTTCGCCGTGGATCATGATCGTGCCAGGCGGCATGGCCAGGGGCCGGTGACGAAAGCGTTCGACCGCGCAGCCGATCAACATCAGGCGGGCCGGCAGCGGCAGACCGCGATCCGCCAGGTCGGCATACAGCTGCGCGGCCACTGCCGAACCAAACGAAAAACCCGCCAGCACCCAGGGTCCCGAGGCCGCCTGCGGCCAGGTCTGGAAAACGTGTTCGACGACCGCCAGCATATCGGCGGTTTCGCCGCGCGCCCCATCGAAGGTGCCTGCGGATGCACCCACGCCCCGGAAATTGGGCCGGATGGCCAGCAGGCCATGCTGCACGCAGGCGCGCGATACGGTGGTGACGACCTTGTTATCGCGGGTGCCACCATGCAACGGATGTGGATGCAGAGCCAGCGCCCACCCGGACGGCACATCGACCGGATGATCCACCGTGAGATCGATCAGTCCGACCGGACCCTGGCATGTGGCTTGTTCTGTGCGTAAACTCATGGCTGCGCGCCCCTGTCCCTGTCTGTTGCAGACCCCAATTCTACCCATATGACCGGCTCATCCCACGAATCCGCCAGCGCCCTGCCGCACCCGGCGGCCATGGCCAGCGCCCTGCGCGAGGCCCTGCCGCAATTCCGTCAGGTGGACTGGCTCGAACAGACCGGCTCGACCAACGCCGACCTGCTGGCCCGCGCGCGCCACGCCGACGGCCCCCCGGACCGTCCCTGGCTGCTGGGCACGCATCTGCAATCCCAGGGACGCGGACGCGCCGGACGCACCTGGCAGAATCGCATCGGCGCCAACCTGATGTTTTCCTGCGCCTTTGACGTCTTCCTGCCGGCCCGCCAGCTACCGGCTCTGGCCCCTCTGATCGGAATGGTCACCTGCCAGGCCCTGCGCACACGCCTCGCCCCGCGCTGCCGTCCACGCCTGACCATGAAATGGCCCAACGACCTGCTCTGGGACCAGGCCAAGCTGGCCGGCATCCTGATCGAATCCACCCGATCGGGCACCGCGCAGGCGGCCGACCATCATCTCATCATCATCGGCATGGGCCTGAACCTGGAAGACGCCCGCGCCCTGTCGCAATCCCTGGATCGGCGTATCGCGGACTGGGCCGAAATCGTCACCGACGACCCTACCGCCGCCCATTTCACCGCAACCGATCTGGCAGCCTGCGCGGCCCGGTCCTGGTACGACGCACTGAACCACGCCACGGCGCACGGCTTTGCCGATCTGCCCGCCCGCTACGCGGAAGTCGACGGGCTGGTCGGCCGCATGCTGGACGTACTCGACGATGGCCACCTGCGGCACACCGGCGCGGCTGTCGGCATCGATACCGACGGCCGCCTGCTGCTGCGCAATGTCGATGGAACCCAGGCCATCTCGATCGGCGAGATCTCTGTGCGGCTGCAACGATGATCCTGCTGATCGACGCCGGCAACACACGAGTCAAGATCGCCTGGCTGGCACCAGGCGCATCTGGACGCAGCATGCCCCCCCTGATC
>NZ_JAVERO010000119.1:0-6640 GCF_034007085.1 Castellaniella sp. | reverse complement strand
GTGCAGGCGCCGTCCCAGGCGACGCACCACATGGGCGGCATGCAGGGCCAGCATGGCGGAATCGGCCCCGGCACTGAGCGCCACGCCGATGGCGGTCTGCGCGGGCTGCGCCGACAGGACGGCGTCCAGCGCCCGCAGCAGCGCCGGATCGAGCGCCGCCTGCCAAGGATCGGCCAGGGCGTTTGCAGCCGCGATGGCGCGTTGTTTGGCGAAACGCGGAGCCCGGTCAGCGGGTTTCCTGGAAACGCCCATAGGCCGAGAGGCGTTCGAGGCGGCGGCGCAGCAGTTCGTCCACGTCCAGGCTGGAGAGTTCGCGCAGGGCATCGGCCAGGGCGCGCTGAAGCTGACGAGCCATGGTGGCCGGATCGCGGTGCGCGCCGCCCACGGGTTCGTTGACCACGCGGTCGACCAGGCCCAGGTCCTTGAGGCGCGGCGCGGTGATCGCCAGGGCCTCGGCTGCGGCGGCGGCCTTGTCGGCGCTGCGCCACAGGATGGACGCGCAGCCTTCGGGCGAGATGACGGCATAGGTGGCGTACTGCAGCATCATGACCGTGTCGCCCACGGCAATCGCCAGCGCGCCGCCCGAACCGCCTTCGCCGATGATGGTGACGATGATGGGCACCCGCAGGCCGGCCATGGCGTACAGATTGTGGCCGATGGCTTCGGATTGGCCGCGTTCCTCGGCGCCGACGCCGGGGTAGGCGCCCGGGGTATCGACAAAGGTGAACACCGGCAGGCGGAATTTTTCGGCCAGTTTCATCAGGCGCAGGGCCTTGCGGTAGCCTTCGGGCAGCGGCATGCCGAAATTGCGCCGGGCGCGTTCCTTGGTGTCGCGGCCTTTCTGGTGGCCGATCACCATGCAGGGCGTGCCGTTGAACCGCGCCAGCCCCCCCACGATGGACTGGTCATCGGCATACATGCGGTCGCCGTGCAGTTCGTGAAAATCGGTAAACAGCGCCTGGACGTAGTCCATGGTGTAGGGCCGCTGGGGATGGCGCGCCACCAGCGCCGTCTGCCAGGGCGTCAGTTTGGCGTAGATGCTCTTGGCCAGGGATTGGCTTTTCTGCTGCAGGCGGTTGACTTCTTCGGAAATATCGACGGCGGAATCGGTCTGCACGTAGCGCAGTTCCTCGATCTTTTGGTCGAGTTCGGCCAGAGGCTGTTCGAATTCAAGAAATGTATTTCGCATGAGAGCAGGGGTCCTAGGACGGAATTTCGGGACGCGGTCAGTATTCGACCGCAGCGGCATCCATGCTGCGCCACAGGTACCAGCTGGCGACCGTGCGCCAAGGCGCCCAGGCCTGGGAGACTTCGCGCGCCTCGAAGCGCGAGACTGGTTCGCCGCTGAAATAATGGTGAGAGATGGCCTTGAGCAGTGCCGTGTCATCCAGCGGCAGCACATCGGGACGCCCGAGGAAAAAAATCAGGAACATTTCCGCTGTCCAGCGGCCCACGCCGCGGATGTCGCACAGCAGCGCCATCACGGCTGCATCATCGTGGGATTCCCACCAGGCCGGGTCCAGGCGGTCGGGCTGGGCAAAGAATGCAGCCGCATCGCGCAGATACTGGGCCTTGCGCAGAGACAGGCCCAGCGCGCGCAGTTCGGGTTCGGTGAACCGGGCGATGCACGCGGGCTGCATGTCATTGCCACAGGCCTGAACCAGCTGGGCCCAGAGCTTGCGCCCCAGGGCCAGTGAAATCTGCTGGCCGACGATGATGCGGATCAGCGTCTGGAATGGGCTCTGGCGTGCCTGCATGGATTCGTGGCCATAGACCGGGATCAGCTTGCGCAAGATGCGGTCGCGCTGCATCAGGTGTTCGCAGGCCTGCGTCCAGTAGGCGGGCCGCAGTGTGGCGGGCGATTGGGGCTGCATGTCCACGATCACACCCTCCGCCATTGCGTGGCGCCGCCAGCGGCGTCGGCCAGTTCGACCCCCTGTTCGCGCAGTTGGGCGCGGATGGCGTCGGCACGGGCGAAATCCCGGGCCGCCTTGGCCTGGGCGCGTTCGGCGATCAGGGCTTCGATCGCATCGGACGACAGCGTGCCCGAACGGGCGCCGCCCGCCAGGAAACGCGTGGGGGATTTCAGGTAGGTTGCGGGGTCGGTCTGCAGCAAGCCCAGGATGCCCCCCAGCGCACGCATCAGGCCGCTGGCCTGGGCGCTGGATTCGCGGTGGGCTCGGCCCGCCAGTTCGAACAACACGGCGACGGCGCCGGCGGTGTTGAAATCGTCATCCATGGCCGCGCGAAAGGCCTGGGCCGCCGGATCGTCCCAGTCGATCGCGACGTCGGCAGGCGGCACGCTGGCCAGCGTCTGGTAGAGCCGGTCCAGGGCGTTTTGCGCGTCCAGCAGATTGTCGGGCGCATAGTTCTGGGCGCTGCGGTAGTGGCTGCGCACCAGGAAAAAGCGCAGCATTTCGGCTTCGCGCGGGTTGACGGCATAGTCGGCGCGATCGTCGCTTGCATCCAGCGCAACCGTGTCGCGGATGCGCCGGAAATTGCCCAGGGACTTGGACATTTTTTCGGCATCGACCATCATGGGGCCGCAATGCATCCAGGTCGTCGCCAGAGTGCCGCCAAAGGCGCCTTCGCTCTGGGCGATCTCGTTTTCGTGGTGGGGGAATTTAAGGTCGGGGCCCCCGCCATGGATGTCCAGCGGCATGCCCAGCAGCGCGTGGCTCATGGCCGAGCATTCGATATGCCAGCCTGGCCGGCCCGGCCCGTAGGGGGAATCCCAGCGGGTGTCGGCGGGTTCGTCCGGCTTGGCGGATTTCCACAGCACGAAATCCAGCGGGTCCTGCTTGCCAGCCGACACGGCGACCCGTTCGCCTGCACGCAGGTCGTCGAGCGACTTGCCCGACAGTTTGCCGTAGCCGGGAAACTTGCGCACCGGGAAATTGACGTCGCCATCGGCCCCCTGGTAGGCCAGCCCCTTGGATTCGAGCGTGCGGATGATGTCGAGCATGCCGGCCACGTGTTCCGTGGCGCGTGGTTCGTCGTCAGGCGGCTGGACCCCCAGGGCGCGCTCGTCGGCATGCATGGCGTCGATGAAAAATTCCGTCAGCGCGCGGATCGTCACGCCGCGTTCGACGGCACGGCGGATGATCTTGTCGTCGATATCGGTAATGTTGCGCACGTAGCGCACCCGATAGCCCGAAGCCCGCAGCCAGCGCTGCACGACATCGAACCCGACCAGCATCCGCGCATGGCCCAGGTGACAGAAGTCGTAGACCGTCATGCCGCAGACATACATGCGCACCACCCCCGGTTCCGCTGTGCGCAGCGGCATTTTCTGGCGTGTCAGGGTGTCGTGGATATGCAGCATGGGGGGCCGGATGAGACGTGCGAACCCGCCGCTTTTGGACCCTGCGGGCAGCGTACGGGGATGTAAAATGGATTGATAAGTATACCGTCCCCCGCAACCCATCCATAGGCCCCCCAGACGTGACCCGCTCCTTTTTCCCTGTTCTGGCCCTGTGCGCCTGCCTGACGGCAGGCCAGGCCCTCGCGGCTGCCCCGGGCGCTCAGGCCAGTCCGCCTGTACCCAGCCTGAACTACGACCCCCAGGCCGGCACATTCACCGAGCCCCCCCCGCCCGAACGCGGCTGGCAGGCTTTTGCCGACCTGCTCCAGCAGGCCGCGCCCGCAGTGGACACGGCCATCCCACTGACCCCGGCCCAGATCGCCGAGCACGTGTCGGCGCTGATCGATGCCGGCCGCGCCGAAGAAGCCCTGGACATCATCGCCAAGCAACAGCACGCACGCGACGCCTTTTCCACGCCGGGAACGGATGTCCAGCTGCGCTACCTGCAGGGCCGCGCCCTGCAAGCACTGAATCGGCACGACGAAGCCATGACCATCTGGCGCCAGATGACCGTCGATTACCCCGAACTGCCCGAACCCTGGAACGCACTGGCCATCGAATATGCCCGCCGGGGCCAGCTCCAGCTGGCCCGCGAGGCACTGGACATGGCGCTGGTGTCCGACCCGGCCTTTGCCCCGGCACTGGAAAACCTGGGCCATGTACAAATGCGCCTGGCCCAGGAATCCTTTGACCGCGCCCGTGCAGCCGGCGCACGCCCTGCCGCCCCGGCCACGCACGACAAAACCCCTGGCTCTCGGGCACAATAGGCCCTTTACCCTGGACACTGCCATGTCCCATGCCTCGTTCCTTTTCCGCGCCCTGCCCTTGGCGCGTGCCTGCAGCCTGGGCTGCGTCCTGGTCCTGGCGAACGGCACCGCCGCCGCACAGGCTGATTCCAACCTCTCACCGAAAAGCACAGCCATGAGCACTCATCCGCACGTCAGAATGCACACCAACAAGGGCGATCTGCTGATCGAACTGGACGCCGAAAAAGCGCCCAAGACCGTCGAAAATTTCCTGTCCTACGTCAAGGAAGGTTTCTACGACGGCACCATCTTTCACCGAGTCATCAACAATTTCATGATCCAGGGTGGCGGTTTCACCCCCGGCATGAAACAAAAACAGACCCACGCCCCCGTCGAAAACGAAGCCAACAATGGCCTGAAAAACGACCGCTACACGCTCGCCATGGCACGCACTGCCGATCCGCATTCGGCCACGGCCCAGTTCTTCATCAATGTGGCCGACAATGATTTCCTGAACTTCAGCGCGCCCACGTCCAACGGCTGGGGCTATGCCGTGTTCGGCCGCGTCATCGAAGGCATGGAAGTCGTCGACGAAATCAAAAAGGTGAAGACCGGCAGCAAGGGCTTCCATCAGGACGTGCCCATCGAGGACGTCATCATCGAAAGCGCAACGCTGGTTGAATAAACTTTCGCTGCAAGGCGCCGTCTGGGTCGCCTCGGACATCCACCTGGGCGCGGCCATCCCCGAGACGGCGCGCGCTTTCCAGGGTTTCCTGGACCAGGCCCGACGGCACGCCGATGCCCTGATCCTGTGCGGCGACATTTTCGACGCCTGGGTCGGCGACGATCATGCCCTGCGCAATCCGCCCGACTGGCTGGCCGCCGCCCTGGACGAACTGCGCACCACAGCCCGCGCCATCCCCCTGTGGCTGGTGCGCGGCAACCGCGATTTCCTGATGGGCCGCGCCCTGGCCGACGCGCTGAGCGCCCGGCTGCTGGATGCCCCCGTGGTCCTGGACACCGACGCCGGGCCGATCCTGCTGGCCCACGGCGACGAATACTGCACCGACGACCACGCCTACCAGCGATTCCGCCGCATCGTCCGCACCCCCTGGGTCCAGCAGGTTTTTCTGGCCCTGCCGCTGGGCCTGCGGCGTGCCATCGCCGCCCGGGCACGCGCCCGCAGCCGGCAGACTCGGCGAACCAAGCCAATGGCGATCATGGACGTGAACCCTGCCGCCATTGCCCAGGCCCTGCGTGATTCCGGGTGCCACATCCTGATCCATGGCCACACGCACCGGCCCGCCATCCACACGCTGGACCTGGACGGTCGCACGGCGCAGCGCTACGTGCTGCCCGACTGGGAATACGATGGCGGCGCGCCGCCCCGGGGCGGCTGGATCGAAATCGACGCTGCCGGGATCCGGCTGGTCACGGACCCAGAGAGTGCTCAGTCCTGAGGCTCGGCCTCGGGGTCGAATGGTTCCAGACTGTCGATCTGCACGGCCGCAATGCGGCGGCCTTCCAGGGCCGCCACGGTAAAGCGGAACCCGCCGTAGCCGCTCGTCAGTTCGCAACGGTCGCCGACATCGGGCAGACGTCCGAAACGGTTCAACAGATAGCCCGCGATGGTGGAGTATTCCTCGTGTTCATCGACCAGCCCGTCGGTGTGCAGGACCTGTTCCAGGTGGTGCAGGTCGGCTGCGCCATCCACACGCCAGCGGCCATTGCCCTGGTCGATGATGTCAGGGGCCTCGTCCTCGTCGGGGAATTCACCGGCAATGGCCTCGAAGATGTCGATCGGCGTCACCACGCCGACGATGGAGCCGAATTCGTCCGCCACCAGCACCAGCAGCCCGAGTGAACGCTTGAGCGTTTCCATGAGCTGCAGAATGGGAATGGTCTCGTGCACGATGATGGGCTCGCGCAGCCGGGTTTCGCGGATGCCGCCGTGTTCCAGCAGGTCCAGCAGCAGATCCTTGGCGCGACCCACGCCCACCACCTCGTCCAGCGTGCCACGGCACACCGGAAAGAAACTGTGCGGTTCGCGGATCAGCTGGGCGCGCAGTTCATCGGCCGACGCATCCAGGTTGATCCAGGACACGTCGGTGCGCGGCGTCATCACGGAATGCACGTTGCGGTCGCTGAGCGTCAGCACGCCGCTGACCATATTGCGTTCTTCGTCGCCAAAGGCCTCGGCGGGCGGCGATGCGTCCTCGTCGCCTTCGAATTCCGGGCCGTCCAGCGGCTTGCGCCCCAGCATCAGCAGCACGGCCTCGGCCGTGCGCTCACGCAAGGGCCGGCGCATCTCGGCGCGGCGCACATTGCGCCGCGCCCATTGATTCAGGGTTTCGATCAGCACCGAAAACACGATGGCGGCGTACAGATAGCCCTTGGGCACGTGGAAGCTGAATCCGTCGGCGACCAGCGAAAAGCCGATCGTCAGCAGGAAGCCCAGGCACAGAATGACCACCGTCTGGTGGGCATTGACGAAGGTGGTCAACGGCTTGGATGCCACCAGCATGATCCC
>NZ_JAVERO010000118.1:0-6706 GCF_034007085.1 Castellaniella sp. | reverse complement strand
TCGGGGATCTCGATGATCCGGCTGGACTGGGGGCGGCCATCGACGAACATCATCAGTTCGCCTGGCTGGAAGGCGGTCCAGGTCTCGTTGTCGGTCAGCGGCTTGGTCGTGATGACCGAAACACAGTCGCCGCGTGCGTTGGTCTGGGAAAAATCCACCGACATGTCGGTGTCCACCAGATGCGCGACCTGGAAGGGCCAGGCGCGCACGATGTAGTACAGGTTCGTCGAGCAATGGGCCAGCATGCAGCGTCCATTGGACAGCAGAAAATTGAATACCCCGTAGTGCGTGAGACTGGCCGTCATGTCGGCCACGGCAGTGAACAGGTCGGTGGCTTCCGGTTCGTTGGCGCCGAAGCGGGCGCGCAGTCCTTCCAGCATGACGCAGAAGGCCTGTTCGCTGTCGGTCTGGCCGACTGGCTGATGGTCGCCGCGCAGTTCAGGGGAGAAGTGCTTCAGATCGCCATTGTGGGCGAACAGCCAGTGCCGGCCCCACATTTCGCGCACGAAGGGGTGGCAGTTTTCCAGTTCCAGGGCGCCCTGGGTGGCCTTGCGGATGTGGGCGATGACGTTGCGCGATTTGATCGGATAGCGCTTGATCAGTTCGGCGACGGGTGAACGGCAGCAGGGCGCATTGTCCAGGAAACAGCGCGAACCGCGGTTTTCGTAGAAGGCGATGCCGAAGCCGTCGGCGTGGTGGTCGGTGCCGCCGCCGCGTGCGGCAAACCCGGCAAAGGAAAACGTGATGTCCGTGGGCGTGGCGCAATTCATGCCCAATAACTGACACATGGCAGACAGATTCCAGGCAGACCGGGGCGGATGCCGCCCCGAATGGTTCATGCCTGAATTGTAGTCTTGCCGGACTGGATAGCGCGGTCGTCTGCAGCGAGAATCCGCACTGCGTGGGTACAGTGTCCTTTCTGCGCCACGGAATGCCGGGGGACGTGGATGCTGGCGCGCCGCCGGCTTCAGTCGTGGCGCACTTGCAGCATGGCCTGCCGGTAGCCGCTGGCCGGGTAGATGGCCGGCATGGGGGGCTGGTCGGCGACGGGCTCCAGCGCACGGGTGCCTGCCAACAGGGCCTGGATCATCGCTTCGAGTTCCAGGCGCGCCAAGGGCGCCCCCGGACAGGCGTGGATGCCGGCACCGTAGAGCAGGTTCAGGGATGGGTCGCGGTCCAGGCGGAATTCGTCCGGGTCGCCGAAGACCGCTTCGTCGCGGTTGGCCGAGGCCCAGATCAGCGTGATCCGTTCGCCAGCCGGGATCTGCGTGTTGCCCAGGCGCACCGGACAGGTGGTGAGGCGGCGGTTGGCGATCAGCGGCGCGTGGATGCGCAGGATCTCGTCATTGGCGGGTCGGACCAGTTCCGGGTGGCGGCGCAGGCGGTCCTGCAGGTCGGGATGGGTGGCCAGGTAGTGGGCGATGATGCCGATGCTGGAGGCCATGGTGCCCAATTCGCCGACGGTCCAGTTGCGCAGGATGCTGACGATTTCGTCTTCGGTCAGGGGGCGGCCGTCCACGGTTTCGCGCAGCAGGCGTGTGGTGACGTCGTCGGGGGCCTGGCCCCCGGCATTGCGGCGGACTTTCAGCAGGCCGCGAATGGTTTCGTCGAATTCGGTGGCGACGGCAGCAATGGCGTGGGGGTCTCCGGACAGGGTGGCGACGTTCTTTTTGTGGATCCATTGCAGCAGCGGTTCGTGCAGGCTGTCGGGCCAGCCCAGGAACGCGCATTGCATGCGCAGGGCAAAGGGATGCGCCACGCCGAACATGATTTCGATGCGCTCGTTGCGGGGCAGCGCGGCGACCAGATCCGCACACAAGCGGCGGCAGACCGGCTCGAAGGCTGCCATGCGGTCCGGGCCGAAGTAGGGCTCGATCAGTCGGCGGTACGCCGTGTGCTCGGGCGGATCCATGCTGTTGGGCACGGAGACATGGCGCGACGCCTGGCTGCTGAAGGTCTTGTGGTCCAGCAGGATTCGCATCACATCGGCGTGACGGAACACGGAATGGTGCAGATAGTCGCTGTGGGCCACCGGGCAGCGGCCCCGCATGCGGTCATAGGCGGCGATGGGATCGGCGAGGATATCGGGGGCGCGGGGGTCCCAGTCCTGGGGGGCGTTCATGGCAGTCCTTCGGGCAGCAAAGCAAGGGCCTTGGGCAGAGTCCGCCGGACTGTAGCATAGGGTTTGTCCTGGTCTTGATAAATCCCATATGAATCAGATAGTTATTGTTTAAAACATCTCCTGCGCCACCTGTGCAGATGGTTCGGGGCATCAGTGATCGCAGCAGTCCGCAGTGCTTGAAAAACCGTTTTTCGCCCGCATGTATGGAACATCGGGGCGTCACGCCCCCACCCACTCAAGGGCTCCACCCATGCGATTCGACAAACTGACGACAAAGTTCCAGCAGGCACTCGCCGACGCGCAAAGTCTGGCGGTACGCCATGACCATCCCTATATCGAAAACGTCCATCTGCTCTCGGCCTTGCTGGCCGATCCAGACAGCGGCTCGGCCAGTCTGCTGGCGCGTGCCGGCGTGGCCGTGCCACGTCTCCAGACCGAACTGGATCGCCAGATCAAGGCACTGCCCATGGTCCAGGGTGCCGAAGGCAATATCCAGATCAGCCGCGATTTGCAGGCTGCCCTGGCGCGCACCGACAAGGAAGCCGGTCAGCGTGGCGATGCCTACATTGCCAGCGAACTCTATCTGCTGGCTCTGAGCGATGACAAGGGCGAGGTCGGCCGTGCCCTGCGCGAGGCCGGACTGCAGCGCAAGGCGCTGGAAGCCGCCATCGAGGCCGTGCGCGGCGGCGCATCCGTGATGGGCGCCGAAGACGAGGACAATCGTCAGGCACTGAAAAAATACACCCTGGACCTGACGGCCCGTGCCCGCGAAGGCAAGCTCGACCCCGTGATCGGGCGCGACGACGAAATCCGTCGCACCATCCAGATCCTGCAGCGGCGCACCAAGAACAACCCCGTGCTGATCGGCGAACCCGGTGTGGGCAAGACGGCCATCGTCGAAGGCCTGGCCCAGCGTATCGTCAACGGTGAGGTGCCGGAAACCCTGAAGGGCAAGCGTATTCTGTCGCTGGACCTGGCCGGGCTGCTGGCCGGGGCCAAGTACCGGGGTGAATTCGAGGAACGCCTGAAGGCCGTACTGAAGGAACTGTCCCAGGATTCGGGCCAGACCATCGTCTTCATCGACGAACTGCATACCATGGTGGGCGCCGGCAAGGCCGAGGGCGCCATGGATGCCGGCAACATGCTCAAGCCCGCGCTGTCGCGCGGCGAACTGCATTGTGTGGGCGCGACCACGCTGGACGAATACCGCCAGTACATCGAAAAGGATGCTGCGCTGGAACGGCGCTTTCAGAAGGTGCTGGTGGATGAACCCGATGTGGAATCCACCATCGCCATCCTGCGTGGCCTGCAGGAACGCTATGAACTGCATCACGGCGTGCAGATCACGGACCCGGCCATCGTGGCGGCGGCGGAACTCTCGCACCGCTACATCACGGACCGTTTCCTGCCCGACAAGGCCATTGACCTGATCGACGAAGCAGCGGCGCGCATCCGTATGGAAATCGATTCCAAGCCGGAAGTCATGGACCGCCTCGACCGGCGCATCATCCAGCTGAAGATCGAACGCGAGGCTGTGCGCAAGGACACCGATGAGGCTTCCGAGCGCCGCCTGAAGGCGATCGAGGACGAACTGGAATCCTTGCAGCGCGAATACAACGACTACGAGGAAGTCTGGAAGGCGGAAAAGGCGGCCGTCCAGGGCTCTCAGGCCGTGAAAGAGGAAATCGACCAGGTCCGCGCCGAAATGGCAGAGTTGCAGCGCAAGGGCCAGTACGACAAGCTCGCTGAACTGCAGTACGGTCGATTGCCCGAACTGGAAGCCCGCCTGAAGGCCGCTGAATCCGCCCCCAAGGCGGCGGATGCGGACAAGCCGCGCCTGCTGCGCACGCAGGTCGGCGCCGAGGAAATCGCCGAGGTCGTGTCGCGTGCCACCGGCATTCCCGTGTCACGCATGATGCAGGGTGAACGTGCCAAGCTGCTGGGCATGGAGGCCGTGCTGCACGAGCGCGTGGTCGGTCAGGACGAGGCCGTGCGCCTGGTGTCGGAAGCCATCCGCCGTTCGCGTGCCGGGCTGTCGGACCCGAACCGCCCCTATGGTTCGTTCCTGTTCCTGGGGCCGACCGGCGTAGGCAAGACCGAACTGACCAAGGCGCTGGCGCATTTTCTGTTCGATTCGGACAATCATCTGGTGCGCATCGACATGAGCGAGTTCATGGAAAAGCATTCCGTGGCCCGCTTGATTGGTGCGCCCCCGGGCTATGTGGGCTACGAAGAAGGCGGCTACCTGACGGAAGCCGTGCGCCGCAAGCCCTACAGCGTGATCCTGCTCGACGAGGTCGAGAAGGCCCATCCGGACGTGTTCAACGTCTTGCTGCAGGTGCTGGACGATGGCCGCTTGACCGATGGCCAGGGCCGCACCGTGGATTTCCGCAACACGGTGATCATCATGACTTCGAACATCGGTTCGCAGCAGATCCAGAACCTGGCCGACCAGCCCTACGATGTGGTCAAGGAAGTCATCCGCGACGAACTGAAGACGGCATTCCGACCGGAATTCCTGAACCGGATCGACGAGATCGTGGTGTTCCACGGCCTGGATGCGACGCACATCGAGCCGATCGCCCGTATCCAGCTCAAGCGGCTGGCCGAGCGCCTGGCGCAGCATGAGATGCGCCTGGAAGTGTCTGATGCGGCGGTTCAGGAACTGGCCCGCG
This sequence comes from Castellaniella sp., assembly GCF_034007085.1. Classification (GTDB taxonomy): domain Bacteria; phylum Pseudomonadota; class Gammaproteobacteria; order Burkholderiales; family Burkholderiaceae_B; genus Castellaniella. The sequence goes on along the minus strand of NZ_JAVERO010000118.1, from coordinate 1,909 downwards.
CAGGCTACGACCCGGTGTTTGGCGCGCGCCCCTTGAAGCGTGCCATCCAGCAGCACGTGGAAAACCCCGTGGCGCGGCTCATTCTGGAAGGCCGCTTCGGCCCGAACGACGTCGTGCCGGTGGACTGGGATGGCGAGCAGTTCGTGTTCGAACGCACACTGCAGTAGGCAACCGCTTGTTGCGGCTGACGCGGGTCGGTCCGACCTTACGCGCCCGGTTCCAGTACGTGCGCCCATAGTTGGCGCACGGCTTTGCGTTCGCGCGTGAATTCTGTCTGCGGCACGCGTGCCTTGTCGGCACCTTGCAGGCGCAGGGCGTGCTGGCGGCGGCGAAAGACGCGGTAGGCGTCCGCCGCTTCGGCCGCCAGCGGGCCAGGGATCAGGCCGGCCCGCGCCGCCAGGCCCAGCAGGGCGATGTTGCCCAGGTTGTCCAGCAGTTCGGGGTGCGCGCCTGACTGGCTGAGCACCAGGAACTGGGTGATGAACTCGATGTCCACCATGCCGCCCCGGTCGTGTTTCAGATCGAAATCGTCGCTGCGGTTGGGATGCCCCTGGGAAATCTTGTCGCGCATGGTGATGACCTCGCGGCGCAGCGCCTCGGGGTCGCGTGGCAGCAGCAGGATGCGCCGACGGATGTCCTCGAAACGCGCCCCGATGGCGACATCGCCCGCCACGAAGCGCGCCCGGGTCAGGGCCTGGTGTTCCCAGGGCCAGGCCTGGTTCAGTTGATAGTGCTCGAAGGCTTCGATGGGCAGGGCCAGCAGGCCGGCATCGCCGTCCGGGCGCAGGCGCAGGTCGATCTCGTACAGTCGGCCCGACGAGGTCAGGGTGGACAGCCAGGACGCCACCCGGCGCCCCAGCTTGGCGTAGCGTTCGCTGGCTTCCTGGTCCGGGTCGTCGTACAGGAACACCAGGTCCAGGTCGGATGCATAGCCGATCTCTTTCCCGCCCAGTTTGCCATAGGCGATGATGGCAAAGCGCGGCTCACCCGGGTCGGCGCGGCGTTCGCGCGGCAGCACCTGGGGCCAGACCCGGTGGATGGCCTCGGCCAGCATCAGGTCGGCCAGGGCCGACAGGTGGTCGGCCAGTCCTTCGACGCTGATGACGTTTTCCAGATCCTGGGCCAGCAGCTGGAAAGTGATCTGGTGCTGGACGTCGCGCATCAGGTTCATCTGCTGTTCCACGTCCGGCTGGCCGTCGGGCAGCAGGCAGGCGTCCAGGTCGTTGCGCAGCTGTTCGGCCAGGGCCGGGAAATCGGGGGCCTGCATCAGGCTGCGCCATTCGATCAGGCTGTCGAGCAGCAGGGGGTAGCGCGTCAGGTATTCCGAGGCCCAGGGGCTGGCCTGGACGATGCGCGCCACGCGGGCCAGGGTTTCGGGATATTCGGCCAGCAGCGCCAGGTAGGCGCTGCGCTGGGCGATGTGCTCCACCAGGTTCAGCAGCCGCTGCAGCGCAACGGGCGGGTCGTCGGTGCGGGCGGCGGCCTGGATCAGGCCGGGCAGCAGCGCCTGCAGGCGTTGCTGGCTGGCGCGCGGCAGGCTGCGGATCCGGTGGCTGTCGAGCAAGGTGTCGATGCGGGCTTGCATCGTTTCGGCCAACCCGTCCGGCAGCGACGCTGCGGGCGTTTCGGCCTGCGGGGTTTCCGGTTCCTGCGCATCGCCGCCCATGCCGGCGATGCGGAAGGCATCGCGAAAGCACTGCGAGACGAAGGCGCGGTGCCGGTCCAGTTCGGCCTGGAATCCGGTCGTGTCGGCGTGGCCCATGGCCTGGGCCAGGGCTGCCATGCCCTCGTCCGTGCGGGGCAGCAGGTGGGTCTGTTCATCCTCGCGGTATTGCAGCATGTGCTCGACCCGTCTCAGGTAGACGTAGGCGGCTTCCAGGCCGACCGCCTGGGTCTCGTCCAGGAGTCC
>NZ_JAVERO010000008.1:0-40587 GCF_034007085.1 Castellaniella sp. | reverse complement strand
CTGGGGGGGGGCCAGGACACCGGGCTGGATTTCCAGGGGCGGATCGGCGCACGGGCGCTGGCCGATTACGTGGGTGTGCCGGGCATGCGGCGGATCACAGGGGCGCTGGACTATCGCGCGTCTCTGCGCATGCAGGGGCGCGCCACGGTCTTTGTCCTGGACTCGGACACCCGGGGGCTGGGGCTGGATTTTCCCGCGCCGCTGGCCAAGCCTGCCGCCCAGGCCCGTTCCCTGCATGTGCAGTGGTCGGATGCCGATCCTGTGGCAGACCGGCTGGATGCCCAGTATGGCGATGCCTTGCGCCTGGCCCTGCGGCATGATCGCAAGCTTCGTAGCGGGCCTTATTTCCGGGGAGCAGCCGTAGGGGCAGGCCGTGCTGCCGATGCCAGTGCGGATGGTTTGCGGGTCGAAGTCGCCTACCCATTGTTCGACCTGGATTTGTGGAATCGTATCGTCGACGAGTTTTCCATCCCGCGGCGGGGTACTGCCGTGCGACAGTCTGCTTCACGGCCGTTGTGGCCGGATCTGAGCCTGTTGAGCGTCCAGGCCGATCAGATGCGGCTCATGGATACGCGCCTGGATCAAGCCGTGCTGCGGGTATCGCGCACCCCGCAAGAGCAGTGGTCGATGAATGTGCGTTCGGAACAGACCAGCGGCACGCTCAAGTGGCAGGAACGTGACGGGCGGGTGTTGGGCCATATGTCGGCGCGTTTTGCCCGCCTGAGCCTGGGCGATGATCCGCGTGATGCCCGGTCCCTGCTGCCCGAGGCCGAACCTGACGAGGACGCCTCGTTCGACGACGATCTGGAAATTCCAGGCATCGTGCTGCAGGCCGATGAACTGCGCTTGTACGGACGTTCAATGGGGGCCTTGACCCTGGAGGGCGTGCGCGATGGCGCCCGCCATGTCTGGGAACTGCACAATCTGCGTCTGGGTGACGAGGATGCCCGGCTGCGCGGGTCGGGCCTTTGGCGGCTGCGAGGGCAGGATCGGGGGCTGGAACTGAATGCCTCGGTACAGGCGGACGATCTGGGCGCCTGGATGGACCGGGCTGGCTGGAAGGACGTGATGTCCGGCGGCAAAGGCACGCTCAAAGGGCGTTTCCAGTGGCACAATCTGCCTTGGACACGTGAAAAAGCGGATCTTCAGGGTACGCTTCACATTGAACTGGACAAGGGCCGGTTCCAGAAGCTGGGCTCGCACACGGCCAAATTGCTGGAATTCCTGTCGCTGCAGTCCATCGCCCGGCTGACGGACCTGGACCGCGGGCTGGCCGGCCTGCCCAAGGACGGCTTCCCTTTCGATCAGTTGCGCGGGGTACTGGACATGGACCGGGGCCAGGTGACGGTTCGCGACTACAAGGTGATCGGCCCCGTGGGCACGATCCTGCTGGATGGCAACACCAATATCGTGAACGAAACCCTGGACCTGCAGGCCGTCATCGTGCCTAACCTGGATGTCAGCGGTGCGGCGTTGGCCGCCGGCATCGCTATCAATCCGGTGGTCGGCCTGGGGGCTTTCGTGACCCAGTGGCTGCTGAAGACGCCGCTGGCCCACAGCATGACGGCACGTTATCGCATCACAGGTTCATGGGACGACCCCAAGGTCCAGGACGTGCCGGTGGACGTCGGCGCCGAACAGGCCACGCAGCCTGCTGCGACGGCGCAATGAAAAAAGCTCCCGAGGGAGCTTTTTTCAGGGATGAGGCCATTGGGCTGGGTGCGTCATCAGTAGACCCCCTGGGCCAGCATGGCATCGGCGACCTTCACGAAACCGGCAATATTGGCGCCGTTCAGGTAGTTGACAGTCTTGTCCACGCGACCGTAGCGCACGCAATTCTGGTGGATGTCGCGCATGATCGCATGCAGCTTGGCGTCGACTTCGTCCCGCGTCCAGGACAGGCGCTGGGCATTCTGGCTCATTTCCAGGCCGGATACCGCCACGCCGCCGGCGTTGCTGGCCTTGCCGGGGGCATACAGCACGCCTGCAGCGATGAAGGCTTCGGCGGCTTCGATGGTCGAAGGCATGTTGGCGCCTTCGGCCACGCAACGCACCCCGTTGGCGATCAGGGTGCGGGCGTCGTCGATTTCCAGTTCGTTTTGCGTCGCGCAGGGCAGAGCCACGTCCACGGGCACGTGCCAGGGGCGCTTGCCAGCTTCATAGGTCAGGCCGAATTGCCTGGCGTATTCCTCGACACGGCCGCGCCTTTCGTTTTTCAGTTCGATCAGGGCTGCCAGTTTTTCTGCCGTGAAGCCTGCGGGATCGACCACACAGCCATGGGAATCGGACACTGTGACGACTTTGGCGCCCAGTTGCAGGCATTTTTCGATGGTGTATTGCGCCACATTGCCCGAACCGGAGACCGAGACCGTGTAGCCTTCGAGCGATTGGCCGGCATGCTTGAGCATTTCTTCGGCGAAGTAGACCGTGCCGTAGCCGGTGGCTTCGGGGCGGATCAGGCTGCCACCGAAGCTCAGGCCCTTGCCGGTGAAGACGCAGGCGCCCTGGTTGGACAGTTTTTTCATCATGCCAGCCATGAAGCCGACTTCGCGGGCCCCCACGCCGATGTCGCCGGCCGGCACGTCCGTGTCAGGCCCCAGGTGTCGATGCAGTTCGATGATCAGTGCCTGGCAGAAGCGCATGACTTCGGCGTCAGACTTGCCCTTGGGGTCGAAATCGGATCCGCCCTTGCCGCCCCCCATGGGCAGGGTGGTCAGCGCGTTCTTGAAGGTCTGCTCGAAGGCCAGGAATTTCAGGATGGAAAGATTCACCGAGGGGTGGAATCGCATGCCGCCCTTGTAGGGGCCGATGGCCGAATTGTGCTGGATGCGGAAACCCCGATTGACCTGGATTCGTCCGGCGTCATCCATCCAGCTGATGCGGAACTGCAGGGCGCGTTCGGGTTCGACCAGGCGTTCGAGCAGGGCCTGGCTGGCGTAGCGCGGGTTCTGCTGGATGAAAGGCCACAGGCTGTGCATGACTTCTTTGACGGCCTGCATGAATTCGGGTTGATGCGGGTCCCGGGCCTGAATCCGGGAGAGAAACTGATCGACGGAAGGAAGTGTCATCAAAGGTGCTCGCTTATTTTTTCATCATGTCAAAAAACTCGGCGTTGTTCTTGGTGGCCCGGATTTTGTCCAGGATGAATTCCATCGCTTCGGCGTCGTCCATATCGTGGATGAATTTGCGCAGGACCCAGATCTTCTGTAGAAGTTCGGGTTTGATCAGGAGCTCTTCGCGGCGGGTGCCGGATTTGTTCAGGTTGATGGCCGGGTAAATGCGTTTTTCGGCCAGCCGGCGTTCGAGGTGGACCTCGGAATTGCCGGTGCCCTTGAATTCTTCGTAGATGACCTCGTCCATGCGGCTGCCGGTCTCGATCAGGGCGGTGCCGATGATCGTCAGGGAACCGCCTTCTTCCAGGTTGCGCGCCGCGCCAAAGAAACGCTTGGGGCGCTGCAGCGCGTTGGCGTCCACGCCCCCGGTCAGGACCTTGCCCGAAGTCGGCACCACGGTGTTGTAGGCACGAGCCAGGCGGGTGATCGAATCCAGGAGAATGACCACGTCCTTTTTCATTTCGACCAGCCGCTTGGCCTTTTCAATGACCATCTCGGCGACCTGGACGTGGCGCGTGGCGGGCTCGTCGAATGTCGAGGCCACGACTTCACCGCGCACGGTGCGCTGCATTTCGGTGACTTCTTCGGGGCGCTCGTCCACCAGCAGCACGATCATCACGGCGTCGGGGTAGTTGGTGGTGATGGCGTGCGCGATATGCTGCATGATCACCGTCTTGCCGGACTTCGGGCTGGCGACCACCAGGGCGCGCTGGCCCTTGCCGATCGGCGCGAAGATGTCCATGATGCGGCCGGTGATGTTTTCCTTGCTCTTGATGTCGCGTTCCAGTACCAGGGGTTCGTCCGGGTGCAGCGGCGTCAGGTTTTCGAACATGATCCGGTGCTTGATGGCTTCCGGGACCGTGCCGTTGACCTTGTCAACTTTGACTAGCGCGAAATAGCGCTCTCCATCCTTGGGGGTGCGGACCTCGCCCTCGATGGAGTCGCCCGTGTGCAGGTTGAAACGCCGGATTTGCGAAGGAGAAATGTAGATGTCGTCGGTGCTGGCCAGGTAGGATGTTTCGGGCGAACGCAGGAAGCCGAAACCATCGGGCAGGACTTCCAGGACGCCGTCGCCGAAGATCTGTTCGCCCTGTTTGGCCCGCCGTTTCATGATGGCAAACATCAGTTCCTGCTTGCGCAGCCGATTGGCGTTTTCGATCTCGAGACCGGCTGCCATTTCGAGCAGCTGCGAAACGTGCAGCGCTTTGAGTTCGTTCAAGTGCATGGGAAAGAGGGAGAGGGAAGAAAAGAGAAGGTCGTCGGATGGCCGGCGAACCCGGAACCGGGTTCGCGCGCGGGATCACAGCGGATGGACGGGATGCGTCAGAGGGCTTCGTCGAGGAAGGCCTGGAGCTGGGCGCGCGACAGGGCGCCGACTTTGGTGGCCACGGCCTTGCCGCCCTTGAACAGCATCAGGGTGGGGATGCCGCGGATGCCGTACTGGGCTGCGCTGCTGGGGTTTTCGTCCACATTGAGCTTGGCGATGGTCACGCGGCCCTGGTATTGGGCTGCGATCTCGTCGAGCAGGGGTGCGATCATTTTGCAGGGGCCACACCATTCAGCCCAGTAGTCGACCAGGACGGGCAGGTCGGATTGGAGCACGTCGCCCGAAAAGGACGCGTCGCTGACGTGCTTGATGGAATCACTCATGTCGTGTGCGCGGATGCGAGGATAAGGGAAGACGGCGGACCGGGATGAAATCGCCCCAGGAAAGGGCGCATCGATCCGATGGAGATAAGCATACCATTAATTCTCCGTAAAATAGGCCTCTTTTGAATCACACAGACGGACGGAAAACGTTGGGCACCACACGCTACGATGAATCGTCGATCCGCGTCCTGAAGGGGCTGGAGCCCGTGCGCCAGCGCCCTGGGATGTACACGCGCACCGACAATCCGCTGCACATCATCCAGGAAGTCGTCGACAATGCCGCCGACGAAGCGTTGGCCGGGCATGCCCGCAGCATCGCGGTCACGCTGCATGCCGATGGCAGTTTGACGGTCGAGGATGACGGGCGCGGCATTCCGGTGGGCGAGCACCCCGAGGAACACGCGCCCGTGGTCGAACTGGTCTTCACTCGCCTGCATGCGGGGGGCAAGTTCAGCAAGGCCGATGGCGGCGCCTATGCGTTTTCAGGCGGTCTGCACGGGGTCGGGGTGTCGGTCACCAACGCCTTGTCCACGCGGCTCGAGGTGACTGTCTGGCGCGACGGCGGCGAATGGCGCATCGTCTTTGCCGGTGGCGAGGTGATCGAACCGCTGGCCCAGGTGGCCACTGTCGGGCGCCGCCGCACCGGCACCCGGGTGCGGGCCTGGCCGGATGCGCGCTACTTTGACCATGCTCAGGTGCCGCTGGGCGAACTGGAACATGCGTTGCGCAGCAAGGCGGTGCTGTTGCCGGGCACGCGGGTGACGCTGGCGCTGGAAAAAACCGGTCAGCGGCGCGAATGGCACTATGAATCCGGGCTGCGCGGGTACCTGGACGAGGCTCTGGGCGGCACGCCGGTCCTGGCGCCACCGTTCGAGGGCAGTCAGTATGCGGACCAGGACGACGAGCAGTACGCGCCCGGCGAAGGCGCCCAGTGGGTCGTGGCCTGGACCGAGGAAGGGCCGGTGGTGCGTGAATCCTATGTCAACCTGATTGCCACGCCGGCCGGAGGCACCCACGAGTCGGGCCTGCGTGAAGGTCTGTTCGGGGCGGTCAAATCGTTCGCGGAACTGCACAATCTGCTGCCCAAGGGTATCCGCCTGCTGCCCGAGGATGTGTACGCGCGTGCCAGTTTCATCCTGTCGGCCAAGATCCTGGACCCGCAGTTCCAGGGCCAGATCAAGGAACGCCTGAACAGCCGCGATGCGGTCCGCCTGGTCGGTGGATTCCTGCGCAATGCGCTGGAACTGTGGCTGCACGCCAACGTCGAACAGGGCAAGAAGATCGCCGAACTGGCCATCGGCCAGGCACAGGCGCGTTCGCGTGCCGCGCGCAAGGTCGAAAAGCGCAAGGGCTCGGGGGTTGCCGTGCTGCCGGGCAAGCTCACCGATTGCGAATCGACCGATGTGAGTCGTACCGAGGTCTTCCTGGTCGAGGGGGATTCGGCCGGCGGTTCGGCCAAGATGGGGCGGGACAAGGAATTCCAGGCGATCCTGCCGCTGCGCGGCAAGATCCTGAATGCCTGGGAAGTCGAGCGCGACCGCCTGTTCGCCAACCAGGAAATACACGATATTTCCGTGGCCATCGGTGTCGATCCGCACGGTCCCGGCCAGCAGGCCGATCTGTCGGGCCTGCGCTATGGCCGTATCTGCATTCTGTCGGATGCCGATGTGGACGGCGCACACATCCAGGTCCTGTTGCTGACCTTGTTCCTGCGCCATTTTCCGCGCCTGATCGAGGCGGGCCACGTCTATATCGCCCGCCCGCCGCTGTTTCGCGTGGACGTGCCGGCAGCCGGCAAGCGGCCGGCGCGCAAGCTCTATTGCCTGGATCAGGTGGAACTGGATACGGTGCTGGAAAAACTGCGCGGCGAAGGACTGCGCGAAGGCGGCTGGCGCATCAGCCGTTTCAAGGGCCTGGGCGAGATGAATGCCGAACAGCTCTGGGACACGACGCTCAATCCCGATACCCGTCGCCTGGCGCGGGTGCGTCATGGGGATGATGGCCTGTCGGCTTCGGAGCGCATGTTCGACCTGCTGATGGCGCGTGGCGAAGCCGCCCAGCGGCGTGGCTGGCTGGAAGAAAAAGGCAATCTGGCCGATGTGGACGTTTAGGTTCCTCAGGGCCTGTTGGACGTTAATCAAGGTGTCGCGAAGACTGGAATGGATCTGAATCAGACTGAATTGCTGGATGGGGGTGACGATAGCCTGGTGCTGGCGCGCTATGCGGAGCAGGCCTATCTGGACTATGCCGTGTCGGTGGTGCGCGGTCGCGCGCTGCCCGAAATATCCGACGGCCAGAAGCCGGTGCAGCGCCGTATCCTGTATGCCATGGATGCGATGGGGCTGGGGCCCCAGGCCCGGCCCGTGAAGTCTGCTCGCGTGGTCGGCGATGTGCTGGGCAAATACCACCCGCACGGCGACCAGGCGGCCTACGATGCCATGGTGCGCATGGCGCAGGACTTCGTGCTGCGCTATCCGCTGATCGATGGGCAGGGCAACTTCGGTTCGCGTGACGGCGACAACGCCGCCGCCATGCGCTACACCGAGGCCCGCCTGACGCCGTTTGCCCGGCTGCTGCTGGACGAACTGGACGAGGGCACGGTCGATTTCACGCCCAACTACGACGGCAGCCAGCAGGAACCCGTCTGTTTGCCGGCGCGCCTGCCGATCATGCTGCTGAACGGCGCTTCGGGCATTGCGGTGGGCATGGCGACCGAAATTCCTTCCCACAATCTGCGCGAGGTCGCGCGCGCCTGCGTGGCGCTGTTGCGCAGGCCGAACCTGCCCGATGAAGAACTGTTCACGTTGGTACCGGGGCCGGATTTTCCCGGCGGCGGTCAGATCATCACGCCAGCCGAGGATATCGCCCAGATCTATGCCTGCGGCCGGGGCACCCTGAAAGCGCGTGCGCGCTGGCATTTCGAGGACATGGCGCGCGGCCAGTGGCAACTGGTGGTGACCGAACTGCCGCCTGGCGTTTCGGCCCAGAAGATCCTGGAAACCATCGAGGATCTGACCAATCCCAAGCCACGCGCCGGCAAGAAATCCCTGTCGGCCGAACAGCAGCAGACCAAGGCGCTGGTGTTGGGCATGTTGGACTCGGTGCGCGACGAATCCGGCAAGCAGGATCCTGTGCGGCTGGTCTTCGAACCCAAGACCAGCCGCATCGATCGTGATGAATTCGTCACCATGCTGCTGGTGCGCACCGGCCTGGAAGGCAATGTGCCGGTCAACCTGGTGTGCATCGACACCGATGGGCGGCCAGGCCAGCGCAGCCTGCGCCAGATCCTGGAATCCTGGCTGGCTTTCCGTGCGCAAACGGTCACGCGGCGCACCCGTCATCGCTTGGACAAGGTGCAGGACCGCATCCACATCCTGGAAGGCCGCAGCATTGTCTACCTGAATGTGGACGAGGTCATCCGCACCATCCGCGAGGCGGATGAGCCCCGTGCGGCGCTGATGGAACGCTTCCGGCTGACTGAACGCCAGGCCGACGACATCCTGGAAATGCGCCTGCGCCAGCTGGCCCGCCTGGAAGGCATCCGCATCGAGCAGGAACTGGCGCAAAAGCGCGAGGAACAATTGGCCCTGCAGGAACTGCTGGACGATCCCGCCGCGTTCAAGCGCCTGATGATTCGCGAGATCGAGGCCGACGCCAAGCAGTACGGGGATGACCGCCGCACGCTGATCGAGACGGCCGAAAGGGCCGTCCTGGAAACGGTAGTGGTCGATGAGCCTGTCACGGTGGTGGTGTCCCAGAAGGGCTGGCTGCGCACCCGCCAGGGCCATGGCCATGATGCATCGCAGTTTGGCTTCAAGACGGGCGATGCCCTGTACGACGCCATCGAATGCCGCAGCACCCAGGAATTGATGGCGCTGTCCAATACCGGCCGATCCTACAGCATCGCGGTTGCCAGCCTGCCCTCGGCGCGTGGCGACGGGCAACCGGTGACTGCGATGATCAGCCTGGAACCCGGCAGCCGCATCGTCCACATGCTGGCCGGCGAGCCCGATCGGCGGGTCCTGCTGGGCGTGGCCTCGGGCTACGGTTTTCTGGCGCGGATCGGTGATCTGTCCACGCGCCAGCATGCCGGCAAGCAGTTCATCACGCTGGACAAGGGCGACAAGCTGCTCAAGCCGCTGTTGTTGCGTCCGGACGACACGGCCGTGGCCCTGCTCAGCCGCAAGGGCAAGTTTCTGGTGGTGGCGCTCGATGAGCTGAAAACCTTGTCCAGCGGTGGGCGCGGCACCATCCTGATGGGGCTGGACGAGGGGGATGGCATCGAGCAGTGGGCCGGGGTGGGCGGCTCGGGCGTGGTGCTGCGCGGCGTGTATCGGGCGCGCGATACGGAACTGGTCCTGACGCCCGATGAACTGGCCCTGTATGCCGGCCGGCGGGCCCGCAAGGGGCGCTTGCTGGACGTCAAGATCAAGCAGCCCAGCCTCTGGCCCGGTGGCGAAAATTGATGTGAACGCAAGACCCAGGACCGGCACGGAGGGCTAGAATAGGACTCTTGCACTGCAACATGCCGATGGAATCCATATCATGAGCTTCAAGGTCACGGTGCTGCCGGCCGGCCGGGAATTCCTGGTCGAACCGGGGCAGACGGTCCTGGATGCCGCCCTGGCGGCGGGCATCGTTCTGCCCTACAGCTGCCGCAATGGGACGTGCTCCACCTGCCAGGGCCGGGTGGTGTCGGGTGAATATGACGCCGGGCAGGCGCCAGCCCGCATCCTCGATGCGGCCGATCTGGCACAGGGGCATACTCTGTTGTGCCAGGCGCGCCCGAACTCCGATCTGCTCATCGAGGCCCGCGAGGTGCGCATGGCCGACGATATCGTGGTGCGCAAGATGCCCGTGCGGGTGCTGTCCCTGGATCCGCTGGCTCCCGACGTGATGGAAATCTCGCTGCAGTTGCCCTCGGCAGAGGCCTTCCGTTTCCAGCCGGGGCAGTATCTGGAATTCATCCTCAAGGACGGTAGCCGGCGCAGCTATTCCATGGCTTGTGGCCAGCTTGAAGACCATCGGCTGCGCCTGCATGTGCGCCACATGCCGGGCGGGCTGTTCACCAGCCGGGTCTTCGGTGTGGGGGCCGAACCGCTCAAGCCGCGCGATATCCTGCGCATCGAGGGGCCGTTGGGTTCGTTCTTCCTGGATCCCGATGACTCCCGGCCCATCGTCTTTCTGGCCAGCGGGACGGGTTTCGCGCCCATTCAGGCCATGGTCGAAGGCATGCTGGCAAGGGGCGATACGCGCCCGGCGACGCTGTACTGGGGGGGGCGCCGTCCCGCCGATCTGTACCGGCAGGATCTGGCGCTCGGATGGCAAGACCGCCTGCCAGGATTCCGTTATGTCCCCGTCCTGTCCGAGGCGGCACCAGACGACGGCTGGGAGGGACGGACCGGGTGGGTGCATCTGGCCGTCATGGCGGATCTGCCCGATCTGTCCGGCCATCAAGTCTATGCGTGCGGCAATCCGGCCATGGTCGAGGCCGCACGCCGGGATTTCATCGAGCAGTGCGGATTGGCGCCCGAGGCGTTTCACGCCGATGCGTTCACTTCGGCGGCGGATCTGGCCAGGGTCGACGCATGAGTTCCATTTGTCATGCTGTGCCTGCGGCGGGCCGTCCATCCGACGGCTGGCATGCCGCTGCAGCTCCGTTTCGGGGCTGTGGACAGAGACCGTGCTGCGGAGCGGCGCCACGATGAAAATCGCCGTTTTCGGCGCGGGCATCATCGGGGTGTCCAGCGCATGGTGGCTGGCGCGTGCCGGCCACGAAGTCGAGGTCATCGAGCGGCGCCCTGGGGCGGCACTGGAAACCAGCCGGGCCAATGGCGGCCAGATCTCCGTCTGCTATGCCGAGCCCTGGGCCAGTGCCCATACGCTGCGCAAAGTCTTGCGCTGGATCGGGCGCTCCGATGCACCGCTGCGCGTGTCGCCGCGCCTGGAACCTCGGCAATGGCTGTGGTGCGCGCGATTCCTGAACGAATGCCGCGCCTCACGCTTCACGGCGAATCTGCGTGCCATGGTCAGCCTGGCGCGCTACAGTCGCGCCACATTGCGTGAAATGCGGGCGGAATTGGGGATCGAATACGACCATCTCGAACGCGGCATCCTGGCCTTCTATCGTGATCCGCAGGCATTCGAACATGCCCAGGTCAGTGCCGCGCAGATGCGCGAACTGGGGGTGGATCGGCGCATCGTCGATGCGGCCGAGGTCTTGCGCATCGAACCGGCGCTGGCGGCGTCCCGGGAGCCGATCATCGGCGGTGATTTCACGGCGGATGACGAATCCGGCGATGTCCATCAGTTCACCCGCGCCCTGGCTGAACGGGCACAAGGCGCGGGGGTGCGCTTTCGCTACGATACTCGGGTCAATCGGCTGATTCCCGTGGAAGGCCGCATTTCCGTGGCCGAACTGATCGGGCCCGATGGGACGTTCCAGTCCCTGCATGCGGACGCCTACGTGCTGGCCCTGGGCAGTTTCACGCCGCAGCTGGCGGCGCCGCTGGGCCTGTCCTGCCCAGTCTGGCCGGCCAAAGGCTATTCCGCGACTTTTCGTCTGCGGGACCCGGCGGCGGCGCCCATGGTCAGCCTGGTGGACCAGGAATCCAAGCTGGTCTTTTCGCGTCTGGGAGATCGGCTGCGCATGGCAGGGACGGCCGAGATCGGCGGCTATTCCCGCGTCCTGGACACTGGCCGTTGCAATCGCCTGGTCGAGCAGGCCCGTGCCCTGTTCCCAAGCGCCCTCGATTTTGCTAACGTTCAGTTCTGGTCCGGCCTGCGGCCCACGACGCCTTCCAACGTCCCCCTCATCGGTCGTACCCGGATACGCAATCTCTACCTGAACACGGGCCATGGCAGCCTTGGCTGGACCATGGGGGCGGGTTCAGGTAGGGTGTTGGCAGACCTGGTGTCCGGTCGGGCACCGGATATCGACTTTCCTTTTTTGGATTGAATCATCATGAATCTTCCTTCTGGCTCCGGCGCGCTGCGTCCAGGGGTGCGCCTTGTCTGGGCGCTGGTGGCGGCTTTCGCAGTCACTCCTGCCTGGGCTGCGACCGAAGTGCCGGTCTGGCATACTCTCAAGGGTCATAATGCCGAAGCTTTCCAGGACCTGATCAAGGCCTACAACCGCAGCCAGTCCGACGTCAAGGTCGTGGCGCGCGCCTTCGATACGCCGGAAGCGCTCGACAAGGCATTGGGTGCGGCGGCTCAGTCCAAGAATCTGCCGGCCTTGGCGCAGATTGGTGACAGCCATACCCTGGAAGACGTCGCTCGGCGCAGTTACGTGCAACCGTTCCACGTGCTGCAGAAATCCTCGGCGATGAAAAACACGCGCTGGTTCGTGTCCTCGGACAATGCCTTCGTCCATGATGCCAAGGGCCAGTTGATGGCCTTTCCGTACATGCTGGAAATCCCCGTCATGTACTACAACCAGGATGCCTTCAAGAAAGCCAATCTGGCGCCTGCCGTGCCGCAGCGCACCTGGATGGAACTGCAGGGGCAACTCGTGACCATGGCCAACAATGGCTCGCGTCAATGTCCGCTGACTTCCGATTTGCCGGTGTCCATCAACCTGGAAAACCTGGCGGCGGTCAACAATCAGTTCTACGCCAGTGCAGACAATGGCCTGAAGGCCAAGGGTCTGCCCAGCTTTTCCTTCGACTCGACCTACGTGCGCCACTTGTCGCTGATGATCAGTTGGGTGCGTTCCCAGATCATGGTGCGCCCGGATGCCGGCATGCATTCCATCGAGCGCTTCTCCAAGGGCGAATGCGCCGTGCTGATGTCCAGTTCAAGCCATATCGGCGAATTCAATGGCCAGCGCAAGCTGAACTACGCAGTCTCCGGCCTGCCGTATTATCCCGAGGTCACGCGCAAGCCCGGCAACCCTTTCGTCAGCGGTTCCGGCCTGTGGGTCATGAAGACCCCCAAACCCGTCACCGATGCCACGGCAGCCTTCCTGGGCTGGCTGTCGCAGCCCGAGCAGGCGTCGCGCTGGTATCAACAGACCGGCTTCCTGCCGCTGACTCAGGCGGCCTTTGACGCCACCCCCGCCAGCTACTACGCCAAACTGGGCCAATGGCGTGATCTGGTGGCGGTCTACAGTGGCAAGGCCGTCCTGACGGCCCAGGGGTTCCGCATCCACAATTATCCGGCCATCCGCTCGCGGTTCCAGCAGATCCTGGATTCTGCACTCAGTGGCCAGCAGCCGGCAGTCACGGCCCTGAACATGGCCTCGACCGAGGCCAACAAGCTGGTGCGCCAGCGCTGACCATGCGGCCGGCGGCGGGATGGTTCCCGCCAGATCGCCGCCGCGCCGCTCGATTTTCCTGATGTCCGCCGCCCCCGGGCGCCCGCCGATCTTACGGCGAGGCACCGGGGGTGGATCTTTTTAGCCGTTCGCATATCTCCGTCTGGCGGGCCAGACCCGGACGCGCCACCATGAGCGCTGTGATTCACGATTGCCGTGTCGCAGGGGAAAAACATGATCAGGCTGTTGGGCGCAGGGTTGTTGCTGGTGGGCTTGGGAGGCTGCGCTGCCACGGGCGATGGCGCCTGGTGGCGTGAATTGACGGGTTGGCCATCTGCGCTCGGCGTCTACCGTTTTGATTGGCATATCGCGGGCGATCCTGCGCTGGCGCCGCTGCAGGTCTTCGACGATGGGCGCGAGACCTGGCTGCAGTATCCCGCCGACCAGCCTGCGCCCGCTGTGTTCGAACGCTCTGCGCGGGGTGATCGGCTGTTGCGGCCCCGGCGTGATCGGGACTATCTGGTTCTGCGGGGCGTGCCGGCGCGTATCGTGCTGCGCGGTGGCCTGTCGCAAGCCGAAGTCTGGCGCGCCGGGGAAATGCCGCCAGGGATGGACGCCGCTCCGCCCGCGCCGCGCTCCTTGGCAAATGACGACGGGCCAAGCACGCATCTGCCGATGCCTGTGCCGCCGCCCCGGCCTGTGCCGTTGCCTATCCCGCCAGCACCACCCAAGCCGCTTGCCAGTGATCCAGCCAAGCCGGGGCCGGCGACGGCCGTGCCGATCGTTCAGCCGGTTGCAAAAAACCGGCTGGCCTCTTTCGATGTATCTCCGGCCGATGGCAACGTCCGTCGGGCGCTGGAACGCTGGGCGCGCGCTGCTGGCTGGACCTTCGAAGCGGAGCACTGGGATGTGGATGCCGACATTCCTCTGGCTGGGTCTGCCGCCTTTGGTGACGAGTTCCGGGAAGCGGTGCGTGGCCTGTTGTCCGCCACCGAACTTGGAGACCGGCCAGTCCAGCCCTGTTTCTATGCGAACCGGGTACTCAGGGTCGTGCCACTGGCGCAGCGCTGCGATCGGACTCAGGTCCCAGGAGACGCGCCATGACGGTTCGTTGCTGGGCGCCTGCCCTTGTCTGTCTGTGCCTGGGTTTGTCCGGCTGCGCCTTTTCTGAACGATTGCGCCAGTTGGCGGACGATTTTCGCCAGGCGGATGCCGCTGCGTCCAGGGAACACGGGCGCTTCGCCCGGGCTGCCGCTGATCCGGAAGCCGGCGCGCGTCGGGTTGCACAGGACATTGACCGGCCCTGGATCGCTGGCCGGGCACAGCCGCTGGCCAGGGAATTGACGCTGCCCGCGCCCCTGCGCGCCAATGTGCGCACAACCCTGTTGTTTGCCGACGGCACCGGGGATTTGCGTCGGATCGCACGACGTATCGCAGCGGTCACGGGGATTCCAGTGCATGTGCGGCCGGATGCCCTGCTGCCGCCTGGTTTTTTTCTGCCGCGCCTGGCGGGTGCGGCCGGGCAGGGTGTCGCACCTTCCGATCCGCCAGAGCCTTTCGATCTGGCTTCGGGGCCGGCGCCGTTGCCGCTCATCCTGGACCGCTTGTGCGCCCATCTGGGCGTGCGCTGGCGCTATGAACGGGACCGCATCGAATTTTTTCGCACTGATACCCGGGTCTTCGATGTCCAGGCGCTGACACTGGATGCACGCGTTCAGGCATCGCTGGGGCAGGGGCGGGATGCTTCGTCCGGGGGCTTCGTCAGTGCGTCCAGCACGCGCTTGAGCAGCGGGGAGCAGGACATGATGAAGGTGGTCCGCGCACGGATCGAGCCGTTTCTTTCACGGGCGGGGGTGCTGGCGGCCGAACCCGGTGCGGGCGCGGCGGTCGTCGTGACCGATACGCCCGATGTCCTGGACCGCATCGCCCGCTACCTGGATCGGGAAAATCGGGCGCTGACACGGCGAGTGCGTCTGGTCATCGAGGAGTTGACCGTGGCCCTGAGCGAACAGGCCCAGGCCGGCATCGACTGGAATCTGGTGTTTTCCGGCGCCCGCCTGGCTGCCGGGCTGGCCGTGCCGGCCCTGGCCAATGGCAAAGGCGGTCAGCTGGGGGTGGATATCGTCCAGGGGCCTTTTTCCGGCAGCGAAGCGGTGATCCGTGCCCTGGGCGAATCCGTTCAACTGGTGCGCCGCAGCAGCGTGCCGATCCTGGGCTTGAATCGCCGGCCAGTTTCGCATGCGGTGCGTACGACATTCTCGTACATCGACCGGATCGAGACCACGCCGATTTCCGGGACCAGTGGCCTGGCGGTGCCGGCCGTGTCTGTCAACCAGAAGTCTGAAACGGTCGGGTCTTTGCTGACTCTCGTTCCCGATGCCCAGGAAGACGGCCAGATCCTGCTGTCGCTGGCCTATGACAACACGGTGGCCCAGCCGCTCAAGACCATTACCCTGGGGGACAAGGATCATCCCTTGCAGTTGCAGCAGCTGACTATCGAGGGCAACGGGACGGTGCAGCAGCTGGCCCTGCAGCCAGGGCAGCCCCTGGTCGTGTCCGGGTTCGACCGGCAGACATCCGAGTCCGCCGAACGGCGCCTGAATCCCGGGATGCCCGCGTTGTTTGGCGGCGGCAATCAGCTCGATGTCCAGCGGCTGACCACAGTCCTGATCATCACCGCACGGGTCGAGGAAGGGCTCTGACATGGCGCGTGCCGCTCGTCTCGTCTGGGTCGGCCGGGTGCCACTGGCTTTCGGGTTGGATTGGATTCCATTGCTGGGTGACCCGGATGCAGCCCGGGCGCGGGCGCGAGGCCTGGGGGCGTCTCATCGCGTGCTGTCGGGTGATCCTCCTGCCGCGCTGGGCCTGGCGCGCGGCTTGCCGACGGGCCTGGTGTGCTGGTCGGCAGCGGATCTGCTGGCGCGTCGCCACCCGCGCGGGACCGTGGCCTGCTTGCTGCCGTACGAATCGGGGGGCTGGCATGTGCTGGCCGTCCACGAGGGTGTCGCGCTGTCGCGGGCCGACCGCAGCTATCCCGACGAGGCGCTGGCCCGCGCGGCTGTCGATGCCCTGCGCCAGGCGCATCCGGCACTGGAATTGCTTGCCGAACCTTCGGGTCCGGATGCGATCAGCCTGCTGCAGGCGCTGGCCGTTCAGGCAGCGGGCAGCCCACCCTTGGAGCCGGTCCGGCGACGTGGCCTGCGGCTGTTCATCCTGGCTGCAATCGCAGGCCTTGGCATCGCTGGCTGGCTGCATTGGGGCGGCGGATCTGATGCCATCGCCACGGTTGAACCCGATGCGCGGGCCCACTGGGATGCCGCATTGGAACGTGTTCTGGCGCATCGCCCGCTTCATGGCGAGGCTGGCACCCAGGCACTGTTGGATGCGCTGTACCGCCAACCGGCGCAGTTGGGTGGCTGGGCCCTGCATGCCCTGCGTTGCCGGCCGCAGCCGGATGGTGCGCACTGGCATTGCATGAGCGAATACCGCCGTCACGAGCGCCTGGCCGATAACCGGGCGCTGCTGCAGGATGCCCCAGCTGGCTGGCAACTGGATTTTCCATCCCTGGACATTGCGCGTGCCGCCTGGACGCTGTCTCTGCCTGGTCGGCAGGCTGATCCGCGCCATTTGCCGCGCGCGGGGTTGCTGGCGCGTGATTGGGCCAGTTCGCTCCAGGCGGTGCTGCCGGCGTTTGCTTCACTGCGGCTGGATACGGCCCGCCCGCTGGCGGTGCCGGCACCGCATGATGCTCAGGGGCGTGAGCTTCCCCGGCCAGAGGATTTTCCCAGCCTGTTCGTGCGCACGTTGCGGGTCGAAGGCCCCCTGCGTTCGGGACCATTGCTGGTGCCGCTGGCGGAATCTGTTTCCTGGCATCAAGCTTCTCTGTCGCTGGCGCCAAGCGCCCGTCCTGGGGTGCGCGCCAGCCGCCTGACCTTACTCCTTGAAGGAACCGTCTATGAAAACCGATCATGAATGCACGCGCCGGGCGGTGGGCCTGGCGTCGGCCTTGATGGCTGTGGGGGTTGCAGTCCAGGCCCAGGAAGTGATGTCGCCCGCTGTCGCCCAGGCCCGCGAGCCGGCACAGGCCAGTCCGGCATTCGAGGATCCGCAAACTCGCTGGGAAACCCAGTCGGTGCGCGAATTGATGCAGCAGGATCTGCGTGATGCGCTGCAGGTCCCGCCCGGTGGGGCCGCCCGCCGTGCGGACGCAGACTCCGGCATGAACGGTGTGCGCCCGGTATTGGAGCCTCGTCTGGTGGCCCTGTATGGCGTTGGCCGGGCCCTGATGGCCGAGGTCCAGGTGGGCCGCCGGGCGTATCTGTATGTGCGCGGCCAGGCATGGCCTGCAGGCCATGCGGGCGATCGGGGCGTTTATCAGCTGCGCGGCATGAACGGAGCCTGCGTCCAGCTCGAGCGCGGTGATGATCGTCATTCCCTGTGCCTGCGCATGCTGCTGGGCGAGGCACGGCCATGAAGCCCTGGTCCTCTGCCGTGTTGCTGGCCGAACCGCCACCGCCGTTCGACCCCGCGCGGGCGGGGGTCATCGACCATCCTGGTCAGCTGACGGCATTGCAGCCGGAGATCCGGCGGGTGCTGGCGCGAGATCTGGGCGTCCAGTCTTTGGCAGACCGGGTCTGCCCGGTGGAGCGGGCCGATGGCAGTGTGACGTTGCTGGCGCGGGCTGAATATGTCGGCAGTGACCAGGCGGATGCCCTGGAACGTCGGTTGCGGGCCGCTGGCCGGGTGCTGTCGGAACCCGCCCGCTACGTGCTGCCAGCTGCGTTATTGCTGGCCCTGTCGCGCGAGGACGGCGTCACGGGTCTGGTGCAGGTGGGGGATCGCACGCCCACAGCCCTGGCCGGGGTGTTTCAGGATCTGGTCGAATGGGGCGTGCGCCAGGGGGCGACGGACCTGCACTTGAATGTCCTCCGTGACGCCGAGGCATCCGAGGTCCGCTACACCGTGGCCGGCCGCTATGTTGCGCCGGAACGTTTCCGCCACATGCCCACCAGCCTGCTGCGCGATGTGCTTGCGGTAGCCTGGATGGACATCCAGGGGGGCAATGGGGCTGTGTTCGATCCCCTCCAGGAACAGCAGGGCAGTCTGCTGCGCCACGTGGATGGCCGGGCCTACACCTTGCGCTGGGCCTCCCTGGCGGCTGACCGGGGGCCCAGTGTGTGTCTGCGGTTTTTGTCGCGGGATGCCGAACCCGCTCCCGTGACGCTGGATGGGCTGGGCTATCGGGCCGACCAGGTTGCTCGTTTCGAACGAGTCCTCAGGTCCGAAGGGGGCGCTTTGGTGTTCTCGGGGACTGTGGGCTCAGGCAAATCGACGACATTGGCAGCCCTGATCCGCAGCTTGCCCGCGCATCGCAAGATCATCACCCTGGAAGAGCCGGTCGAATACCGGATCGATCGGGCCGTGCAGAACACCATTGGCCGTGACCTGGATCAGCAGGCCCACGGCCGCTACGCCGCCAAACTGCGGACCCTGAAACGTTCGGCCATGACTGATGTGTTGTTGGGGGAAATCCGCGATGTCGAAAGTGGGCTCGCGTTCATGGATCTGGCAGGGTCCGGCGTCAATGTCTACACCACCGTGCATGCGCCTTCGGCACGCGCCATCATCGATCGGCTGGCTTCCGATTTCATTGCCGTGCCGCGTGATTTTCTGATGACCCCTGGCATTCTGAAGCTGCTTGTCTACCAGGCATTGTTGCCGCGGCTGTGTCCGGATTGTGCAGTGCCGGCAGTGCCCGCCGAACTTGCGCGCCAGCAGCCAGGCAGTCACATCGCGGACTGGCAGCGGTGGCTGGACTGGATCGGGCTGGCCTGGGATGTCGATCCGGCTGGGCTGCGCCTGCGCCATCCGGCTGGCTGTGCGCGGTGTCGGCGTGTTGCGCTGCCGGAACTGTTCGGCTACGACGGCCGGACCGTTGCTGCGGAATGTCTGGAGCCCGGTTTGCCCGGCATGGAAAAAGGTGATGGTTATGTGCCGGATCCGCACACGAGCGCGATGGCGCACGCCATGGAAAAGGCCTTCTCCGGCCAGGTGGATCCGCGTGATGTCGAGGCGCGGTTCATGGCTTTCGAAACACTGCTGTTGCGTCAGGGGCGGCTGCTGGCTGGTGGCGCTGCGCCGCACCGCAAGGGGGCGCACCGATGATATGGGTCGCGGGGGTGCTGCCGCGCCTGCGCCTGCGCCTGGATGCCTGGCGCTTTTCGGGCCAGCGCGCGGATTACTTCGATTATCTCCAGGCGGTACTGTTGGGCGCGCAAGGCCGTCTGACCGTGCGTGAACTGTTTGACCGGGATGCGCTGCGCCATGGGTCCGGTACGGTGCGCGGCCGCTTGTCGCAGGCCTGGGCTCGGGCCTGCGAGGCCAGCGGCGGTGATCTGCGCGCCACATGGCTGGGCTGCTTTCCTGCCGATGAACTGGCACTCGTGCGAGTGGCCCAGGCTTGGGGCAATGCCCGGCTGCTGGCCTGCTTTCAGGCCTTGTCCAGCCACCTTGCATTGCTGATCCAGGCGCGCCGCATGTTGTGGACCACGCTTGGATCGGCTGCGGCTGCCCTGCTGGTGGCCAGCCTGCTGTTGCTGGCCTTGCCGCAATGGACGGTGCCTGCCTTGAGACAGTCCTTCCAAGGGCTTCCGCCTGCCTACCTGGGGGACTGGTCGCGTGCCCTGTTTGCCGGAGCAGATTGGTTGCGCATCTGGGGTGCCTGGCTGCCGGCCGGGATGGCTGCGCTGCTGGCGGCAGGGCTGTATTCCCTGCCGCGCTGGCGCGGATCGTTGCGCCAGCGCCTGGATCGTTTTGGGCCCTGGCGCTTGTATCGGCAGGTCCAGGCTTTGCGTCTGTTGGCGCTGATCTCGATTCTGCTGCAACCGGGGCACGGCGGGTCGACCCAGTTGCGCCCGGTGGTCCTGCTGTTTCTGGAAGATGCCGCACCTTGGCTGGGCGATCACCTGGAATGCATGGTCGAGCGCATCGATGATGGGCTGGCCGGTGCAGCGGCTTTCGACACGGGGCTGTTGGATCGCGATCTGTATTGGTTCCTGGAGGACATGGCTGCTGCGCGTGGTGTGCAGGCCGGGCTGCAGGCTGTGCATCAGCGGATGGCTGGTCGCTGGCTGGATCGCGTGCGGCACCAGGCTCTGGTGCTGCGCTGGGTGGTCTTGATGCTCGGGGTGATGGTCGTGCTGGGGATCGGTCTGTGGCATTACGCCGCGTTCGACGAATTGCGGCGCGGCTGGATGATGTTTCATGCCGGTTCCTGAGGACCGGCCCATTGGTGAGCCGGACATCCGGCAAAGGAGGCTTCATGCAAGTATTGGCACAATCGCGCGCTGTGCGCCGCCGGACGGGACAGGCGGGGTTTTCCCTGGTCGAAATTTCGATCGTGACCGCCATCGTGCTGTTGATTGCGGTGATCGGCATTCCCGCGATCGGTGGTTATGTGATGGAAAACAAGGTTCCCAAGGTCGGCCAGGAACTGGCTCGCTTCATCATGCATGTGCGCGTCAATGCGGGCACGTCCGGCGACATGCCCTACGAGAACATCGGCACCGCCAATCTGGCGGCCATGGTGGCGGATTCCACCGTGTTGACCCTGACGAATGATGGCTCGGTCTTGCACGGCCTGGGCAGTGGCGGTACGGTCGAAGTCGAGCCGGTGGATGCCGGCGCTGCGTTTCTGTTGCGCCTGAGACAGGTGAATCATGTGGCTTGTCCCTCGATTGCATCGGTGTTGCAACGTGTAGCCGACCGCATCACGGTAGAGGCTCGTGGCGCTGCTGCCCGGACGGTCAAGGACGAGTCCACGACCTACAACGCGCTGGCGGCGGAATCAGCCTGCGCCAAGGGGGACGTCAACCAGTTCGTGTTCCATGTCAGTTGAGCGCCTTCCGGATCGCGGGCACCAGCGCCAGCGCGGTTCGTTGCTGCTCGAATTCATGGTGGTTGCCATTCTTGGATTGGCACTGGCGGTCTGGGCCGGGCAGGAATGGGCGCAGCGCATCCGGGCGCTCCAGGCGCGTTCGCTGGCAGCCTGGATGCAGATCGCCGACGATGCGGCCGAGGGATTCCTGGCGCGTCATGCGGCCGCAATCGCCCTGGCCGAGGCGCCCGATGCGTTGGCGGGCCAGGGTTTTGCCAATTGGGCCGCGCCCAGCTGGGACGAGCTGCAGGCAGCGGGGCTGCTCGCCAGGGGCTGGCAGGCCCAGGGGCCGTTGCACCGGACCCTGGGCCTGAAGGTGATGCGCGACGGCGTATGTCCAGGGACAGCCTGCCGGGTGTGGGCATTGACGCATGCGCGGCCCGCACTGCGCACGGCGGCCGGTGGTGTGGACGAGGCGCTGGTGGCCGAATGGCTGCAGGCTGCCGAGGGGCGCGGGTTGGTGGTCTGGCCGCACCGGCCCGGCGCCCTGAGCGGTGCTGGCTGGCGTGTTCCGGTGCCGACAGAAGGCGGCGACGATTGGCAGCCGGGTGTCGTGGCGCTTGCGGCCCGACCCCTTGCAGGAGAACGCGGAGACCACACGCCTGGAGAGACCGACGCCTTTCTCCGGGTAGGGGACGCTCGGGATCCGGATTTTCAGGGCGTGCTCACGGTGCGGGGGGTGATTCGCAGCGGGACGCACCTGGCCGCGCGCGACAGTCTGCAGTTGGAACGCGGCTGGGGGATCGGTGAATTCTGTGCGCCGGAAGGCGCCTTGGGTCGCGCCCGGGATGGGTTGGGCATGCTGGCCTGCCGACAGGGTCTCTGGTCCTTGCTGGCGCGCCCGGCCGGGGGCGGCTACATGCTCAACAGTCGTCGGGGTTGTCGCAATGCGGCAGGCGATTCTTCGGCCAATCCCGTGACCGGCGCGTGTGCATGTCCGGCTGGCTATGTCATGGTACAGGTGGCCGAAAGCGGTTCCATCATGGCTCCCGAGGGCCTGAGCATGGGTTTCGTGTGTCTGGCGCAGCAATGAAACCGGCTGCTCAGGTTCGGGGCACAGGGCCGCGAGGCGGCCAGGGTCTACCCCTGGTGCAGCCTGTGACGACGTGCTACTTGCCGTTCCAGGCGGCAATCGTGGCGCGCTCTTCGTCGGTCATCTTCGTCAGGTTGGCCAGTGGCATGTACTTGCTGGCGACGACCTGCTTGATCTGCTCGGCGTGCTGCAGGGTCTGCTCGTTGGTGTCCAGCAGGATTCCCGCCGGCGCGGCGGCGAAGCCCGGCTGCGTGGGTTTGGCCGAATGGCATTCCGTGCAGCGGGCAGTCATGATGCCGTGGACCTGCTCCAGCGTAACGGCAGCCTGTGCGCTGCTGGCTTGCACGGCGGGATCGGAGGCACCGGCCGGCGCGGGCGCCGGGGCGGCGATCCAGCCGATGGTCGCCAGCATTGCGATGCCGGCCAGCGGGTAGCGCAGGTCGTTCTTGCCGGTGTGGCGCAGCACGAAATACTGGCGGATCACCGCGCCGGCGAAGATGAACAGGCTCATGATGACCCAGGCGTATTCGTTCGTGTAGGTAAACGAATAATGATTGCTGAGCATCAGGAAAATCACCGGCAGGGTGAAGTAGGTGTTGTGCACCGAACGCTGCTTGCCCAGGGCGCCGTCCAGCGGGTTCGGCTTTTCGCCGGCCTTCAGGGCCTTGACCATGCGACGCTGTCCGGGAATGATCCAGAAGAACACGCTGGCCGACATGCAGGTCGCCATCAGCGCGCCGGTGATCAGGAATGCGGCGCGGCCGGGGAAGATCTGCGTGGTCAGCCAGGCGACTAGTACCATCATCGCGCCCACGGCCACGCTCAGCAGTCCGTCGCGCTCGACGGTGGGGCTGATGATGCGGCACAAGCGCGAGTAGACGTTGTAGCCGATCACCAGAAACGCCACGGCCAGGATACCGGCCTCGGTGCCATTCATGTTGCGCGCCCATTCCCAGGGGCTGTCGGGATTGACCAGATAGATATCGGCGCGCAACAGGTACAGCAGCATGAACAGGCCGAAGCCCGACAGCCAGGTGGTGTAGGACTTCCAGAACGACCAGTGCAGGTCGTCAGGCAGTTCGGCCGGATTGGTCAGGTATTTCTGGTTGTGGTAGAAACCACCGCCGTGTACGGCCCACATTTCGCCGAACACGCCCAGTTGCTTGGCATGCTCGCCCTTGGGCGCACGCAGGCTCAGGTCGAGCATGACGAAATAGACGGATTCACCGATCCAGGCGATGGCGGCAATGACGTGCAGCCAGCGCAGCAACAGGTTGCCGTACTCAAGGAAAAAGCCTTCCATGAGAGTCTCCTCTTGGTTTCTTTGATCGTGGGGCTTGCCGGGTCGGAGCGTGAGGCTCAGCTGCCGCGGTAGGTGGACCAGGTCCACGGGGTCACGACCAGAGGGACGTGGTAGTTTTCGTCCGGGTTGGCGACGCCGAAGCGCAGCACGACCTGATCGACGAAACGGGGTTCGGGCAGCGGCACTCCTTTGCGAGCAAAATAGTCGCCAGCGTGGAAGACCAGTTCATAGATGCCCCGGGTCAGATCGGGGCCACTGAGCAAAGGCGCATCACATCGGCCGTCGTGGTTGGTGGCCGTTTGCGTGAGCAGGATGCGGGAATCGCCTTCGAGGCGATAGAGTTCAAGGGCAACGCCCTGGGCTGGCACACCATGCACGGTGTCCAGGACATGGGTGGAGAGTTTTCCCATGGGATGTCATGCCGGTCAGTATCCTGCCAATAGGCCCCCGGTATGGCCGGTCCCGGCGAGCGATTCGCCGGTTCGCGAAGTGCCGGACAGGCCGGCGGAATTCGGGGCAGGACGGATACGAATGATTGCCGACGAAGAATTGTCAACAATTTGTGTTGACGATTCTGGCGTGATTCCCCAATAATTGTCAACAATTTTTGTTGTCAATCCATCCTGTCGTTTTCACCTATGGCCATGCTCCAACTGAAGCCTGCCCCCGCTGCTCAGGATCTGAAGGCGCCACGCGCCTCGACCCTGCGCGATCCCAAACCGGTCGGGCAGCCGTCGGACGTCGATCGCGTCTATGGGGAAATCTTCGATGCCGCCATGGACCGTCGCTTGCTGCCCGGGGCCAAGCTGACCGAATCCGCGCTGTGCGCGGCTTTCGACTGTTCGCGCGGGACGGTACGGGCGGCGCTGGCGCGGCTGGCGCATGACAAGATCGTGGCGATCGAACCCAATCGCGGCGCCACGGTCTGGCAGGCGACACCCAAGGAAGTATGCGATGTGTTCGCCATGCGCCGTGCGCTGGAATGCATCGTGATCGATCAGCTCACGTCGCTGGACGACGTGGCGGATCGGCTGGCGCCTTTGCATGGCATGGTCGATCGCGAACAGCGCGCCTTCGAGCAGGGCGATCGCATCAGCTGGCTGCGCCTGTCCAACGCCTTTCATGTCGAACTGGCCCGCCTGCTGGACAATCAGGTGCTGACGGAGATGCTGGCCGGCCTGTGCGCCCGGACCACGCTGATCATCGCGCTGGGCGACGCCCCCCGAGACAGCACCTGCTCGTACCTGGAGCATCGGGATATTCTGGATCGTATCGCACGCCGCGACGCGCCGGGTGCGCGCGCCGCCATGGATCACCATCTCAAGGACTGCGAGCAGCGGATGGATGCGGCGGGCAGTGCAGACCTTGACCCCTGGGCGGCATTCCAGCGCCCGAACCTGACCCCATCGATCTGACTTCATTCATCAGGAGAACCTTTCATGGCAGACAAGCATTACCCCCGCGATCTGGCCGGCTATGGCCGCATCCCGCCACAGGCCAATTGGCCGGGCCAGGCACGCGTGGCCGTGCAGTTTGTCATCAACTACGAAGAAGGGGGGGAAAACTGCGTCCTGCATGGCGATCCGGGTTCGGAACAGTTCCTGTCCGAGATCATCGGCGCGGCTGCCTATCCGGCCCGCCACTTGTCGATGGAATCCATTTACGAATACGGTTCGCGCGCCGGTGTCTGGCGCATTCTGCGGGAATTCGAACGTCGCAACCTGCCGCTGACGGTCTTTGGCGTGGGCATGGCGCTGGAGCGCAACCCTGAGGTCGCGCGTGCCTTTGTCGAACTGGGCCATGAAATCGCCTGTCACGGCTATCGCTGGATCCACTATCAGGATGTGCCCGAGGATGTAGAGCACGAGCATTTCCAGCGCTGCGTGGAAGTCGTCTCGAATCTGCTGGGACGCCATCCGGATGGCTGGTATACCGGGCGCGACAGTCCCAATACGCTGCGCATCGTCGCCGAGGAAGGCCAATTCCTGTACGATGCCGATTATTACGGCGATGACCTGCCGTTCTGGACCGAAGTCGATCTGGGCGGCGGCAAGGTCCACCCCCAGCTCATCGTGCCCTATACGCTGGACGCGAATGACATGCGCTTTGCCTCGCCGCAGGGCTTCAACACCGCCGATCATTTCTTCACCTACCTGCGCGATGCCTTCGACGTGCTCTATGCCGAGGGCGAGACTGCACCGAAGATGATGTCGGTTGGCCTGCATTGTCGCCTGATCGGCCGGCCGGGGCGTTTCGCCGGCCTGCAGCGTTTCCTGGACCACATCCAGAAGCACGACCGGGTCTGGATCGCCACTCGCGCCGATATCGCCCGCCACTGGGTGAAGGAACACCCCTATAAACCCGCCTGATCTTTCAATGTCCGGAGCCTATCCCATGGTCTCTTCCAATCTGCCGGCTGGTACCGTCATCGAGGCCCCTGCCGTCGACCCGGAACCCGGCGCTCTGGTGGAAAAACGCCTGATGGACCTGGAGGTCAAGGCGGCCTATGCCGATGACCTGTTGGATCAGCTGAACCGCACCGTTTTCCGGCAACAGCAGCAGATCGAGTCCCTGGCGCGCGAACTGCTGGCCTTGCGACAGCAGTTCGCCGCCAGTGGTGTGCCCGGCACAGGCGGGGCCGCCGACGAGCGCCCGCCGCATTATTGATTTTGCGGCTGCTGCCCTGAGCGGCCTCGGGCCGGGCAGGATGCTCGTCCAGCGGCGTGCAGTGCCTGGAGTCCGGGGTGTTGCAGTTGGTTCACAGTGGCCGCCGATGCTGTTACTGTAGACGTTTTGCTTTTGCCTCAGGAGTATGCAGCATGAGTCAGACGACCGGATACCAGCCGCCCCGGGTCTGGGTCTGGGATCAGCCCAACGGCGGCCGGTTCGCCAGCATCAACCGCCCTGTATCGGGGACCACGCACGAGCGTGAACTGCCGATCGGTCGGCATCCGTTGCAGCTGTATTCCCAGGGTACGCCCAATGGGGCCAAGGTCACGATCCTGCTGGAAGAACTGCTGGCGCGGGGCTGTTCGGGGGCGGAATACGATGCCTGGCTGATTCGCATCGGCGAAGGCGACCAGTTCGGCAGCGGTTTTGTCGCCATCAATCCAAATTCCAAGATTCCGGCGCTGGTGGATCGCAGCGGTCCGGCACCCATCCGGGTCTTCGAGTCCGGGGCGATTCTGACCTACCTGGCGGAAAAATTCGGTGCCTTCCTGCCGACTGAACCCGCCGCCCGGGCTGAATGCCTGTCCTGGCTGTTCTGGCAGGTCGGCAGTGCACCCTATCTGGGCGGCGGATTCGGTCACTTCTACGCCTACGCCCCGGTGAAGATCGAATACGCCATCAATCGCTTCGCGATGGAGACCAAACGCCAGCTGGACGTCCTCGACAAGCGGCTGGCCGAACACGAATTCATTGCCGGCAGTGACTACACCATTGCCGACATGGCGATCTGGCCCTGGTACGGCGGCCTGGTCCTGGACCAGGTCTACGGCGCGGCGGAATTCCTGTCGGCGGGCGACTACCATCACCTGCTGCGTTGGGCACGGGCCATCGGCGAACGTCCGGCAGTGCGGCGCGGGCGGATGGTGAATCGCATGTCGGGCGATCCGGCCGGACAGCTGCGTGAACGCCACGATGCGTCGGATTTCGACACCCGGACCCAGGACCGGCTGCAGGGCAGCCCGTCCTGATCCGGCCAGGGGCCACCCGCATTTTCCAACCCCGTTTCCAGGTAGACGTTCCATGCAATTCACCACGATTGGCGCTGCCATCGTCGATATCGTCGTGTCCCGAGTCCAGCCCATGCATGCCGCCAAGCAGGATGTGGAACATATTGGCCTGTATGCAGGCGGTGGGGCGGTGAATGCCGCCCTGAACGTGGCCGCGCGCGGTGCCCGTGCGACCGTGCATGCCTGTGTGGGCCATGACCTGGAAGGCGACCTGTTGCGGGACATCCTCCGGCGTCACGGCATCCAGACCGCCATTCCCGATCATGCACTGCCTACGGGCAAGGCAGTGGTCATGGTCGACGATCGAGGTGCGGCGCGCGCCTATGCGCAGCGTGGCGCCAGCGCCTGGGTCGGGGAGCAGGGCTTTCCGGGTCTGGAGACGGCGGATGTCGTTTACGTGACGGGCCTGTCGCTGGAATCCCAGTCATGGCTGGAACAGGCCCTGGCGCGTATGGCGGTGTCGCGCCATCGGCTGGTCGTGACGCCAGGGGCACGGCAGTTGGCAGATCCTCAGGCGCTACGCGGTCTCTGGGAACGGGCCGACCTGCTGTGCGTCAATGCCCGCGAAGCTGCCCGCTTGTGTGGGGATGCATCCCTGGACACCGATGCGCCTGCACCGGATGTCGCTCAGGATCTGGCGCGGCGCTTGCTGCGTCGGCCTGGCCAGTCCGTTCTGGTGACGCTGGGGCAGGGAGGCGCCTTGTTCCACGACGGTCAACAGGGCCATTTCCATCCTGCGCGGCTTGTCGTGCCGCAGTCGACCATCGGCGCCGGCGATGCCTTCGCTTCCGCTTTCGTCCATGCCTGGGCAGGCGGGGCAGGGCCGATGGCGGCGCTGGCAGCGGCTACGGATAGCGCCGCCCGGGTGATCCAGGTGATTCCCGCAAACCTGGCCGGTCCGCTGCGGACCTGAGCGCCCCGGTGCGATGGCCGGGAGCCATTGAAACGCATATAACCTTCGGTTTTATGGGTATCGCTTGCCGTGCAATCGAATCTGGGAGAATGAGCGCTCGTTTCTGATCTCCCAAAGGCATTCTCATGAAATCCCTGTCCGCCCTCGTAGGGGCATTTCTTCTGGCTCTCGGTGCATCCCCGGCGGCCTGGGCGGCCCAGCCATTGCTGGCGCCGGCCGAACTGGACGCAGTCCGTCAGCAACCAGCGGTCCGCGTGATCGATATCCGGCCGCCTGATGCGTATGCGGCGGGCCATATTCCCGGCGCGGTGTCGGCGCCTTATGGCCAGTGGCGCGGGCCGGCCGACAATCCCGGCCAGTTGCCGCCGCTGGGCACTCTGACACAACGGGTGCGCGCCCTGGGACTGGATCAGGACACCCATGCGGTGGTGGTGTCCTCGGGGGCTGATAGTACCGACTTCGGTGCTTCGGCGCGGGTGTACTGGACGTTGAAATATCTGGGCCTGAAGGAATTGTCCGTTCTGAATGGCGGGTTCAAAGCCTGGGCCGATGCCGGTTTCACGCAGGACCAGATCGTGCCGCAGGTGGCTGCGTCGGCGTTCGAACCTACGCTGGATGAATCCATCATCGCCACCACCGAGCAAGTGGCCGCGCAGGTCGGCAACGATCAGGTTCAGCTGGTGGATGCCCGGCCGCTGGATTTCTACCTGGGCAAGGTCAAGGCGCCGACGGCCCAGATACCCGGTACGATTCCGGGCGCGGTCAATGTCGAAAACGGCCGCTGGTTCAAACCAGGGACCTCGATCTTCGTCTCGGCCGACGAGGCGCGCAAGATCGCGGCAGAACTCCTGCCCGACACCAAATCCGAGACGATTTCATTCTGCAATACGGGCCATTGGGCGGCGACCGACTGGTTTGCCCTGTCCGAAGTCGTCGGCCAGAAGCACGTGCGCCTGTATCCTGAATCGATGGCCGAATGGTCTCAGGACCCGAATCGGCCGATGGAGCATGTTCCGGGCCGGGGCCGCCAGATCCTGGACAAGCTGAAGGGCCTGTTTGGCTGAGGGACGCATGAAACGACTTCCTCTCGCATTCCTGATCCTTGCGTTCAGCGGTTTTCTGGCCTGGTCGGTGGCCTTGCGCCAGGCGCTGCTGTTTCTTGTCGGCATCGGCCTGGGGGCGGTGCTGGCCGGCGCGCGCTTTGGCTTCACGACTGGCTGGCGGCGGCTGATTGAACAGCGCGACCCGTCCGGCGTGCTGGCGCAACTGGTGCTGCTGGCGCTCGCGGCCGCCGTGTCCATGCCCCTGCTGGCGGCCTATCCGACCGACCTGGGCGCGGCTCTGGGTCCGCCCAGCGTCAGCCTGATCGTGGGGGCCTTTGTTTTCGGCGCCTGCATGCAGGTCGCCGATGGCTGCGGTTCGGGCACCCTGTACAAGGCGGGGCTGGGTATCCCACTGAACATGGCGATCCTGCCATTGTTTGCGATCGGCAGTTTCCTGGGTTCGGCCACGCTGGATCGTTGGCTGGCCCTGGGTGCTTTGCCGCCCTATGGGCTCGTGACGCATTTCGGCGCCCCCGTTGCGCTGCTGCTGACGCTGGCCGGCCTGTTTCTGGTCGGTTTCGGTGTGGTGCGCTGGGCCGGCCGTTCGGCGCCGCTGTGGAATCGCAAGCTGTTGTGGGGAGCAGTGCTGCTGGCGGCCCTGGCGGTGCTGAACCTGGTGATTGCCGGTCAGCCCTGGGGCATTGTCTACGGTTTTGGCCTGTGGGCAGCCAAGATCGCGACCGCTGCGCACCTGTTCGACCCGTCGGCCAATGCCTTCTGGAGCGAACCGGTCAATGCGGCGACCTTGGCGCAGTCGGTCTTCCTGGATGTGACCTCGATCACCAACATCGGTATTTTGGCGGGCGCCTTGTGGATCGCGGCGGGCCAGTCCTCTGCCGCCGCCAAGCCCATGAACGGGCAGCAGTGGCTGGTGGGCCTGGTGGCAGGCCTGCTGCTGGGCTACAGTTCGCGGTTGGCCTTTGGTTGCAACATCGGTGCCATGGTCAGCGGGATTTCCACCGGCAGCGTGCACGGCTGGATCTGGGTGCCCATGGCTTTTCTTGGGTCTCTGATTGGTGTGCGGGTGCGCCGCCGCTATGCGTTCTGAAGGAGTCGGCACCATGTCTTTTCGATTTCTGTCTGCCGTCTTCTGGATCGCCTTCGCAGGTTTTCTTGCCTGGGACTGGGCACACAGCGTGCCGGTCAATGTACGTGCGGAACCGCCGCTGATTGCGGTGGGTTCGGGTGTGGCCCCCAGCGGCGGGCACTGCGCCTCGACATTCTGAAGCGCTGCGCTCTGCAGCATGCGTCACGGCCTTTCAGGCCCAGAGGGGAATGGCCGTGACGCGCCCGGCGCCTATCGGGCTGCACCCTTGCGCAAATTGTCCAGATAATGGGATTCGAACCGTTTCTTGGCCCAGTGGAACAGGCGGGAACCGGGCAGCAGCCATGATTGGCGTGCGCTGCGGTAGACCAGCGTGCCGTTGTCCAGCGCATCGATCACGCACAGGAGTTCAGGCCGGGGCCGGGCGCGTGGCGCCGATCCGGCCAGTTCGGCCAGCAGATTGCGCGCGGCTGCGGTGGCCTGCAGTTCTGCCATGTGGGCCTGCTTGGGCAGCCAGTCGGGGCCGGGATAACTGCCGGCATCCCCGGCCACATAGACCCGTTCCGGACCCTGGATGCGGCAATGGGCGTCAGCCTGGAAAAAACCGCCAGGCGACAGCGGCAGGCCACTGGCCTCGGCCCAGTCGGGCCCGGTCATGCCCGGCATGAACAGAATCATATCGGCAGGAATCGGGCCGCCCGCCGTGTCCACGGCTTTGGGCGTGAAGCCCCGGGGCGGATGGCCCAGGGCGAGGCGGATGCTGCGAGCCCGCATTTCCGCAAGCAGTGCGGTGACGGCCCGTTCACCCAGCCGTTGGCCGGGACGTTCGCTGGCGTGAAAGAAACTCAGATCGAATCGTTCCCGGCAGCCCCGTCGCCGCAGCCAGGTGTCGATCCCGAACAGCAGTTCGAACAAGGGGCCGCCGCGCATGGCTGCCGGTTCGCGGGGATTGGTGCCGAAACCGAATGCCAGACGGCCCTGTTCCATGGCCACCAGCCGTTCGCGGACGGCCTGGACGGCCTCGGTGCCGGCGCATGGAATATGGGCGTGTTCGATGCCGGGCAGCGACCGGATGAAGCGCCCGCCGGTTGCGATGATCAGGCCATCGTTGAGGATGTCGCCTCGGTCGGTCTGCACGCAGCGCCCGCCATCGGCCAGGCCTGTAGCGCGTGCTGCCCGGAAATCCACCCGGTGCCGGCGCAGGAAATCGTCCAGGGGGATGCGCAGGGCATCCGGATCGCGTAGTCCCGTGGGGACCCAGATCAGGCTGGGCAGGTAGACGAATTCCGGCGCCGGGGCCACCAGGGTGATCCGGATGTTCGGCGCACGTCGGCGGATTTCACGGATCGCTTTCAGCGCGGCGAATCCTGCACCCAGGATGACGATGTGAGAATCAGCGGACATCTTCCAGGCTCCTTGAGGGTGTGGCGGATTAGACAGGCTTTAGCGCTGCAGGCGGCTGTGGTTCCAGGCGGACGATGCCGGTGGCCTTGGCGTGGCCTGCTGGTGGCGGTTCATTGGTGCTTTGTTGCAGGGCAGTGCGCGCCGCTCAGGGCGCAGTTGGCCGTGGCCATCGCCTGTTGATCCAGACTGCCGGCCAGTGCCTGCAGTTCCAGTCGGTCGATGACGAGATCGGCCATGGCCTGGTAGAGATCGAATTCGGATTGGGCCAGGGCCTGTTCGGCGTCCAGTTGATCCAGCAATGTGCGTTCGCCGGTCTCGACGCCCAGCCGGGTCGCATCGCGCCGCGACATGCCGGCTTGAAGCGCCTGACGCAGTGCCTGGATGCGGCCCGGTCCGGTCTCCAGGCTCAGCCATGCCGCCTGAGTTCTCAGGTTCAGGCCTTGCTGTGTCGATGCGATCTGGAAACGCGCGCCGTCGCGTTCCGCCAGGGCCTCGCGGTACCGGGCATCACGCATGCCGCCGGTGTACAGGGGGATTCGCAACTCCAGACCCACCGACCATTGTGTGGCCGC
Organism: Castellaniella sp.; assembly: GCF_034007085.1. GTDB lineage: Bacteria > Pseudomonadota > Gammaproteobacteria > Burkholderiales > Burkholderiaceae_B > Castellaniella. Next base: position 8,521 of record NZ_JAVERO010000008.1, on the reverse strand, counting down.
ATATCCGGCGTCCCCGTATTGTCCGGTGCCGCTCTGGTACGTGCGGCCCGCCGCACCCACCAGGCTGAGCGTAGGCTGGGCGATGGCACGCAGGCCCTCTGCGCGTTCCGAGGCCATCGCGGCCGCTTCCAGCGCCTGGCGCAATTCTGGGCTGGCCTTGGCGACCCGGTCCAGCCAGGCTGCCAGCGGCTGGTCGGGCCGTGCCGTGATCGTGGGGGCGTCTTCCTGCAGCGGCACCAGGCCTTTTGCGGGCAGGCCCGAAGCCTGGGTGAAAGCGGAGCGAGCGAGTTCCAGGCGGGTCGTGGCCAGATCCACCAGGGTGTCGATCTGGCCCAGCCGGGCTTGGGCTTCGTGGGTGTCGAGGATGGATGCGTCGCCGGCCTGGTAGCGGGCCTGCGCCTGCGCCAGCAGTCTTTGGATGGCGCGTTGCTGGGATTGCAGTGTCTCGAGCCGCCGCATGCCCGTCAGGACATCGAAATAGCGTCGGGCAATGCGCAGCGCGGCCTGTTGTTCGGCGATGGTCCAGGCCGCTTCGGCCTGTCTGGCGGCATGGCGCAACTGCTGTGCCTGGGCGTCACGCCCCAGGTCGATCAAGGGTTGGCGCAGTTGGACGCCATATTCCGATCGGGAACCATTGCGGATCGATGTATCAAAGTTGGCGCCGTCCATGGCACCCAGTGCAGGCGCCGAGAAATGCGCACCCCGGGTCTGGCTTTCCTGGGTTGCGCGTCCCACGGAAGCCTGGGCGTCCAGGGTCGGGCGCCAGAGGCTGTCGGCCTGATCGGCACGCGCCTGGCCCGCGCGCAGGTTCTGGCGGGCGGTGGCGAGTTCCGGGTCGTGCGTCTGCGCGGCCTGCCAGGCCTGCAGCAGGTCGGTCGCCCAGGCGTGCGCAGTGCCGCTTAGCGCCAGCACGGTCGCCAGCGCCAGCACAGCGGCGCGTGTGCGCCACTGGCCCGTGGGCCGGTCGGCATGCGCTGTCATCAGTCGCCCCGGCGCGCGCCCAGGCGGTGCATGATGCGCTCCAGCAGGCACCATTTCGTCACGCCGCTTTGCAGGATGTTCAGGCCGACGAATGCCGTGAAGGCCAGCCACCACTGGCTGTGGAACCATGGGCTGGCAGGTGCTCCGAGCAGCAGCGACAGCAGGATGAAGCAGCCGGCGAAGACACGGACGAGTTGCCAGGAAGTCATGAGAGGTCTCCTTGAGGAACGAGGGTGTGGATGCGTTTGTGGAAGGCGCTGAAGAACAGGACCGGGATGACGAGCAGTGTCAGCGCCGTGGAGATGGCGATGCCCGAGATCAGGGCGATCGCCAGGCCATTGAAGATCGGGTCATCCAGGATGAAGAAAGCGCCGAGCATCGCGGCCAGGCCGGTCAGCAGGATCGGTTGGGCGCGAGTGGCGGCGGATTCCACGACGGCCTGGGCGAAATCGGAACCTTCGCGCAGGCGCATCAGGATGAAATCCACCAGCAGGATGGAATTGCGCACGATGATGCCGGCCAGGGCGATCATGCCGATCATGCTGGTGGCCGTGAACTGTTTGCCCAGCAGGGCGTGGCCCGGCATCACGCCGATCAGCGTCAGGGGGATGGGCGCCATGATGATGAGCGGCATCAGATAAGAGCCAAAGTGCGCGACCACCAGCAGGTAGATCAGCAGCAGGCCCACTGCATAGGCCAGCCCCATGTCGCGGAAGGTTTCATAGGTGATCTGCCATTCGCCGTCCCATTTGATGGCGTAGCCGCCATAGGCGTTTTCCGGCTGGCGGGTGAAGAATTCCGCCAGGGGGCGCCCGTCGGGCGTGTCCAGGCTCTGCAGGTCCGCTCGGGCGGCAAACATGCCATACAGTGGGCTGTCGATCTGGCCGGCCATGTCGGCAGTCACGTACTGGACCGGCAGCAGGTCTTTGTGATGGATCGGCTGTTCCCGGGTGGTGTGGATTTCCCGGACCAGTTCACCGATCGGCGTCATCGCGCCGTCTGCCGCACGAACGGGCAAGCGCAGGAGCGCGTCCGGGCTGCCCTGGTAGTCCGGTGGCAGGCCCAGCACGATGGCCGTGGGGCGGGAGTGCTCGTCATGCAGGATGCCGACATGCATGCCGCTCAGTCCGGTCTTCAGGGTCTGGATGATGGATTCCTGGGAAACGCCTGCCTGGGCCGCGCGTTCGCGGTCTACGGCCAGCACGATCCGTGGCGCGGTGGCCATGCGGCTGTCATCGATGTCCACCATGCCTTTGGTCTGTTCGAATACCTGGCGCACCGCACCGGCCAGAAACTGTCTGCCAGCGGGGTCCGGGCCGTAGATTTCCGCCACGATGGGCGCCTGGACCGGGGGGCCGGGCGGGACTTCGACGACCTGGATGTCGGCGCCGAGACGGGCGGCCGCTTCCTGCAGGAGCGGCCGGATGCGCATGGCAATGTCGTGGCTTTGCGCGTCGCGTTTGGATTTGTCCACCAGATTGACCTGGATATCGCCAAGCGCCGGGTCGCGCCGCAGGTCGTATTGGCGGACCAGGCCATTGAAATTGATGGGCGAGGCCGTGCCGGCGTAGGTCTGGATGTCGGTGACTTCGGGTTCGGCCAGGATCCGATCGCCGAGCGCCTGCAGGACTGCGTTGGTTCGCTCCAGTGGGGTGCCAGCGGGCATCCTGACCATGACCTGGAGTTCGGATTTGTTGTCGAACGGCAGCATTTTCAGTTCCACCCAGCCGAGGACAGGCATCAGCATCGACCCGAGGACCAGGCCCAGGATGGCCAGGCCCAGCCAGGCGCGGTTGCGCCTGGCGCGTTGCGTCGCCAGGAAAGGCGTCATCAGGCGCTGGAAGAATTGTGGCGCACGTCCGGGACCCGCATGTGGGCGAGCCGGCGCGCTCATGCGTTTGGCCAGCCAGGGGGTCAGCGTCAGGGCGATGCCCAGCGAGATCAGCATGCCCATACTGGCGTTGATCGGGATCGGGCTCATGTAGGGGCCCATCAGGCCCGTGACGAAGGCCATGGGCAGCAAGGCGGCAATGACGGTGAATGTGGCCAGAATGGTCGGGCCGCCGACCTCGTCCACGGCCCGGGGGATGCGGTATGCCGCAGGACGTTCGGGATGCAGGCCGGCATGCCGGTGGATGTTCTCGACGACGACGATGGCGTCATCCACCAGAATGCCGATGGAGAAGATCAGCGCGAACAGCGAGACCCGGTTCAGGGTGAATCCCCAGGCCCAGGAAGCGAACAGGGTCGTGGCCAGGGTCAGGCCGACGGCCAGGCCGACGATGACGGCCTCGCGCCAGCCCAGGGCCAGCAGAACCAGCAGGACGACCGACAGCGTGGCGAAGATCAGCTTGTGGATCAGGGTCTTGGCCTTGGCGTCGGCGGTCGCGCCATAGTTGCGGGTTTCCGTGACCTGGATGTCGGGCGGGATGACGGTGTTGCGCAGTTCGTCCACGCGCCGCATCAGGGCGTTGGACACATCGATGGCGTTTTCGCCGGGTTTTTTCGTGATGGCGAGCGTCACGGCGGTCTCGGCGTCTGCAGCGCGCCCGGCCGTGCGATGGCCGACGTAGCTGTCGGGAGGCGGCGGGCCTTCTTCGATACGGGCGATTTCCTGCAGGCGTACGGGACGCCCATTGTGGCGGGCCACGATCAGTTCGGCGACATCCTCGCGTGAGCGCAGGAACTGGCCTGCGTCCACTGTCAGGCTCTGGTTGGCGCTGATCCAGTCGCCGGCGTGCAGGCGATGGTTGACGTCACCCAGGACCCGGGCGACGTCCTGGGCGGTCACGCCGGCAGCGGTCATGCGTCCGGCATCCAGGTTGACGCGGATGGTGTGGTCGGCGCCGCCGATCAGCCAGACATCCCGTGTTCCGGGGACCCGTTTCAACTCGGTTTCGATGCTGCGGGCGATCCATTCCAGATCGCGGGGGGATTTGTCTGCGGCGTGCAGCGTCAACGCGACGATGGGGACATCGTCGACCCCGCGGGGCTGGATCACAGGGGGCTGGATGCCAAGCCCGGGCAGCAGCCACGAGGAGTCCTGAGTTCGCAATGTGTCGTGCAGGCGTACCAGCGCTTCGGTGCGCGGGACGCCGACCTTGAACTGGACGGTGAGCACCGCCTGTCCCGGTACGGACATGGATGTGACATGTTCCGTGCCTTCCATGCGGGCCAGGATGCGTTCCCCCGGAGTGGCGATGACCTGCTCGATGTCGGTAGCCGAGGCACCGGGCCAGGCCACCATGATCGTGGCCATGGTGACGTCGATCTGGGGTTCTTCTTCGCGGGGCGTGATGATGAGCGCGAACAGGCCGGCCAGCAGCAGGGCCAGCGCAAGCAAGGGCGTCAGGCGATTGTCCTGGAACAGGGCCGTGATCCGCCCGGCGATGCCCAGCGTCGTGGATTTCATGGCGTCTGGCCTTCCAGGGACAGCTTGCCTGGCTGTGACACGATGGTCTCGCCGGCATCCAGGCCGCTCAGGATTTCGGTCCGATCTCCTTGTTGGGGACCCGGCCGGACCTGACGCAGGCGCGGTGCGCCCTTGGCATCGAGCACGTACACGCCGCGCAGATCGCCGCGCTGGATGATGGCGCTGGTCGGCACCCACAGGTGCGTGCGCGTGGTGCCTTCCAGGTCGATTCCGATGCGCACGGGCGTGCCGGGTGCGGGGCCGGCCACGCCGGTCGGCAGGGCCAGCCGGATGATGCCGGTCAGGCTGGTGCCGTCCCGGGCAGGCAGTACCTGGATGGGCAGGGTGGGCGGCAGATCCGCATAGCCTGGAGGCCATTCAATGGACGCGTGCGAAGGCAGCTGGCTGATGTAGCGCTGCGGAACAGCGGCCTGGATTCGCAGTGCGCCGGGATCGAACAGTGTGGCCAGCGGCTGGCCTGGCATGACCATGTCGCCAGGATGAGCGTCGAGCCGACCGATCAGGCCGTCATGCGGCGCCTTGAGCGTGAAATAGCCCTGGTGGGCCAGGGCGGCGGCGGCCTGGGCGTGCCGGGCGGCCGCTTGCGCCTGAGCCGCTTTCGCCCGGGCCTGGGCCTGCTGGTAGGCCGCCTGGCTGATGTAGTGCTGCGCGTACAGGGCTTCACGGCGGCGCAGTTCGGCCTGCGCCAGGGCAAGTTCTGCATCCGCCTCGCGGATCAGGGCCTGGGCCGCGCGTTGTGTCTGCCCGGCTTCCTGGCTGTCCAGGCGCAGCAGCACCTGATCGGCGTGGACGGCATCGCCTGCCTGGATTTCCACGGTTGTGATCATCCCGGCAACCTGGGCCGCCAGCGTGGCTTCGCGGATGGCCTGGATCGTGCCGTCGAGACTCAGGCGGTCGGCGGCGGGCGTGGCGCTGACCTGAACGGACGGCGCCGGGGAGATGGCCGGGACGGTCAGCGGGATTCCGGCCCACAGCAGGCTGACTCCGACCCGGAGGGCAAGTCGGGAGAGAACGGGCCGGGCGGGCGAGGGCGTGCGGTGAATGAGCATGGCTCTCATGTTGACGGTGGCTGTGCTGGCAGATTGGTGCTATTATTTAACTAATCACGCAAATAGTCAATTAGTTGATTAATTGATCTGCCAAGACCAGCGAGCTACACTCATGGTTCATCCGTCATTCTGTGAGTTGTCAGGAATGGGACATTTGCCTCCCGAAGTGCTCGAGCCGGTTGCGGCCTATTTCCGGGCGCTATCCGAACCGACCCGGCTGCACATCCTGAGCCTGTTGCGCCAGGGCGAATACAACGTAAGCGATCTGGCGCAACAATGCGATTACACGGCGGCCAATATTTCTCGCCACCTGTCCGTGCTGAAAAAACACGGTCTGGTCGTGCGCGAGGCCCGTGGCAACAGCGTCTACTACCGGATTGCCGATTCTTCGGTCAATGCCTTGTGCGATCTCGTCTGTGGCAGCATTCTGCGGCAGATCGAGCAATCGGCTGCCCAGCGCGCAGCCTTTGCATCGCTGCGCGAGGGCCCATCCGATTCTTCCACCGACTTTTCCTGACAGGAGTCCCTATGAAACTCAATATTGGCACGATCGACCGCATCCTGCGCTTGATACTCGGCCTCGTCCTCATCGTGCTGGCCGCCAACGGCACCATCGGCTGGTGGGGCTGGATCGGCCTGGTGGCGGTGGCCACGGCCTTGTTCCGCTTCTGCCCCTTGTATGCCGTGCTGGGCATCAATACCTGCCCGCTGAAATCCCGGGATTGATCGCTGCGGCTCGCCGGTCTCCCGCCCCAGGGGGGGCAGAGCCGGGGAGCGATTGCTCTGGCCTCCCGGCTGCCAACGCAAATATATTGGTGGCCGTCGGGACCACCCGGTCCCGAAGCGAAGGCTGGCGGGTTCAGTCCCCCAGCCGCGCCCGTTGCGCCTGGACCCGTTCCAGGGTTTCGCCGAACTGAGCCAGGCGGGCTTTTTCCTGTTCGACTACTGCCGCCGGGGCGCGCTCGACGAAGCTGGCGTTCGACAGCTTGCCGGAAGCCTTGGCGATTTCCTTGTTCAGGCGATCGATTTCCTTGTCCAGGCGGGCACGTTCCGTGTCCAGATCGATTTCCACGTGCAGCATCAGCTGCGTGGTGCCAACCACCTGGACGGGGGCGCCCATGTCTGGTAGCTGATCCACCGCCTGGACGTTTTCCAGGCGGGCCAGCGCCACCAGATAGGGCGTCAGTTCGTCCAGTCCGGCCTCGGCGCCCTGGATCAGCAGGGGTACGCGCTGGCCTGGCGCCAGGCTCATTTCTCCGCGCAGGGCGCGGATTGCATCGGTCAGTGATTTCAGGGTGGCCATGCGCCCGGCGGCATTCGCGTCGCGCAGGTCGTCGCGGGCGGTCGGCCAGGGCTGGACGCTGATGCTGGCGGGGGTGTCCCCGGTGCGCACGCCGGCCGCCACCGAGACTTTCTGCCACAGTTCTTCGGTGATGAAAGGCATGATGGGGTGGACCAGACGCAGCAGGGTTTCCAGTACGTGGATCAGGGTGCGGCGTGTGGCGGCCTGTTGCACGGCGTTGCCTGCCTGCAGGCGGACTTTGGCCAGCTCAACGTACCAGTCGCAGTATTCGTCCCAGATGAAGTGATACAGGCGGTCGGCGATCTGGTCGAAGCGATACTGGCCAAAGCCGGCGTCCACCTCGTCGATCAGCCGCTGCAGGCCGTCGATGATCCAGCGGTCGGCAAAGGACAGATCGTCCGGGGCTGGCTGGCCCAGATCATGGCCTTCTACGTTCATCAGCACGAAACGCGTGGCGTTCCAGAGCTTGTTGCAGAAATTGCGATAGCCTTCGCAGCGTTTCAGGTCGAAATTGATGTTGCGCCCCAGCGTGGCGTAGGCCGCCATGGTAAAGCGCAGCGCGTCGGCGCCATAGGCCGGAATACCGTCGGGGTAGTCCTTGCGGGTGCGCTTGCGGATGGCGTCGGCCTGCTTCGGGTTCATCAGGCCGGCCGTGCGCTTGGCGATCATCGGGTCCAGGGCAATGCCGTCGATCAGATCCACTGGATCGATGGTATTGCCCTTGGACTTGGACATTTTCTTGCCTTCCATGTCGCAGACCAGGCCGTGGACATAGACCGTGCGGAAGGGCACTTCGCCGGTATGGTGCATGCTCATCATGATCATGCGTGCCACCCAGAAGAAAATGATATCGAAGCCCGTGACCAGCACACTGGACGGCAGGTAGCGCGCCAGGTCGGGTGTTTCGTCGGGCCAGCCCAGGTCGGTGAACGGCACCAGGGCCGATGAGAACCAGGTGTCGAGCACGTCCGGATCGCGCGTCAGCGGCCCGTCGATGCCTGCGGCGCGCGCCTGGCGTTCGGCGTCCTCGGCCGAGCGGGCGACGAAAATACGGCCGTCGGGCGCATGCCAGGCGGGGATCTGGTGGCCCCACCAGAGTTGGCGTGAAATGCACCAGTCCTGGATGTTTTCCAGCCACTGGTTGTAGGTGGTCGTCCAGTTTTCGGGGACGAACTTGACGCGGCCGTCGGCCACCACGTCCAGGGCCACCTGTGTGATGCTCTTGCCGGGGTGCAGGCTGCCTTCGGGGGCGGGCTTGCTCATGGCCACGAACCACTGGTCGGTGAGCATGGGCTCGATCACGCTGTTGGTGCGGTCGCCGCGCGGCACCATGAGCTTGTGGGGACGCACCTGTTGCAGCAGGCCCTGGGCCTGCAGGTCGGCGACCACGCGTTCACGGGCTGCGAATCGATCCAGGCCGCGATAGGCCTCGGGGGCGGTGTCGCTGATCTTGGCGTCCAGCGTCAACACGCTGATCATGTCCAGGTCGTGGCGCTGGCCAACGGCGTAGTCGTTGAAATCGTGCGCCGGCGTGACCTTGACCACGCCTGTGCCGAATTCGCGGTCCACGTAGTCATCGGCGATGACGGGAATCCTGCGGCCGACCAGGGGCAGGATGACGTGACGGCCGATCAGGTGGGCGTAGCGCTCGTCTTCGGGGTGCACCATCACGGCCACGTCGCCCAGCATGGTTTCCGGGCGGGTGGTGGCCACCACCAGATGGCTCAGGCCGTCCACGGGTTCGGCCAGCGGATA
>NZ_JAVERO010000117.1:0-6833 GCF_034007085.1 Castellaniella sp. | reverse complement strand
ACCGTTCATTTTTTGGGTGGCAACGCTCATGAGCAGGCCCTGGGGATCGTGCAGCAGCCCGCCGCCCCCGCCCATGATGAACAGGCCCGCCAGCACGGCGCCGCCGCACAGATTGCCGATCCAGCTCACGCTCAGTACTGCGCCGGCTTCGGCCCAGCTGCCCTGGCCCCGGTAGCGGCGCAGCGCCATGATCATAGTGTGGCCGGTGAACAGTTCGGCGCCGGCGATGATCACCAGGATCAGCGCAATGCCGAATGTGGCCCCCATGACCAGTGGGCGCAGGTCGGCCGGCATACGGCTGCCCAGGCTGAGAATCAGGATGATGCCCAGGCCGATATAGGCGCCGGCCAGCATGCAGCCCACGAAGAATCCGTGCGGCGCGCGGCGCAGCAGGGCGAGTTTGGCGTTGGCGGCCTTCACGAAGCCGTCGATGGTGTCGTCGTACATGGTGCGCTCCCTGAGGATGAAAGGACTTCATTCAGGGTTAAGCAATTCACGTGCCAACTTTTGGGTGTGTGCGTGTCGGTGCAGGGCGGCCAGCCGATATGCAGGGCGCGCGGGCGTGTGTTGCTGTGCCGTGCCGGGTGGTGGTGGCACGGCGCCCGGGCAGGGCGGCAGGATCGATGATGGGGCGCGCCTGCATCAAGACGGTGCCGGGGCGCACCAGCAATATTTCATTCAGGCTGCCGCCTGGTCCATGTGCGTCATGATGCGGTCGGCGAGTTGCTGGAAGTCTTTTTTAGCATCGCGGACGGCACCTGCGTGGCTGCCGATGGCCCCATCGGCTGATGTCAGCTTGAAGATTGGCTTGCGGCGTTCTTGAGCCATGGGGATGAGGCTGCGGTAATGCTTGATCGTGGCCAGGCAATACGGGTCGTCTTGCTGGCGCATGTCGGGGATGGCGGGTTCGGATAGCACCGCCTCGCGGTAGATGGCGGGGATGCGTTGAACCCATTTGTCGTAGGCCTGCACGGGTCGATCAAGACGGACACTGTGCTGCTGACATAGATATCCGATGGGGCGCATGCTGCCCGTTGGCAACGCGAAATCCGGATACGCGAGTTTTTCGTGGCTGTTGTTCCAGTTGTCCAGGCGTTTTTGCCACAGACTTTTCCATTGACGCAGCGTGGGACCGAGGTTGGCGAGGCCTTGCAAGGAAAACAGATCGGCGCCCAGCGGGATGACGACGTAATCGGTTGCCAGCAGGGCAGACCGGTTGATGGCGCCCAGATTGGGGCCGATGTCCACCAGGATGAGGTCCGCCTTGACGCTTTTTGCAGCCATTTGCATGACTTGCCAGAAGGCGCTCAGGATGCGCATGGGGCGATACAGGTTGTGATCACCCATGCTGTTGGGCCATTCGCTGGATAGAAGGTCCTCGTAACTGGAGAGCACAACGTCACCAGGCAGCAGGTGCAGTCCCGCCGTGATGCGTTGCAGTCTGGGCCGGGAGATGTCGCCCACGCCTGCAAGTGGTTTGACGCATTCGTAGATGGTGGAGCCAGCCGCTTGCTGGGTCCAGATTGCCTCGATTTGGTCTTCGTCGAGAAAGGCGGCCGTCAGGTTGGCCTGGGGGTCGAGGTCGATGGCCACCACCCGCTTTCCTTGGTTGGCGTAGGTCCAGGCAAGGTGGTAGACCAGCGAGGTCTTGCCGACGCCGCCCTTGTTGTTGAAGAAGGTGAGTACGGGCGTCATGATTGTGGTTTGCCGGGTAATGTGCAGGCGACCATGCTGGGGCTGATGTCGAATTTTGGGGCAGGGTTGCCGTTTTTGTTCATTTCCTGCCGAGTGATGGCGATGCCGCGACCGAAGGCCTGGATGAAGCCGTAGACTTTCAGTGCGTCTGCAATGTTGGGGTTGCGGTAGTCGGTGATGCCGGGATGCCCGAAATTTTCGGGTGTGACATTACCGTAGGGGCCGCCGGGGCTGTGGATTTCGATCCGATTATTGAACCAGTAGATCCGGATGGGCGCGTTGGTGCCTTCGTAGGTACGATGCAGGACGGCATTGTAGAGAACCTGTTGCAAGGCGGCCTGAGGGTAGGGAGAGTCTTTTCGGTGGGTGGGGGCGGACAGGATGTCAAAGGCAATCCGGTTGTGTGCTCTGAGTTTTTCTTCGGTCTGTCGAAGCATCTCGACCAGGGCGCCGCCGATCCGGGCCTCGTCGATGACAGGGTCGGTCAGGCTTTCCCCATCGATCCGCAGAAATTGAATGCTGGCACCGGGCAGGAAATCCTGGGGTGCCTTGCCGATGGCCAGTAAACCCAGGACGGTTGGCACGGGGTCGTCTGGGGAGGCGATCATCCGGCAGGAGGCCAACCGTTCTTCGTAGCTGCGATGGTTGGTTTCCAGGACATCGTCCGCAAAAGCCTGGGGCAGGTATTCGGTTTCGAAGATGGTGCGTGACAGGTCGTCAAGGCTGGCAGATGGCACGGGATACAGATCGAACGGCAGGTTCTTGTAGCGCCGCTTTTCTGTCAGAATCCGCTCTTCCTGTGCGTTGGCGATGGCGCGGCGTGGCCCGGTTCGGACCCAGATCCGACCGTCGTACTTGACAGGTGGCATATCTGAGGGCTGGACGGTGACGACTGCATAAGCAGCGTTGTCGAGCGTGCGTTTTTCGACCGACAAGACGGGAAGTGGCAGGATGTTGCCATCGGTTTTCATGTCGGCCAGAGCAAGTAAAAGTCGGTCGCTGATGTCGATGCCGCTGGGGGTGCCGTCGTCTCGCGCGCCGATGAACAGAACGCCGGGAACGTTGTGTCCTGGCAGATCGTTTGCAAAGGCACACACAGCCTGCCTGGCCTTTTTCGGGGCATCGCCCTTGAAGGTCTCCTTGCGCTCCACCCGATCGGATTCCAGATCGAGCAGGAGAGCGAGCAGCGTGTCATCGCTCAGTCGTTGCATACGTGCCCTTTTTGCCGTTCGAATGTGTGCGCAGCATGATCAGCTCATTATAGAGAGGACGGTGACGAGCGGAGTCGGGTCAACGAATCCCCTGCAGGATCACTCAGGGATCGCTGTGAAAACTACGGCCGTAACTTTGCGACTGCCCCTCTGGCCGCCGTTTTCCTATGCTGTCGTCATTCGATGGAAACGGAGGATGCGACATGCGGGAACGACTGGATTGCGCGATTCTGGCGCCGGGCAAACAGGACTGGGCAGGCGCCCTGCATGGTCCGCACCTGGGCGGGCGGCTGGTGCTGCACACGCCGCAGCAGCCGCATGACACGGCCGCCGATGCGCTGGCCGATCCGGCCTTGGCACTGGGACGCTACGATGCCGGGTTGCTGTATGTGGACGCATCCTCGCTGCGGGACTGGCGCACGGCCCTGGCGGCCCTGGCAGGTCGTCTGCCGGCGGTGCTGGCGGTCTATGCGGTTGGCTTGCGGGCCCCGGCCGTGCACGACCTGATGGCGCTGGGGGTGGCCGATTTTATGCGCCCGCCCTTTTGTCCGGACGAATTGCGCGTCCGTCTGGACCATGCCCTCAGCCGCCTGGCGCCGGCTCGCATTGCCGAGCACGTGCCGGTCTATGGCGCGGGGCTGACCGAAACCGGGGTCGGGGCGAAGGCGCCGGATGCGCCGGGCCGGCCGGCAGCTGCACCCGAACCCCCGGTCACTGAATCCGAGATCGCGCTGTGTGACACCATTCTGGATCGTTCCGGCAGCGAACTGGAAGCCTATGCAGTGGCCGTGGCCATGCAGCGGGCCACGTCGCGGGAATCCTTTCGTGCGGCTAAATGCCAGGTCGTGGCCCGCTTCGAACGCGCCTACATCCGCGCGGCCCTGGGGCGGCATGCGGGCAACATCACCCTGGCGGCACGCATGGCGCAGAAACATCGCCGCGCATTCTGGGCCTTGATGCGCAAGCACGACATCGATCCGGCGCCCTATCGGCGCGCAGCGGCTCCGGACTGAAGCCGCTGCGCCGGCAGGCGGTCAGGCAGACAGGATCAGGACTGCGTGCCGTGTTGGTTCTGGAAATATTCCCGCGTCAGCTTCACCACCAACGGGCTCAGCAGGATCAACGACACCAGGTTGGGCAGTGCCATCAGGCCGTTCAGCGTATCGGCCAGCAGCCAGGCGAAATCCAGTTGGCTGATGGCGCCAAACGGGATCACGGCGACCCAGATGATGCGGTAGGGCAGGGTCGATTTGGTGCCCAGCAGGAATTCCCAGCACTTTTCGCCGTAGTAGCTCCAGCCCAGGATGGTGGTAAAGGCGAACACCACCAGCGCCAGGGTCAGGATGGCGCCGCCGATGCCGGGCATGGAGACCTCGAAGGCGCTGGCCGACAGTGCGGCACCACTGGCGCCGCTGCTCCAGACGCCCGAACACACAATGGCCAGGCCGGTGATGCTGCAGATGATGATGGTGTCGATGAATGTGCCCATCATGCCGATCAGGCCCGATTGCACGGCGTTGGTGGTGGTGCCGGCGGCCTGGGCGATCCCGGCCGATCCCAGGCCGGCTTCGTTGGAGAAGACTCCGCGTGCCACGCCGTAGCGGATGGCAGCCATGACGGCAGCGCCCGCAAAACCGCCCGTGGCGGCGATGGGCGAAAAGGCATGCGTGAAGATCAGATCCAGGGATTCCGGGATGCGGTCGGCATTGACGATCAGCACGACCAGGCCGGCCAGCACATAGGCCACGCACATGAATGGCACCAGGGATGCCGCGACGGCGCCGATGCGCTTGATGCCGCCCAGGATCACCAGGCCGATCAGGATCATGGTGATCACGCCGGTTACCCACAGCGGGACGGAGAAGGTCGATTCCAGGGCCAGGGCCATGCTGTTGACCTGGACCATGTTGCCGATGCCGAACCCGGCAAAGCCGCCGAAGATCGCGAACGCCACGCCCAGCCACAGCCATTTGCGGCCCAGGCCGTTCTTGATGGCGTACATGGGGCCGCCGGCGTGTTCGCCGCGATCGTCTTTTTCGCGGAAATGGACGGCCAGCACCACTTCACAGTATTTGGTGGCCATGCCGACCAGGGCCGTGCACCACATCCAGAACAGGGCGCCCGGCCCGCCGACGGCGATGGCCGTGGCGACCCCGGCGATGTTGCCGGTGCCGACGGTGGCGGCCAGGCAGGTCATCAGGGCTTCGAACGGGCTGATCTCGCCGGTGGAGGTATCACCCCGATGGCGGCCGCGCCAGATCATGGCAAAGCCGGTGCCGATGCGCCGCAGCGGCATCAGTTTCAGCAGCACCATCAGGAAAAAGCCGGTCCCCAGGATCAGGACCAGCATCGGCGGCCCCCAGACCAGACCATTGATCTGGTTGACGAGTTGATTCAGGAATTCCATGTCTCAGACACCCTCCAGGATAAAAATTTTCGCAATGCTAACACCCTGCTTTCAGGCAAAATCCCTGAATTTCCTCCATATATGGTGGAAATTTCTGTCAGAGCAGAAAAAATACCAAAAATAGGGGTAAACCATGATGCTGAGGCAGGGGTGGGATTTTGCAAAACAAAGATTTTGTCAAATTTTGTATCTATATAAACATTGATAATTATCATTTGCATTTGAATGGCTTCCTGCCGACAATCTGAGAAACTCTTTCAGACGTTTGTGCATGGCTTCCCGATTTCCCGTGGGCTCTTCCCCATCTTCCATGTTCCCCGCAGACGGGGCCGGTCGTGGCGTCCGGCGCCGCGCTTTGCTGGGCCTGGCGTCCGCGTTGGGGATGCTGGCGCTTGCTCCGGCGTCGGTCCGGGCGTCCACGCCGTCTGGCGTGGACGCAGCGCCGCTTGACCGGCCCCTGGTCTTGTCGGGTCCGCCGGCCACGGTGTCCTACCCCTTGGTCCATATGGCGGAATCCGGCGCGCTGGCCGATCTGGCGCCGGAAACCCGCTTCCAGCTGTGGCAGAACCCGGACCAGCTGCGTGCCTGGGCGGTGCGCGATGGCGCGGATTTCATGGCCATGCCGTCCAATGTGGCGGCCAATCTGTACAACCAGGGGGTGCCGCTGCGCCTGCTGAACGTGACCACCTGGGGCATGTTGTGGCTGGTCACGCGCGATGAATCGCGGCGTTCGCTGGCCGATTTCCGGGGGCAGGAAATCGCCATGCCGTTCCGTTCGGACATGCCCGATATCCTGTTCAGTCTGCTGGCGGACCGCCTGGGCCTGGATGCAAAGCGGGATTTTTCGCTGCGCTACGTGCCGACGCCTTTTGACGCCATCCAATTGCTGCTGACCCGGCGCGCGGATCATGCCCTGCTGCCGGAACCCGCCGTATCGATGGTGTTGCGCAAAAGCGGGTCGTTTCCGGTGTCGGTCGTGGCGCCCACGCTGTATCGCGGCGTGAACCTGTCGCAGGCCTGGGGCGATATTCTGGGCCGCGAACCGCGCATCCCGCAGGCGGGGATCACGGCCGTCGGGCCGCTGCGCACGGATGGGCGGTGGATCGAGCGGGTGCGGCGGGCACATGCCGATTCGCTGGCCTGGTGCCTGGCGCATCCGCAGGCATGCGGTGAACTGGTCGCGCGTCACATTCCCATGCTCACGCCTGCCGCCGTTGCCGATTCGATCGAGCAGGCGCGCGAACGGGCGCTGGACGCGCGCGCCGCCCGGCCAGAATTGGACTACTTTTTCGATTGCCTGCTCGACAGGCAGCCCGCGCTGGTGGGCGGGCGGTTGCCGGACGATGATTTCTATGGCTAGGCTCCCGCTGGACGTGGCTTGCGGATCCGATGCGCCCGCCGGGTGGATGGCCGTTGCGCTGCGGCGCCTGGCCGATGGCGCCGGCGCGGTCCTGGCCTATCTGTGGAGCGGTTGGGGGGCCGTGGCCAGCCTGCTGCTGTTCTGCGCGCTGTGGGAATGG
>NZ_JAVERO010000116.1:0-6878 GCF_034007085.1 Castellaniella sp. | reverse complement strand
CCTGGGCGTGGCGCTGGCCCTGTCCATGCCTGCGCGCAGCTGGCGTGCTTCGGCGGTGCTGGTGATCGTGTCCCTGTCGCTGCTGATCCCCTGGAACGTGGTGGGCACGATCTGGCAGATCTTCGGCCGCACCGATATCGGTCTGTTCGGCTGGGTGCTGGCGCGCCTGGGGCTGGACTACAGCTATGTGGGCAATCCCGTCCATGCCTGGCTGACCGTACTGTTGATGGATGTCTGGCACTGGACGCCGCTGGTGGCGTTGCTGGCCTACGCCGGCCTGCAGTCCATCCCCGAGGCCTATTACCAGGCTGCCAGCATCGATGGCGCCAGCAAATGGGCGGTGTTCCGCTATATCCAGCTGCCGAAAATGCGCGGCGTGCTGATGATCGCCGTGCTGTTGCGGTTCATGGACAGCTTCATGATCTACACCGAACCGTTCGTGCTGACCGGTGGCGGGCCCGGGAATTCCACGACCTTCCTCAGCCAGTATCTGACGCAGAAGGCCATTGGCCAGTTCGACATGGGGCCCGCCGCCGCTTTCTCGCTGGTCTATTTCCTGATCATCCTGCTGTTCTGTTTCGTCCTGTACAACTGGATGCTGCGTGTCGGCACCCGGGATCTGGAAGCCTCTCATGACTGATCGCTCGTTCCTGCCGCGCAAGCGCACTGTTTTCCTGGTCCTGTATCTGGCGTTCGCCCTGATCCCCATCTACTGGATGGTGGTCATGAGCTTCAAGACCAATCAGGGCATCCTGGCCGAGTTCTCGCTGTTTCCCCGGGAATTCACGCTGGACAATTATCGATTGATCCTGACCGACCCGTCCTGGTACATGGGTTACGTCAACAGCCTGATCTATGTCTGCCTGAACATGGTGATGGCCATCGCCGTGGCCCTGCCGGCGGCCTATGCCTTTTCGCGCTATTCCTTCCTGGGCGACAAGCATGTGTTCTTCTGGCTGTTGACCAATCGCATGACGCCGCCTGCCGTGTTCCTGCTGCCGTTCTTCCAGCTCTACACAACGCTGGGGTTGATGGATACGCACTGGGCCGTGGCGTTGGCGCACCTGTTGTTCAACGTGCCGCTGGCCGTCTGGATCCTGGAAGGATTCATGAGCGGCATTCCCCGGGAAATCGACGAGACCGCCTATATCGATGGCTACAGTTTTCCCCGGTTTTTCCTGACGATCTTTCTGCCCCTGATCAAGTCGGGCGTGGGCGTGGCGGCTTTTTTCTGCTTCATGTTCAGCTGGGTCGAGCTGTTGCTGGCGCGCACGCTGACCAGCGTCGATGCCAAGCCCATCGTGGCCATCATGACCCGCACGGTGTCGGCCTCCGGGATGGACTGGGCCACGCTGGCGGCTGCCGGCACGCTCACCATCGTGCCGGGTGCCATTGTCATCTGGTTCGTGCGCCACTACATCGCTAAGGGTTTTGCGATGGGGCGGGTCTAGCTTCTTTCAAAGGAATACGCCATGTTTGACTGGATGGTCTGGACTACGCCGACTGCCGTGTTTTTCGTCTGCATCGCGCTGATGCTGGTGGGCATGACGGTCTGGGAAATCCGTTCGCCCACGGTGTTGCGCAAAGGGTTTCTGCCCATGGCAACCACTCGAGGCGACCGCCTGTTCATCGGCCTGCTGGTGGCCGCCTATATCAACCTGGCCTTTCTGGGACTGGGCGAGACGTTCATGGACTGGTTCGCACTGGATGAAGAACCTTCCGTCTGGATCAGCTTCATCCTGTCCATGACCACCCTGGCACTGATCATGAGAAAGGGATGAGCCCGGACTGCTGACAGTCCACTGCGGACTGTCAGCAGCCGGGCGAATCGGAGCCGCTTGCAAGCGGCGACGTGGAGAGCTGTTACGGCTTGAGAGCAGAGCCGCTTGCAAGCGGCGACGTGGAGAGCTGTTACGGCTTGAGAGCAGAGCCGCTTGCAAGCGGCGACGTGGAGAGCTGTTACGGCTTGAGAGTAGAGCCGCTTGCAAGCGGCGACGTGGAGAGCTGTAGCGGCTTGAGAGCAGAGCCGCTTGCAAGCGGCGACGTGGATTGATGCATGACTGGTGCCGCCTATTTTCCCCGGGCGGCGCAGGATGACAGGGCAGGGGAGCACACAGAGGAGAACATGATGAAATTCCGCCACACTGCCTTGGCGCTGGCCGTTGCCTGCGCCCTGGGAGGCCAGGCCGCCTGGGCTGGCACCGCCGAGGCCCAGAAATGGGTCGACAATGAATTCCAGCCGTCCACGCTGAGCAAGGATCAGCAGATGGCCGAAATGCAGTGGTTCATCGATGCCGCAGCCAAGCTCAAGGCCAAGGGGGTCAATGAAATCAACGTGGTGTCCGAGACCATCACGACCCACGAATACGAGTCCAAGGTCCTGGCCAAGGCCTTTGAGGAAATTACCGGGATCAAGGTCAATCACGATCTGATCCAGGAAGGCGACGTAGTCGAAAAGTTGCAGACATCGATGTTGTCGGGCAAGTCAATCTACGACGGCTGGATTTCCGATTCCGACCTGATCGGCATGCATTACCGCTACGGCGAGATCCTGTCGCTCACGGACTACATGCAGGGCGCCGGCAAGGAATACACCAATCCGAACCTGGACCTGCAGGATTTCATCGGCACGTCGTTCACCACCGCGCCCGATGGCAAGATGTACCAGTTGCCCGATCAGCAGTTCGCCAACCTGTACTGGTTCCGCTATGACTTGTTCAACCGCCCCGACCTGAAGGAAAAATTCAAGGCCAAGTACGGCTACGAACTGGGCGTGCCGATCACCTGGACCGCCTACGAGGACATTGCCAAGTTCTTCTCCGAGGACATCAAGACGCTGGATGGCAAGCCCATCTACGGGCACATGGACTACGGCAAGAAGGACCCGTCCCTGGGCTGGCGGTTCACGGATGCCTGGCTGTCGATGGCGGGCGCGGCCGACAAGGGGACTCCCAATGGCATGCCCGTTGACGAGTGGGGCATCCGCGTGGCCGATGACAAGTGCACGCCGGTGGGGGCATCTGTGGCACGCGGCGGGGCGACCAATTCGCCGGCCGCTGTCTATGCCCTGACCAAATACATCGACTGGATGAAACAGTACGCGCCCAAGGTGGCCCTGGGCATGACCTTCTCTGAGTCCGGCCCCGTGCCGGCCCAGGGTGAGATCGCCCAGCAGATCTTCTGGTATACCGCCTTTACGGCCGACATGACCAAGAAGGGCCTGCCGGTGGTCAACGAGGACGGCACGCCCAAGTGGCGCATGGCGCCGGCCCCGCACGGCCCCTACTGGAAGGAAGGCATGCAGAACGGCTACCAGGACGTTGGTTCGTGGACCTTTTTCAAGAATCACGACCCGGACAAGGTTGCCGCCGCCTGGCTGTATGCCCAGTTCGTGACTGCCAAGACCACGTCGCTGAAGAAGTCCATCGAGGGGCTGACCTTCATCCGCGACAGCGACATCCACAGCGACTACTTCACGCAGAACGCCAACAAGTACGGTGGGCTGATCGAGTTCTATCGCAGTCCGGCACGGGTGGCCTGGACGCCGACCGGCACCAACGTGCCCGATTATCCAAAGCTGGCGCAATTGTGGTGGCGCAATGTTTCCCAGGCCATCGCCGGGGAAAAGACGCCGCAGCAGGCCATGGACAATCTGGCCAACGAAATGGACAAGGTCATGGCTCGCCTGCAGCGGGCCGGCATGAAACGCTGCGCGCCCAAGCTCAACGAGAAGAGCGATCCGGCCAAGTGGCTCAGCGACGAGCATGCGCCTTGGAAGAAGCTGGCCGACGAGAACCCGAAGCCGGAAACCGTGTCCTACGATTCCCTGCTGCAAGCCTGGAAAGAAGGCCGCGTCCGTTGATGGGAGTGTGAATGATGTCCCAGACTGCTGTCCTGCCGCCTGTCACGACGGATCGGGATCAATTGCTGCATGACCTCGAAGCCCTGACCGAGGTTGATCTGATCGTCATCGGCGGTGGCGCCAGCGGCCTGGGCGTCGCCCTGGATGCCCGGCTGCGGGGCCTGTCGGTCCTGCTGCTGGAATCCAACGATTTTGCCGGCGGGACCTCCTCGCGCGCGACCAAGCTCGTGCATGGCGGGGTCCGCTACCTGGCCCAGGGCAATATCGGCCTGGTGCGCGAGGCCCTGCACGAACGCCGGGCTTTGCTGAACAATGCGCCGCATCTGGCCCAGCCCCTGGCCTTCGTCATGCCCGCCTATCGCCCCTGGGAGGTGCCGTTCTATGGTGCCGGCCTGAAGGTCTACGATGCCCTGGCGGGCTCTGCCAGCCTGGGCCGGACCGAATGGCTGGGGCGTGCCCGTACGGCGGCCCAGTTGCCGGGACTCAAGACCGCCGGGCTGTTCGGTGGTGTCAAATACTGGGATGGCCAGTTCGACGATGCGCGGCTGGCGCTGACCCTGGCCCGCACGGCGGCTGCCCAGGGGGCCCTGGTGCTGAATTATTGCCCCGTCGTCGATGTGCTCCACGAGAATGGCCGGGTCAGCGGCGTGCAATGGCGCGATGCCCTGGATGCCGCAGGGCGCCGCGAAGGCACGGTTCGTGCCCGTTGCGTCATCAACGCCACCGGCGTCTGGGTCGATGACCTGCGCCGCCTGGATGATGCTGCGCGGGGGCAGGGCACCACGCCCATGGTGGCGCCCAGCCAGGGCGTTCACCTGGTGGTCGATCGATCCTTCATGCCATCCAGCGAAGCGCTGTTGATCCCGCGCACCCGGGATGGCCGGGTGCTGTTTGCCGTTCCCTGGCTGGGGCACCTGATCCTGGGGACCACGGATACGCCGCGTGAAGCCGTGACCCGTGAACCTCGGGCGCTGCCCGAGGAAATTGCCTTCATCCTGAACGAATCTGCCCATGTGCTGGCGCGCGCCCCCCGGGCCGAAGACGTGCTCAGCGTCTGGGTCGGGCTGCGCCCCCTGGTGCGGCCGGCGCATGAAGATGAAGGCGGCACCAAGACCATCAGCCGTGAACATACCGTCCAGGTCAGTCCGTCGGGCCTGGTGACCGTGACCGGAGGCAAGTGGACCACCTACCGTTCCATGGCCGAGGATGTCCTGCTGCATTGCCGGAACGCGGGCCTGGTGCCCGATCTGCCGCCTTGCCGGACGGCCAGTTTCCCGCTGTTGGGCGCGCCGCCGCCGGATGCGCCTGCCACGCGCTTGACCGATCTGCCGGGTTTGCATGTGTACGGCACGGAAGCCCCTGATGTCCAGGCACTGCCGGGCGCCGACCATGATCTGGGCCTGGGCCTGAGCGAGGCCATGGTCCGCCATGCGGCGCGCCGTGAATATGCCTGCACGGTCGAGGATGTGCTGGCCCGGCGTCACCGGATGCTGTTCTTGCATGCGGATCGGGCGATCCAGGCCACGCCGGCCGTCGCGCGCATTCTGAGCGAGGAAATCGGCTCGGATGGCAATCCGGCAGCCTTTCTGGCGCTTGCCGAACAATATCGCAGCGTTCCTGCGTGATGCTGTACGGGTCCTGCGGCTTGTGCACCGCAGGGCCTGGAGCGCCTGCCGCCGCGCCATGTGTGCCGCCAGACCTTGACGGCCAGTGACAGCGAGTCGGCCAGTCTGATGTCCACCCCGAACAACAACACCAGCGTGGGGATCAGCAGTTTATCGCCCGCCACGACGCCTGCGATCAGCACCAGCAACACCGCCAGCACCTGATAGCGCGTGCGCCCGCGCATCCGGGCGGCCCAGGCCGCCCCGTCCAAGCCAATCAGATCCCCGAGCATGCCGACGGCGCCGCTGACAATGCTGTAAATCTCCAGCTTATACCAAGGCTTGCCGCCAGGATTTACGCAGAATTTATGTGCGACGGGAGTTCTGGAATGGAAACTTTACGCGCTGTCGTTGAATACTGGATCGCATGACCGGGTCGCCCGGCCCGGGTCTGGAAACGATTGAGGTGAAGCATGAATTTGATTGTCGGATTGATTGCGTTCGGGCTGTTTGCCTATCTGGCTTATGCATTGATCAGGCCCGAAAAATTCTGATGCAAGAACCCTGTGAATCAATTGAGGATCTTATGGCTGATCTATTGTTTTTGGCATTGTCCTGCGGGTTTTTCGCCGTTGCGGTGGGGTTCATCGTCGGTCTCGAAAAAATCTGATCGGAGCCCAAGATGACTGTCGATATCGTTCAGTTCGTCATCATCCTGGCGATCATGGCTGGCGCAGCCGTGGGGCTGGGAAAATGGATGGCGCATCTTTTCACCCATCCCGGGCACAGTGCCCTGGAGCGGGGCACTTACCGCCTGTTGGGTGTTGACCCGTCGGAGCCCATGTCCTGGAAGCGCTACGGGGTGGTGCTCGTCCTGAGCAACGCCGCCATGCTGCTGCTGGGCTACGTGCTGCTGCGCGTGCAGCAGTTCTTGCCGGGCGATCCACTGGGGAGGGCGTCCCAGACGCCTGATCTGGCATTCAATACCGCAGTGTCATTTACCACCAATACCAACTGGCAAGCCTATTCCGGTGAAAGCAGCCTGTCGAATTTTTCGCAAATGGCGGTCATCACGTTTCTGATGTCCGTCAGTGCGGCCACCGGCGTGGCGGCCGCCGGAGGCGTCATCCGGGGTCTGAGCCGCAAGTCCGCAGGGGATATTGGCAACTACTGGGTGGATTTCACCCGTGTGCTCTACCGGCTCTTGCTGCCGCTGTGCTGTGTCATGGCGCTTGTCTATGTCTGGCAGGGCATGCCTCAGACACTGGCTGCAGATGCGGTGGTGACTACGCTCGAAGGCGCCCGGCAGCAGATCATCATGGGGCCGGTCGCCAGCCTGGAGGCGATCAAGCATATCGGCACCAATGGCGGGGGCTTTTTCGCCATGAATGCCGCCCATCCGTTCGAGAACC
>NZ_JAVERO010000159.1:0-4104 GCF_034007085.1 Castellaniella sp. | reverse complement strand
GAACCCTCTCCCGTCCGGACGGGAGAGGGTTCTGGGGGGGGCGGATGCGACAGGCAGGGCCGTCGAATCCGCGACCTGACCGTCCAGGCTGAAAGAGGATTCACCATGGCGGGCCGGCGTTGTCTGGCCCTGGGCCTGCTGGCCGGGCTGCTGGTCGCCGACATCCGCCTGGCCCAGTGACAGACCCGCCTGGGCCAGTTGCTGTTCCAGGTGGGGAAGCGCATTTTCCAGGGCCTGGCGCACGCTGGCATGAGGCGAAACGAAGGATGCCTGGGCGATGGAGTCGCTCACGTGCAAGGTGATGTGAATCGGGCCGAGTTCCGGCGGGGAGACATGCATCTGCACCGTGCTGCCTGCACCCGTGAGATTCTGGGTCAGATGCAGGATCTGCCGACTGAAGTCCTGGGGCCATTGTGGATTGGCCAGTGGTGTGGGCAGGGTAACAGCAGCGGCGGCAGGCGCCGGCAGCGTGGCGGTCGACGGCGGGATGGCGGCGCCTGCCGGTGCCATGGTGCTGGGCGTGAGCTGCACGGCGTCCGGCGTTGCGGCCAGGCGCGTGTCCAGGCGGGCTGCGGACAGGGCAGGGGCGACAGGATCGGACGCGGCCAGGGATACCAGGGGCTGGCCGCCGGTCTGCGGCTGAGCGGTGCCCGTGCGGATGCGGCTGGGTTCGCGCGTATCCGGGACCGATGCCGGATCTGCAGGCGACAGGATGCGGGCAGCGGGAGTGGCTGCGGCAGCCCGGTCGGTGCGCCATGCGGGGGCGCGGTCCGGCGCGTCGGTATCGGCCGGCAGGGCATCCGGAGCGTCTGCGAGGGTATCGCTGGGGGTGCAGGCGGCGATTTCGATCGGCAGGCGTGCCGCGCGCGGATCGGCGTGGTCAGCCTGGCCGCTGGTGGTGCCGGCATGGATCGGGCGGGTTTCGACAGGGACCGCTGCAGCCTGCATCAGCGGCAGGGCGGCGCTGTCAAGGATCAGCGACAGGGTTTCGTCCGGACCCAGTGGGTCATGACGCTGGGATGGGTCCGGGTTCGCGTGGCCGTCGTCTTTGGCGCGGCGTGGTTCGTGCGGGCGGCTGGCGCCGTCACGCTGCTGCGACAGCACGTTCGAGAAGGCCGGGGTGTCCTTCGTCTCGGCGGCGTCCGCGCCGCGCACCGGAGCGTCTGCGGGCGGCGGACTGGGGCTGGTGACTGGAAGGACGGGCATGTTCATGGCGTATGCGGATTCAGTGCGGCTGTCGGGTGCGCCGGTACAGGCCGGCCGAAATTTCGTCGCTGGCGCGTTGTTCGCGCCGTTGTTCGCGGTATTGCAACTGCCGGATCTGGCGCGCCTTGAGGGTTTCGTAGGAATTCAGTCGGCGTTTTTCGTCGTGCCACTGTTTGCGACCCGCCTCGATGCGCACGTCAATCTGGGCGATGATCGTATTTTGCTGGGAAATGGCCTCGTCCAATGTGGCGATAAACTGCCTAAAGTTATGGTAATTCGAGGCCGATACGCCTTGTTCCGTCGTGCTTTGCAGGCGGCGCGTATAGTCGGCGCGGTAGCCGTCCAGCGTGTTCAGCTGGCTTTGGGCCTCGCGGCGCCGATGGCCGAGTTCGGACAGATTGCGCCCGGCTTCATCGAGTTTTTCCTGGGCCAGATCGATCAGCACGTCCAGTGGTGTTTCAGGTCTCATGGGGCGGCTCCTGTCCCAACACGCCGGCCAGTGCGGCCACGGCAGTGGCGTAGTCTACGCGTACATCGATCCCCTGCTGCAGGTAGCCTTCCAGCCACGGGTGGCGTTCGATGGCCTGGTCGACTTCCGGGTCGTTGCCCGCAGTATAGGCGCCGACGGCAATCAGGTCGCGGTTGCGCTGGTAGCGAGACATCATGCGCTTGAACAGATGTACGTGGCGGAACTGGCTGTCAGGCACGATGGCGGACATGACCCGCGAGATCGAGGCCTCGATGTCGATCGCCGGATAATGGCCGGACTCGGCCAGGCTGCGCGACAGGACGATGTGCCCGTCCAGAATGGCGCGTGCCGAATCGGCGATCGGGTCCTGCTGGTCGTCGCCTTCGGTGAGCACGGTGTAGAACGCCGTAATGGACCCGGCGGGCCGATCCCCCTGGGGGGCGCCATTGCCCGCGCGTTCCACCAGGGTCGGCAGTTTGGCGAACACGGATGGTGGATAACCCTTGGTGGCCGGCGGCTCGCCGATCGCCAGGGCGATTTCGCGCTGGGCCATGGCGTAGCGTGTCAGGGAATCCATGATCAGCAGCACATGCTGTCCCTGGTCGCGGAAGAATTCCGCCAGCCGGGTTGCGTAGACTGCGCCCTGCAGCCGCAACAGGGGAGACACATCGGCCGGGGCGGCCACCACCACGGAACGAGCCAACCCGTCCGTGCCCAGGTTCAGTTCGATGAACTCCTTGACCTCCCGGCCTCGTTCGCCGATCAGGCCGACCACGATCACATCGGCCTGGGTGTAGCGGGCCATCATGCCCAGCAGCACGCTCTTGCCCACCCCAGATCCTGCGAACAGGCCCATGCGCTGCCCCCGGCCGACGGTCAACAGGCCGTTGATGGCGCGCACGCCGACGTCCAGCACGGTGTTCACTGGTGCGCGCGTGAGCGGGTTGATCTGTTGGGCCGTCAAGGGCGCCATGTCCAGATCGGGGGGCAGGGGCCGGCCGTCCAGCGGCCGGCCGGCGCCGTCCAGAACCCGGCCCAGCAGGGCGCGGCCGACCGGCAGGTGGCGCACCTGGTCGGTGATGATGGTGGACTCGATGTCGGCCAGGGCGGCGGGGCCGTCAGGCAACGGCACTGGATCCAGCCACAGGGTTTCGGCGGGCACGATGCGGGCCCCGGGAGGCAGGCCGGTGATGTCGTTCTGAGGCATCAGATAAAGCGTGTCGGCGTGAAAACCGACGACTTCGGCGTCGGCCCAGCGGTCCTGATCGGGCGAGATCTGGACTTTGCAGGCAGCGCCGACCGGCAGTTGCAGTCCGGTGGCTTCGAGCACCAGCCCGGTGGCGCGTGTCACACGCCCTTGGCGGCTGGTCGGTTGGCGGGCGGCGACTCGCTGTTCGCAGGCGGCCAGTTGCGCTCGCCAGCGCGCGCCGGGGGTGTATTCCGCAGCAGCATCCTGGGTCATGATTGCCTGCCTGGCTGGCCCAGTGCGGCGATGACGCGCTGCCAGCGGGTTTCCAGGGTGGCGTCCACGGAACCCAGGGCGGTTTCCGCCACGCAGCCGCCACGGGTGATGTTTTCGTCCGCACTCAGGATGTAGCGTGCGGGGTCGGGCGTCTGCTGCAGGAAGGTGCGTACCAGTTCGAGGTCTTCGGGATGCAGCCGCAGCCGCAGCCCGGCGCCCTGTTCGGGACGGGCCTGCATGACTTCGCGGACCAGATCCAGAATGTGGTTGGGGTGATCGCGGATATGGGTGCGCAGCACCTGCTCGGCAATGCGTACGGCCAGCTGGATGATGGACTGGCCGACTTCCTGTTCGATGTTGTTGAGCGCGGCGCCGCAAGCCTGGGCCAGATCATCCAGGCGGGCGGCCTGCTCGCGGGCCAGGTTGGCGCCTTCGGCGTGCCCCTGTTCCAGGCCCTGGGCATGGCCTTGGGCGCGCCCCTGTTCCAGGCCCTGGGCGTGGCCTTCGGCGCGTCCTTGTTCCAGACCCTGGGCGTGGCCTTCGCGGTGACCCTGCTGGAAACCTTCGGCCCGCCCCTGCGCCAGTCCTTCTGCGCGCGCCTCGGCGAGTGCCTGGGTGCGGCGCCGCGCGAGTTCCGCCTGATGGCGCGGATCGCGATCGCTGGCGCGGCGGTTGAGCGGTTGCTTGAGCGCGTCCAGGGATTCCATTTCCCAGCGCTGCCAGCGGGCTCGCGTCGCCAGATCGATGGAAGGCCCGGACTTGTCAGACATATTCGTCGTTGCCCATCGACAGGTTGATCTGGCCGGCGTCGGCAAGCTTGCGGGCCACCATCAGGATGGCCTTCTGTTCGGCTTCGACACGGGACATGCGGACCGGCCCCTGGGCGTCCAGATCGTCGCGCAGGATTTCGGCCGCGCGGTTGGACATGTTCTTGAAGAACTTCGCGCAGAGTTCTTCGCTGGCGCCC
>NZ_JAVERO010000209.1:0-2778 GCF_034007085.1 Castellaniella sp. | reverse complement strand
TTCAGGGCGATGGTCAGCGAGGCGGTGTCGATTTCCTTCAGGATGAGCTGGATGGCGGCATCCTCGACGTCGATCAGGTTGTCGAACACGAACATCTCGTCGATGATGCGCTGCGCCAGATCGGCATCGATTTCGCGCAGGCTGCTGACCACGGCTTCCTCTTCGGCCGTGTTCATGAAATTCAGGATTTCGGCAGCAGTGCGCACCCCGCCCATCTTGGAGCGCTTGGCCCCTTGGCCGGACAGAACCTCGTTGAGCACCTCGGTCAGTTCGTGCAGCGCGGACGGCTGCACTCCGCCGAAGGTGGCGATGCGCATCATGACGTCATTGCGGATGCGTTCGTTGAGCAAGGCCAGGATGGCAGAGGCGCGGTCGCGTTCCAGGTGGACCAGGATGGTGGCGATGATCTGCGGATGTTCGTCGGCGATCAGTTCGGCGACGTTGGCCGGCTCCAGCCAGTTCAGCGCGTCGATGCCCGAACCCGAACCTTCGCCGGCTTCCAGGATGTCCTCGATCAGACTGGCGGCGCGGTCAGTGCCCAGCGCCTTGGTCAGGACCGAGCGGATGTAGTCGTCCGAGCCCAGGGTCACGGCCATGAACTGATCGGCCTCGCGGCGAAAGTCTTCCAGGACCTGATCGACATCGGCCCGCGTGACCTGCTTGAGGTTGGCCATGGCCGAACCGATCTGCTGGACTTCGCGTGAGGACAGGTACTTGAACACCTCGGCGGCTGCGTCTTCGCCGAGAGACATCATCAGGATGGCGCAGCGGGCCAGGTCTTGGTCAGGATTTGGCATTCTTGGGATTCATCCATGAACGCAGCACCATGGCGACGGCGCGTGGGTCGCGCTGGGCCAATTGGCGGGCGGTGTCCAGGTTTTCCTCGTAGCGGTTCATTTCCGAGGCGCGCAGTTCGTCCTGGCGGCGTTGTTCACGCATGGTCTCCAGGTGGGCTTCGTTCTTGGCGCGTTCGACCTGAGCGTTGGCAAAGCCCTGGACGATGGGGCGCACGACCGAGCGCCAGATGAAGAACAGGACGGCCAGGACCAGGAGCACCTTGAGGATCTGCAGGGCAAGGTTGCGGTAGGCAGGGTCTTCCCAGGGCTTGAACTTGGGTTCGGCATCGGTGAAGGCGCTGTTGACCACGCTGAGGGTGTCACCGCGATCGGCCGAATAGCCCATGGCCTGCTTGACCAGCGCGTTGATGTCGTCCATTTCGGCCGATTCCAACGGAGCCGGCTCACCGTCCTTGTCGCGGTAGTTGATCACGACAGCCACGGACAGGCGTTGCAGCGTGCCCAGTTCATGCTTGACATGGCTGATGGTGCGATCGACTTCGTAGTTGATGGTGGCGTCGTTGCGCATGGATCCTGGCGCCGGCCGTGCCGCATTGGCGGCAGGCGCGCCGTTGATTGCCGCAGGGCCGCTGGCCTGGGCGCCGGCGCCCTGGGCGGGCGGGGTCGCCGCAGCGGTCTGGATCGGGGCCGTGGCATTGGCGGGCGGCTCGTTTGACAGGGCGCCGGGGACCCCGGTAGGGGGCAGCAGGCCGGTTTGCGCCGAATCACTGGTCTGCTTGCTGCGGATGGCAGCCGTGCCCGGTGTTTCGTTGGGGCGGTAGACCTCGGAAGTCTGCTCGCGCTGGGAAAAATCGACGGTCGCATTGACCTGGGCGCGCACGTTGCCTGCGCCGACGATCGGGTTGAGCAAGGTCAGGATGCGCTGGGCCGTGCGTTGTTCGATGTCATTGATGAAGTTGCGCCGGGTGCTGTCCATGGCGGCTTCGCCGCCTGGTGCGGACATCAGGTGGCCGTCCTGGTCGACGATGGAGACCGATTCGGCGTTGAGCTTGGGCACGCTGGAGGACACCAGCCAGGCGATGGCCGAGACCTGGGATTCACTGAGGCTGCGGGCAGGGTAGAGCGTCAGCAGCACCGAGGCGGTCGGCGCTTCGCGTTCGCGCACGAACAGGGACTGGCGTGGAATGGCCAGATGGACACGGGCGGATTTGACAGGCTGCAGAGCCTCGATGGAGCGGGCAAGTTCGCCTTCGAGGGCGCGCTGGTAGGTGACTTGTTCGGAGAACTGGCTGGCGCCGAATTTGGGCTCGTCGAGCAGTTCGAAGCCAATGCTGCCGCCGCGGGGCAGGCCCTGCTCGGCCAGTTGCAGGCGCAACGTGTAGACCTGGTCGGCAGGCACCTGGATGGTGGTGCCGTTGTCAGCGAATTTGTAGGGGATGTTGCGCTGGTTGAGGACCGAGACGATGGCGCCGCCGTCACGGGCTTCGATGTTCGAGAAGAGCGTGCGGTATTCCGGTTCGCGCATCCACAAGGCAGCGACGGCGAGCAGGGCCACGATTGCGGCACCCAGGCCCAGCAGTACAGGCCGGGGCAGGGACGCCAGCCGCGCCAAAGCGGGGTTGCGGTTCATCCAGTCGGTAATGGGATTCATCGGATGGAGCTTGCAGAGGGTGCCGCCAGGGCGCGCCCGGGCCAGAAGCCGACGGTCTGGATGATGTGCATGCTGTTACGGCAGAGTCATGGGATGTTGGCGGCCATTATGGCGGCGATTGGCATTGCGGCAAGCCCTGAAAAGCCCGGTTTTTGGGGCTTAGTTAGGATGATCCGGCCCGTTTGGGCGTGTCCCGCAAACCGTAGAAGTGCCCACCCTTATCCCCGCTATTGTGAGGCTTGCCGGCCAGAGGCAGGCCGTATAGTACATCGTCGGCATGCCGTGTCATTGTCGGCTGCCTGTTCTGCCTTTCATTCGAGCCGTTCGCCA
>NZ_JAVERO010000114.1:0-6982 GCF_034007085.1 Castellaniella sp. | reverse complement strand
CAGCGCCCTGGACCTGGCCATCGCCCTGCACCCCACCCCGGCCGTCTGCGGCCTGCCCACCGCGCATGCCCGGCGCGCCATCGCGGCGCTGGAACCCTTTGAACGCGGCTATTTCGCCGGCGCCGTGGGCTGGTGCGACGCCACCGGCGACGGCACCTGGGCCGTCGCCATCCGTTGCGCCCGCAGCTGCGGCCACCGCCTGACGCTATCCGCCGGCGCGGGCATCGTCCCCGGATCGGTCCCCGCGCTCGAATACCGGGAAACCGGCAACAAACTGCGCACGGTCCTGGATGCGCTGGGCATCGCCTGAACCCGCCCCTACGGCACCACACCCGACTGATCCGCACGCCCCTGGAACCCTGACTCATGACCATCCCCGCCCTGCCGTCCTATCCCATGCCCCGCACGTCCGTGCGCAACCGCGTGGACTGGCGCCCCGACGCCCGCCGCGCCGCCCTGCTGATCCACGACATGCAGGATTATTTCCTGGGCAAGTACGCCGTAACACAGGCGCCGATCCCCGATCTGATCACCGCCATCGTCCACCTGCGCAACCGCTGCCGCGCCCTGGGCATCCCCGTGTACTACACCGCCCAGCCGCCCGTGCAGCCCGAAGCCGACCGGGCGCTGCTGAACGATTTCTGGGGGCCTGGCCTGACCGCGCCCGAACACCAGGACGGCGCGCGCATCGTCGCGGCCCTGCGCCCGCGTCCGGAGGACACCGTGCTGACCAAATGGCGCTACAGCGCCTTCCAGCGGTCCGACCTGCGGGACCGGCTGCGCACCCAGGGCCGCGACCAGCTGATCATCAGCGGGGTCTACGCCCACATCGGCTGCCTGGCCACTGCGCTGGAAGCTTTCATGCAGGACATCCAGCCCTTTCTGGTCATCGATGCCTGCGCCGATTTCAGCCTCGAAGACCACCTGATGGCCGTCACGCACATCGCGCGCCGCTGCGGCGTCAGCCTGACCTTGAACGAACTGTTCGAGGCCCTGGCGCAAGACACCGCCCCAGCCGATCCAGCCGCCCAAAGGATTGCCGCATCATGAACGCCCAGCCGGACACCACAGGCCGCGCGGACCTGACCGCGCAGCGCCAGGACGATTTCCGCGACCGCCACGTCCTGGTCACCGGTGCGGCCAGCGGCATCGGCGCCGCCGTCGCTCGCCAGTTGCTGGCCCAGGGCGCCTGCGTATCCGCCGTCGATCTCGACGCGGCCGGCCTGCACCGCCTGCGGGCGCAGGCGACGGATGCCGCCACTGGCGGCACCGCCCCGTCCGAGCGCCTGTGGACCGCCGTCCTGGACGTGCGCGATGCCGCCCAGGTCGAACAGACCGTCGCCCAGGCCGAAGCCGCCCTGGGGCCGCTCCACGGCCTGGCCAGCGTTGCCGGCGTCCTGGAAATGGGTGCCGTCATCGACCTGGAAGACGCCCAATGGGCGCGCTGCTTTGACGTCAACGCCACCGGTGTCTTCCACGTCTGCCGCGCCGTCGCCCGCCGCCTGCGCGATCGCCGCACCGGCGCCATCGCCGTCGTCAGTTCCAACGCCGCCACGACGCCGCGCACCGGCATGGCTGCCTATGCCGCCTCGAAAGCCGCCGCTACCCAGTTTGCCCGCTGCCTGGGCCTGGAACTGGCCCCGCACGGCATCCGCGTCAACATCGTCTCGCCCGGTTCCACCGACACCGCCATGCAGCAAGCCCTGTGGGCCCTGGGCAGTTCACGCGACACCGTCATCGCCGGCGACCCCGCCCGCTGGCGCCTGGGCATCCCCCTGGCCAAGATCGCCACCCCCGACGAAATCGCCCAGGCCGTCCTGTTCCTGCTGTCCGACCAGGCCAGCCACATCACCCTGCACGACCTGCGCGTGGACGGCGGGGCGACGCTGGATCAGTAAGCAGCATGGCAGGCAGATGCAAACAGGGCCCCGTGTGCGAAAACGGAACCCTCTTTGTCGAGCCCAGGCAAGCCCAACCATGCCGCAGTTCCAGCCAGACGGAGCCGGAGTGAGGTGGTTCGCCGGCGCCGGTGTTGCGGGGTGCCGGATGCTGACGAAGGGAGTCAGGGGGCAGTCGGCGGGCGTGTCTGAGGCGCGCGCAGCGCGACGAGTTCGCCCGCCGCCCTGACGGACGAGGCAGATCCGGGCAGTCCGACCAGCGGGAGGACCGCCACGCCCTCCGGCAGAGGCGGACCGCCTCGCTCCGGCGGTTTATGCACTCAAACCAATCAACGCGGCAACACCGAAGCCCCCATCAAGTACTCGTCCACCGACCGGGCGCACTGCCGCCCTTCGCGGATCGCCCATACCACCAGCGACTGCCCGCGCCGCATGTCCCCGGCGGCAAACACCTTGGCCTGGGAACTGCAGTAATCATCCGTGTTCGCCCGCACATTCCCGCGGCCGTCCACCTCGACCCCGAACGCATCCAGCACCGTGCGCACCGGCGACACGAAGCCCATCGCCAGCAGCACCAGATCCGCCTGGATCTCGAACCGGGAATCCTTCACCTCGCGCATCTTCATCTGTCCCGTGGCCTTGTCCTTGAGCCATTCCAGGCGCGTTGCGACCAGCTTTTCGACCTTGCCGCCCTTGCCCTCGAAGGCCTGCGTGCCCACCGCCCAGTCGCGTTGACAGCCTTCCTCGTGGGATGATGACGTGCGCAGCCGGATCGGCCAATACGGCCAGGTCAGCAGCTTGTCTTCGGCTTCCGGCGGACGGAACATCAATTCGAACTGCGTCACCGATGCCGCCCCCTGGCGGTTGCTGGTCCCCACGCAATCGGACCCCGTGTCGCCGCCACCGATCACCACCACATGCTTGCCCTTGGCGCTGATCGGCTTGGCGATGCGGTCGCCGTGATTCACCTTGTTCTGCTGGCGCAGAAAATCCATGGCGAAATGCACCCCGCGCAACTCGCGGCCCGGCACCGGCAGGTCGCGCGGCTGTTCGGACCCGCCCGCCAGCACCACCGCGTCGTACTGCGCCAGCAATTCGTCGGGCGTCACCACCGTCAGGCCGTCCTCCGCGTGCGCGGCCTGGCCCACATAGGTCGAGGGAAAGAACTCCACGCCTTCGGCCTCCATCTGCGCCAGGCGCCGGTCGATGTGCGACTTGGCCAGCTTGAAGTCCGGAATCCCGTAGCGCAGCAGGCCACCGATGCGGTTGCTTTTCTCGTAGACCGACACACTGTGCCCGGCCCGCGCCAGCTGCTGCGCACAGGCCAGACCGGCCGGCCCCGAACCCACGATGGCGACCCGCTTGCCCGTCTTGCGCACGGGCGGCTGCGGCACCACCCAGCCTTCCTGCCAGCCGCGCTCGATGATCGTGTGTTCGATCGACTTGATGCCGACTGCCGTGTCGTTCAGGTTCAAGGTGCAGGCCGCCTCGCAGGGGGCCGGGCAGATGCGCCCGGTGAATTCCGGAAAATTGTTGGTCGACAGCAGCACATCCAGCGCGCGCTTCCAGTCCTGGCGATAGACCAGGTCATTCCAGTCCGGAATGATGTTGTTGACCGGACAGCCATGCGTGCAGAACGGCACCCCGCAGTCCATGCAGCGCGCGCCCTGGATGCGAGCCTGCTCATCGGTCAGCGGCGAGACGAATTCCTGCCAGTGGCGCAGCCGGGATTCGGGTGCCTCGCAGGCCGGCTTGACCCGCGCGAATTCCATGAAACCAGTGATTTTTCCCATGATGTGGTGTTCCTTCAAGCGGCCTGGGTCTGGGCCTGGATCTGAGCCTGGGCCACTTGCCACAGTTCACCCAGGGCGCGGTGATATTCGATCGGCGTGACCTTGACGAAAGCGCGGCGCGCCTGGTTCCAGTCCTCCAGGATTGCCCGGGCGCGGAAACTGCCCGTCAAGCGGAAATGGTTTTCCACCAGGCGCCGCACGATGGTCTCGTCGGTCTCGCGCGGGCCATTACGCTCCAGGCTGTGCCAGAACTGCGGCCCGCCGGCCTGGCGCTGGGCCTCGTCGGTTTCCATCGGATCCAGGCGCACCATGCCGGTGTTGCAGCGGCGCGCGAAGACCTGTTCCGGATCCCAGACATAGGCAATGCCGCCGGACATGCCGGCCGCGAAATTGCGGCCCGTCTCGCCCAGCACCACCACGGTCCCGCCCGTCATGTATTCGCAGCCATGGTCGCCCGTGCCTTCGACCACCGCAGCCGCACCTGAATTGCGCACCGCGAACCGTTCGCCGGCCACGCCGTTGAAATAGGCCTCGCCACCCGTGGCGCCATACAGCACGGTGTTGCCGGCGATGATGTGGTCCGGTCCGAAGCCGCGGAAATCATTGGGCGAACGCAGGATCAGACGGCCGCCCGACAGGCCCTTGCCGACGTAGTCGTTGCCTTCGCCCACCAGGTCCAGCGTCACGCCATGGGCCAGGAAGGCACCGAAACTTTGCCCCGCCGCGCCGTTGCACTGGATGTGGATGGTGTCATCGGGCAGGCCCTCGTGACCGTAGCGCCGCGCCACCTCGCCGGACAGCATGGCGCCGATGGTGCGGTTGCGGTTGCGCACCGGGGTGATGAAAGAGACTTTTTCGCCGCGTTCCAGCGCCGACTTGCTGCGTTCGATCAGCTGGTGATCCAGCGCGTGCGACAGGCCGTGGTCCTGCACGTCGGTATGATGCACCGGGTCCTCGGTGGGCACCTGGTGAAAGATGCGGCTGAAGTCCAGCCCACGCGCCTTCCAGTGCTCGATACCCTTGCGCATGTCGAGCAGGTCGGTGCGGCCGATCAGTTCGTCAAAGGTGCGGATGCCCAGTTGCGCCATGATTTCGCGCACTTCCTCGGCCACGAAAAAGAAATAATTGACGACATGTTCCGGCCGGCCGCTGAATTTCTTGCGCAGCACCGGGTCCTGGGTGGCGACCCCGGTGGGGCAGGTGTTCAGGTGGCACTTGCGCATCATGATGCAGCCCTCGACGACCAGCGGCGCCGTGGCGAAACCGACCTCGTCGGCGCCCAGCATGGCGGCGATGGCCACGTCGCGGCCGGTCTTCATCTGGCCGTCGGCCTGCACGCGGATGCGGCTGCGCAGACGGTTCAGCACCAGGGTCTGCTGCGTCTCGGCCAGGCCCAGTTCCCAGGGGATGCCCGCGTGCTTGATCGAGGACACGGGCGAGGCGCCGGTACCGCCATCGTGGCCGGCGATGACCACATGGTCGGCCTTGGCCTTGGCCACGCCGGTGGCCACCGTGCCCACGCCCACCTCGGCCACCAGCTTGACCGAGATCGAAGCGCGTTCGTTGACGTTTTTCAGGTCATGGATCAGCTGCGCCAGATCCTCGATCGAATAGATGTCATGATGCGGCGGCGGTGAAATCAGGCCCACGCCCGGCACCGAATAGCGCAGCTGCGCGATGTAGTCCGTGACCTTGTGGCCCGGCAGCTGGCCGCCTTCGCCGGGTTTGGCGCCCTGGGCCATCTTGATCTGGATCTGATCGGCGCTGCACAGGTATTCGGCCGTGACGCCGAACCGCCCCGAGGCCACCTGCTTGATGCGCGAACGCAGCGAATCGCCCGCCGCCAGCGGGATGTCGGCCTCGACCCGATCCTGGCCCAGCACCGACGCCAGGCTGTCGCCCTTGCGCACGGTGGGTTTGCCCGTGCGCATTTCGGCGCGGTAGCGCAGCGCATCCTCGCCGCCTTCGCCCGTGTTCGACTTGCCGCCGATGCGATTCATGGCCACCGCCAGGGTGGCATGCGCTTCGGTGGAGATCGAACCCAGCGACATGGCGCCGGTGGCAAAGCGCTTGACGATTTCCTTGGCGGGCTCGACTTCCGACAGGGGAATGGCGCGCGCCGGATCGACGCGGAATTCGAACAGCCCGCGCAGCGTCATGTGGCGGCGCGACTGGTCGTTGATGAGCTGGGCGTATTCCTTGAAGGTCGAATAGCTGTTGGCGCGCGTGGCGTGCTGCAGCTTGGCGATCGAATCCGGCGTCCACAGGTGCTGTTCGCCCCGGATGCGGAACGCGTATTCACCGCCGTCTTCCAGCGCATGGGCCAGCACCGGATCGGCGCTGAACGCCGCCTGATGGGTGCGCAGGGCCTCTTCGGCCACCTGGAAGATGTCGATGCCCGAGACGTTGCTGGGCGTGCCGGTGAAATATTTTTCCACCAGACTCTCGTGCAGCCCCACGGCTTCGAAGATCTGCGCGCCGGTATAGGACATGTAGGTCGAGATGCCCATCTTGGACATGACCTTTTTCAGCCCCTTGCCGATGGCCTTGATGTAGTTTTCCGTGGCCTTGTCGGCATCGGCGAACGTCGCCAGGGTTTCCAGCGCCAGCCAGGGATGCACCGCCTCGGCGCCGTAGCCGCCCAGCAGGGCGAAATGGTGCGTCTCGCGCGCCGACCCGGTCTCCACGATCAGGCCGGTGCGGGTGCGCAGGCCCGCGCGGATCAGGTGCTGGTGAATGGCCGAGGTCGCCAGCAGTGCGGGGATTGCGACATGCTCCGCATCCACGCGGCGGTCGCTGATCAGCAGGATATTGTCGCCGCTGAGCACGGCATCGGCTGCCGTGGCGCACAGCGAAGCCAGGCAGGCCTCGATGCCTTCGCGCCCCCAGGCCACCGGATAGGTGATGTCCAGTTCGCAGCAGCGGAATTTATCATTGGTCTGGCGGCTGATGTGGCGCAGCTGCGCCATGGCGGCCCGATCGAGCACCGGCTGGCTGATTTCCAGGCGCAGCGGCGGATTGACGTTGTTGATGTCCAGCAGGTTGGGCTTGGGGCCGATGAAGGACACCAGCGACATGACCATCTGCTCGCGGATCGGATCGATCGGCGGGTTGGTCACCTGGGCGAACATCTGGCGGAAATAGTTGTAGAAAGGCTTGGGCCGATCCGACAGCACGGTCAGCGGCGCGTCGTTGCCCATCGAGCCGATGGCTTCTTCGCCATTTTTCGCCATCGGTTCCAGAATGAACTTGAAGTCTTCCTGGGTCCAGCCGAATGCCTGCTGGCGATCC
>NZ_JAVERO010000113.1:0-6983 GCF_034007085.1 Castellaniella sp. | reverse complement strand
ATCCAATATTATGATGCTGGTCTCCCCCCAATTCATAGAACTGCTGAAAGATAGCAAGTTCAAGCTCAAGACTGAAGATGATGCCATCGCCCTGCAGACCCTCTTGTGCTTGATTGACAATTACAAAGCTTTAGGCTATTTCAAGGAAGACCAGACCTGGTATTTTGTAAGAGATAAGTTTTTTGATGACACTACCGCCTACGAGATTGTAACCGATAAGAAAGCCAGAATTGTATCCATAACCCATCATTCCGATCTCAAAAAAGAAGTGCCGGAAAGTTTTCTGGCGGCAGGGAAAAAAGAGGACTTTGATCAGATTAGGAATACCGTGAGCGAGGAGGATAGCCTCTGGTCTCGCAATTATCTTTTCCAAAAAGCAGATTACTCTTTTAGCCATGATAGATTGGATTTACCCATAGATACTTCCCAATCCCTGGCAGATGTCTATCACTGCAAGCTTGAAACCACCGAAATCTATTCTGACGGCGTAGAAGGCACCACCCATTATAGCTTTATGCTCTTGAGTAATGACGGGATATATGAAGTATTTCAAAACGAAGAAGAGCTTATAAAGTCGGAGCTTTTTACCGATAGCATCCTGTCGGTAATGACAATCGCTAACGAGGAAGATGCCGGGGCTTTCCAGAATCTGATGGATTATCTAAATCCGGTGGATGATTCCTTTAGATTTGAAAAAGAATATTACCAGCAAGATGGCATCTGGATCTTTTTGCGGGATACAAGATTTGATGATACTCTCGGCTATATGGTAAAAACGGATGAAAGCGGCGCTATCAAATATGTGGAATATTCCCCTATCACGGATACTGATATACTCCGTTTTAAAATGAAAGATGATGACTTTGTGGTAGATTACAAATTTGAACTGCTCAGCCCCACTACAAACAAAATCAAGCTCAAAAAAGGCGAAGGACTGAAGGTCCAGATCAGCTTTGATGCCGATATGGTGAATGCAACCGGTGGCTGGATAATAACAAGATTTGATGGCATTGATACAGGGTTTTATGCCTCTACAAACATGGAATCCCCCTACACGGACGAGCTGTCCAGTGAAGCCCTAAAAGACCAGCAGCATACCGTAGAATACTATTTGCTGAAAAGTGGGGCTGAAGATACCGATGATGCTCTGGCCGTGATAAAGCTGGAAATAGAGATTGAGTAGCTGCAATCAAACTGCTTGGAAGGGGGGATCAAATTTGTTTACAGTATGCTATACCTTAGTTGAATAGGTTCAGCATTAAACGTTATAAGTTCGAGTTATGAGCTAATGGTAACCGCCAGACAATAGATAATCTCTATCTATAGTGCTTTCATCGCACTATCATGTGTCACTTTGCTGCTGGTGTAAATTTTGGGGATAAGGTCACTGACTGGCTCTGGATTCCGATGATTTGACAAAAGAGTGTCACAAACTGAGGTTGTTTCCGCTGGTTTGTCAAGTGGGTGTCACGATTTGACATTTCCGGTGTCACTTCTTAATCAGCTCCAGAATCAAGAGAAAATACCCGTAATGATATATGCAATATACCAATACGGATTATGTACGGAAGCAATTGGATTCTTGGATATGTATATGTTTTGGCATTTGCAATTTTCGGTGAGCGAATTTGCAATTATCAGTGACTCTTTTCAAACAGTCTCAAAATGGGGGGGATGTGAAGGCCTGAACATAAATTAGTTGACAAGATCTTCAGTATCATAAGAGTATACTTGAAGCTAAGAAAGAGGTAAGCTATGCGAAGAATGCTTTTGATCAGCCTGTTTGTATGCATGCTCAGCAGTGCTTTATCTGCCCAAAAGGTTACTAATGTAAGATCAAGCCTGGAACCCGATTGCGGCTATTACACCATTACTTTCGATCTGGAAGGCAAAGGCAATGATCTATATCTGCTCAAGCTGGTTCCCTATCTGGGCAACAGGGAGATGGTCGAGCCCAGATTTGTCGAAGGCCCTGGCTTGCAGTCCGGTGTAGCTCCCGGCAAAGACCTGCAGTTGTTCTGGAATCCCACGCTGGAAGGCGCTGACATTGGAAACTGGCAATTCCGGTTTGACGCCAAAAAAATTCCATGGGTATTAGTTGAAGGCGGCACTTTCACTATGGGCAGAACAACGGGTAGTGGTAATAGCGATGAACTTCCTAACCACAGCGTGACCTTGAATTCCTTTTACATGGGAACCTATGAAGTGACGCAAGCGGAGTATGCCCAGTATATGCAACCCAGTTCAAGCTGGACCAGTAACTATGGTCTTGGGGATAATTATCCTGCTTACTATGTCTCCTGGTATGCTATATTGAAGTATTGCAACTTGCGCAGTATGGCAGAGGGGCTTACGCCGGTGTATAGTATCTCTGGCTCTACCGATCCTGCCATCTGGGGGAACGTCCCGACCTCAAGTAACAACGCAACTTGGGACGCGGCAATCTGTAACTGGAACGCCAATGGTTACCGTTTGCCCACTGAGGCGGAATGGGAATATGCAGCCAGGGGAGCCACGAATACACCAGATTATCTCTATAGCGGTTCTGATGATATCAATACCGTGGCTTGGTATGATGGAAATAACTCACCCTATGGCAGTAAACCCTTTGGCACAAAAGCTCCAAACGGATTAGGGCTTTATGATATGAGTGGTAATGTTTGGGAATGGTGTTGGGATTGGTATGGCAGCAGCTATTACAGCAGCAGTCCCAGCAGCAATCCGACCGGTCCTGCGAGCGGGTCGTTCCGTGTGCTACGGGGTGGTTACTGGGACGATAGTGCCTACTTCTGCCGGGTTGCGGATCGGTACTACTACTCCCCGCACTTCAGCTACTTCAATTTCGGCTTCCGGCTCTGCAGGGCAGTCCCTTAAATTTTAGGTTTCTTACCTTTTTACCTTAAGGAAATGTTAAAAATGAGCACTCAGTTAAGCATAGCCACCGTAGCTCCCCCCAGCGAAGCAAGGGAGCGTAGGTGGCTATGCGTCATCCACGGGAAACAGGTTTTCTTTTGCTTCTTTTCTTTCGGAAAGAAAAGAAGATCAGCACCCAGGAGCTATGCATCATGATCAGAATCTTCACGCTTGAATACGACCCGATCAAGAAGAGTTTTGATGACAACGCGCTTAGCACTTTTCTCGAGTTTGGAGTTCAAGCCGGCAAGAGAAGCCACGCAGTTTTCGCCAATCTCAAAGCCGGCTTGGACTTCAAACAGCAGACGATGTTTCCGAGAAAACGGCCTTTCTGGCAATGCCAAGGATTGATTTTTAGGGGAGGAGAATTATG
Source organism: Castellaniella sp. (assembly GCF_034007085.1). Classification (GTDB taxonomy): domain Bacteria; phylum Pseudomonadota; class Gammaproteobacteria; order Burkholderiales; family Burkholderiaceae_B; genus Castellaniella. The sequence goes on along the minus strand of NZ_JAVERO010000113.1, from coordinate 3,697 downwards.
AACAAGCAAACATGTATGATTTTAGTGCTTTTAATCTACGGCTCGCTGATTGGCAGTGTTATAGACGAAGCCAAAGCACTCCGGACTTGGCTGGATACGCCATTTTCTGCCACGGCTTTGGAAGCAGAGCGGAATCAAAAACTAAAGCAGATTCAAAATCCGGTAAAAGGCGAATTTGAGACCAACGCCATGTTTGAGCAGCGAAAAAAAGACGCAGAGGCAAACAAGGCAGCGATTCAGAGGGAATACGCCCAGAAGATAGCTGATGCCCAGGCCTTGCATGAAGCTTATCTTGCCAAACTGAGGCAGAGATTTAATCAGCTATTGGATAGCAGCCGGGAAGTGCTAACCCGGCAAGGCCGCTTGGGCAAATACAACGCTGAAAATCAGCGTTTTCCCGTATCGATTCCGGAACATAGCTTCCAGATCACGGTCCCAATAAGTAAGGGACCTGAAGTGAAGGATAATTTCAGCAGCTATGAGCTGAAAGTTACCAGACAACTGAATCAAAACCTGGAATGGGACTATCTGGAAGCAGTACTGGTGGGCCCGGGTGGCAGCTTTGCCTCCACAGACAAAGCCCCAGCGCTTGACCAAGCGAGCCCCGTATTGGCTTTAATCCCTCCCGATCTCAGTGCCACGGTCAGCTTCAGAGAACCCAGCGGCAATCAGCGCCTGGATGCAGAAGAGACAGCTCAGATAACGATCACGATTATGAACCGGGGCAAAGGCAGCGGCAATATGGTGGAAGCAAGCTTTGAGCTGCTTGATGCCCCAGGGGTGAGTTTTGCCCGAAATCTCTATTTTGGCGAGATCAAAGCCGGGCAAAGCTTGAGTAAAACCTTACAGTTGGTGGCCGGGATGGATACCAGCGATGGGCAAGCTACGCTGAACATCAAATTCACGGAACAAAATGGCTTTCCTCCGGATGATAAAGTGTTGCTCTTTGATACTTTGGCTTTACAGGCTCCGGAACTCTACATTGCCGATATCGGCATCGATGACTTTAGTGGCAACAACAAGATCGAACCTGGTGAACCAGTGGAAGTAACAGTGAGAGTGCACAACCTGGGTCAGGGTAGGGCCAGAGCTGTGGTGGCAGAGCTTAATTTAGGGGAAGGCGTATTCTTTACCGGTGATGCCACCAGTAGCTTCGCTCTGGGTGATATGGATCCGGGAGAATATCAGGATGTGAACTTTAGTATCCTGACCAATAAAACTACCTCCAGGTTGGACCTGAGGCTGGATCTGAAGGAAAGCCGCGGCCGGTTTTCCAAAGCAGATTTGCCGCTCAATCTGGCTTTTAACCAGGTGGAGCGGACTGCCGACCAATTGGTAATAAGCGGTAAAGACACCAAGCTTGCCACTCGCAAGGTACCGGCTCTGAATATCGACATCGAACAGGATATTCCCCAACGCGGCAAGACCAGGAGCAAGCGCTGGGGTGTGATCTTTGGCATCGAAACATATCGCAATGTTCCCCCGGTGCGCTTTGCTAAACGGGATGCCGAGACCATGCGGGATTATTTCACCAATGTATTGGGCATACCAGCCGCCAATCTTTATATCAAGACCAATGAGGAAGCCAGCCTGGGTGAGTTTAAGACCATCTTTGATCCCAAGGGATGGCTCAGCAAGAATGCCAGGGACAAAGACAGTGAGATCTTTATCTATTTTAGTGGGCATGGGGTGCCCTCGCCGGATGGCAAACAGGCCTATCTGCTGCCCTTTGATGGAAATCCAAACTATGCTCAAAACACGGCCTATGAGCTGGAGCAGATCTACCAAAATCTGGGTGCGATTCAAGCTAAGAGTATCACCATGTTTCTGGATAGCTGTTTCAGCGGAGCAAACCGGGACAATGAAATCATCCTGGCCGATGCCCGGCCGGTATTCCTCTCTTCCGCTCCAGAGCCCAGTGCGCCGCATCTGGCAGTATTCTCAGCCTCCAGTGGCAGCCAAATCTCCAGTGCCTGGTCGGACATGCAGCATGGCCTCTTTTCCTACTTTCTGATGAAGGGTCTGAAAGGTGAGGCCGATGCCAATCAGGATAAGAGCATTACCCAGCAGGAACTGCATAGCTATGTGAGCGATCATGTAAATTCCCAGGCCCGGCGATTGGGCCGGGAGCAGGAGCCGCAATTGCAGAGTGCTAATCCTGCCAGGGGGATTGTCCAATGGTGAAATCTATTGCTGTTCTGATTGCAGGAAGCCTGATCCTGCTGGGAGCGTGTACGGCAAACCAATCTCAGGCTGCATCTGATGGCCTTGAGAGTAGAGAAAGTAAACAGAGGTCGCAGCAAGTCTTTGACGAATTGGATGGCAAATCAAGCGGAAAGGGCTCAAGCAGCTTTGTTCCGCCGCAAGCTATGGGCAAGCCCACAGTTAAACATACTCCAGCCCCGAAACAGGGTGATCTGGTGGTGGTGGAGATCGATACTTGCATGGTGTTCAACGAGACTGTGAGCCTCAAAGAAGCTGAGAATCTGACCCGGAACTTTGTGCGGGAACTGGCTCTGGACAGAGCGCTGCCCGCTGATATCACCCTTACCAGCCTGATCACCAATATGTATATGGAGCGTAACGACAGCTTCGATGAAAGCGTGGCGCAGGGCATCTTCATGTTGTCTTCATCGGCAGGACGCTTTGTGAAGGAAGAATTCCTCCGCAAAGAGCCCAGCTTTGAAGCCCAAAAGCTGAGATACCGCATCCACTACCGTGCGCACATTCTACCCCAGCAGAAGGTTTACAATCCCTCCATGGCCTTGGGAGTGGAACTCAGCGAAACTCTGCTCAATCACGGTGAGACTTTCCAAATCCAGATCAGAACAAATAGCGACGGATATCTGTATGGCTTTGATTTTCTGGCGGACAATAGCGTTACGCTGTTTTTCCCCACCCAAAACCGGAGTAACAACCGGATTGCGGCAGGGCAGGCCTGGATTCAAGATGCGGTGGCAATCTGCGATCCTGACAGGGAGATCACTATTGAAACCCTGTACTTTGTCTTTAGCAAAGACCCCATCGCTGGCTGGGAAAACTTCCGTAGCAACCGCAATGCCGAGGATCTGGTCTTCAGTGCAGGGGAGGAGAGCTTCACTATGTTTCAAAACTGGCTGGCCCAAAGCGACCCAGGACGCCGGGTGGAGAAACTGGCGCAGATCCATATCTTGCGGGACAAGGCTGGTGGAGCAAGACGCTAACTACGAAAGCACGATTCGCCAAGACGGCGATGAAAAGAGATTGGTGGATGCGTTGCTCTTGAACGCGAAAAGCGTATCACAGTAATATGATGATAATCAAATCACATACTTGCCTTTCGCTCATTAAAATTTCAAATTTTTGTGATGCAATAACATGTTAATGAGAGGTATCGAATTTTTAAGCAAAAAGCAAGATAGCATTAGTCCAATCGCTCAAGTATTTTTGTAACCATGCCCACCCCATCCTTCCAAACAGATTGCTTTTGTCATCATGTGATAAGTAGGGGATTAATGACTAATCTTTCCTACACGTAAGTGCTTGAAAAATTGACATCGTTTTCCAGGATTGTGGGTGTATTTCATTATGAAGACCGTTGCACGTTAAAATGGACAATAAGTTTATCTAAATAGTTCTTGACAAATATGTTACATGTATGATTATGGCTCAATCAATACACAGGAGCTAATCATGGAAAAGCAAACCCTAACTTTCG
>NZ_JAVERO010000006.1:0-42233 GCF_034007085.1 Castellaniella sp. | reverse complement strand
TATGTTTCCACCCCGGGTTTTCCCGGCAATCGGGCTTGTCGAAATGCTACAATCCCATAGTTTGATCTTCTTTGACAGGGGCCACTCATGAATCTGGCACAGTATTTTCCCGTGCTGCTTTTCATCATCGTCGCCACGCTGATCGGCGCGGCCCTGCTGGGCGCGGGCCGCCTGCTGGGCCGCAACGTGCCGGATCCCGAAAAGCTCTCACCCTACGAATGCGGGTTCGAGGCCTTCGGTGATTCGCGCATGCAGTTCGACGTGCGCTACTACCTGGTGGCCATCCTGTTCATCATGTTCGACCTGGAAATCGCCTTCCTGTTCCCCTGGGCCATGGCCAATGGCGTGGTGGGCATGGTCGGTTTCTGGACGGTCGCCATCTTCCTGGGCGTGCTGACGGTCGGCTTCATCTACGAATGGCGGCGCGGCGCGCTGGACTGGGAATAAAGGGGGTTCATCATGGCTATCGAAGGTGTCATGGACAAAGGCTTCATCACCACCAGCGCGGACAAGTTCCTCAACTGGGCCAAGACGGGTTCGCTGTGGCCCATGACGTTTGGCCTGGCCTGTTGTGCGGTCGAAATGATGCACGCCGGCGCGGCGCGCTACGACCTGGACCAGTTCGGCATCATTTTCCGTCCCAGCCCGCGCCAGTCCGACCTGATGATCGTGGCCGGCACGCTGTGCAACAAGATGGCCCCGGCCCTGCGCAAGGTCTACGACCAGATGCCCGAACCCCGCTGGGTGGTGTCCATGGGGTCCTGTGCCAACGGCGGCGGCTATTACCACTATTCCTATTCCGTGGTGCGTGGCTGTGACCGCATCGTGCCGGTGGACGTCTACGTGCCGGGCTGCCCGCCCACGGCCGAAGCCCTGGTCTACGGCCTGCTGCAGATGCAGAACAAGATCCGCCTGACCAACACCATCGCCCGCTAGGCGCCGTCCAACCGCTGAAACACACGCTATGACACGGCTACAGACTTTAGACACGAACCTGCGCGCGGTCCTGGGGGCCTCGGCCGACCTGACCGAAGATCGCGGCGAACTCACCCTGCGGGTGCCTGCCGACGCCTGGGTGGAAACCTGCCGCGTGCTGCGCGACCACGCCAGCCTGCGTTTCGAGACCTGCATCGATCTGTGCGGGGTCGATTATTCCGCCTGGAAAGCCCCCACCTACGACGCCGGCGATGCGCATCCCCAGCGCTTTGCCGTGGTGATCCACCTGCTGTCGGTGACGCACAACTGGCGCCTGCGGGTCCGGGCCTACACGCCGGATGACGCGTTCCCGATGATCGCCTCGCTGGTGGACATCTGGCCGGTGGTCAACTGGTACGAACGCGAGGCCTTCGACCTGTACGGCATCGTCTTCGAAGGCCACCCCGACCTGCGCCGCATCCTGACGGACTATGGCTTCATCGGCCACCCCTTCCGCAAGGACTTCCCGATTTCCGGGCACGTGGAAATGCGCTACGACCCCGAACAAAAGCGCGTCGTCTACCAGCCCGTCTCGATCGAGCCGCGCGAAATCACGCCGCGCGTCGTGCGCCAAGACCACTACGGCATTGAACGGTACTGACATGGCAGAAATCCAGAACTACAACCTGAACTTCGGCCCCCAGCACCCGGCCGCGCACGGGGTGTTGCGCCTGGTGCTCGAACTGGACGGCGAAGTCGTCCAGCGCGCCGACCCGCATATCGGCCTGCTGCATCGCGCCACCGAAAAACTGGCGGAAAACCGCACGTTCCTGCAGACGCTGCCCTACATGGACCGCCTGGACTACGTGTCCATGATGTCCAATGAGCATGCCTACTGCATGGCCGTCGAAAAGCTGCTGGGCATCGAAATCCCGCTGCGCGCGCAGTACATCCGCGTCATGTTCGATGAAATCACGCGCATCCTGAACCACCTGATGTCGCTGGGTTCGCACGCGCTGGACGTGGGCGCCATGGCGGTGTTCCTGTACGCCTTCCGCGAACGCGAAGACCTGATGGACTGCTACGAGGCGGTCTCGGGCGCGCGCATGCATGCGGCCTACTACCGCCCGGGCGGGGTGTACCGCGACCTGCCCGACACCATGCCGCAGTACCAGGGCTCCAAATACCGGTCCGCCAAAGAACTGCGCGCCATGAACGAAGCGCGTTCGGGTTCGCTGCTGGACTTCATCGAGGACTTCACCAACCGTTTTCCGACCTGTGTGGACGAATACGAGGTCCTGCTGACCGATAACCGCATCTGGAAACAGCGCCTGGTGGACGTCGGCGTGGTGTCGCCCGAACGCGCGCTAGCGCTGGGGTTCACCGGCCCCATGCTGCGCGGTTCCGGCATCGAATGGGACCTGCGCAAGCACCAGCCCTACGAAGTCTACGACCGCCTGGAATTCGACATCCCCGTGGGCAAGAACGGCGACTGCTACGACCGCTACCTGTGCCGCATCGCGGAATTGCGCGAATCCAATCGCATCATCCGCCAGTGCGTCGAATGGCTGCGCAACAACCCCGGCCCAGTCATCACCGGCAACCACAAGGTCGCCCCGCCCAAGCGCGAACGCATGAAGACCGGCATGGAAGACCTGATCCACCACTTCAAGCTGTTCACCGAGGGCATGCACGTCCCCGAAGGCGAGACCTACGCGGCGGTCGAACACCCCAAGGGCGAATTCGGCATCTATCTGGTCTCCGATGGGGCCAACAAGCCCTATCGCATGAAAATCCGCGCGCCGGGCTTCGCCCACCTGCACTCACTGGAAGAAATGTCCAAGGGCCACATGATTTCCGATGTGGTCACCATCATCGGGACCCAGGACATCGTCTTCGGCGAGATCGATCGCTAGCCGTGCGGACATCACAGGGAATCTGATTATGCTGCTTTCCGAACAAGCCTACCGGGAAATCGACCGGGAAATCGCCAAATACCCGGCGGACCAGAAACAGTCCGCCGTGATGGCGGCGCTGACGATCGCCCAGGGCGAACAGGGCTGGGTGTCGCCGGACGTGATCCGCGACGTGGCCGCCTACCTGGGCATGCCGCCGGTCGCCGTCCAGGAAGTCGCCACTTTCTACAACATGTACAACACCAAGCCGGTGGGCCGCTACACGCTGTCCATCTGCACCAACCTGCCCTGTGCGCTCCAGGGCGGCACCCAGGCGGCCGAACACCTCAAGCGCACGCTGGGCATCGATTTTCACGAAACCACCCCGGACGGCCTGTTCACCCTGGTCGAGGGCGAATGCATGGGGGCCTGTGGCGATGCGCCCGTGATGCTGGCCAACGGCACGTACATGTGCTGCCGCATGCAGCCGGAAAAAATCGACGCCCTGATCGGTGAACTGAAGGAATCCGCATGAGCGCTCTGGACGTATTGCAGAAATTTGCCACGGACGCACTCGCGCCCGACCTGGGCGGCGATCCCGCCCGCAGCATGATTTTCCATGGCCGCCACATCCAGCCGCAGATCCTGGCCGATCTGGACGGGCACAACTGGGGCATTCGCGACTACATGGCGCGCGGCGGCTACGAGGCCCTGAAAAAAGTCCTGTCGGGCATGACGCCCGACGACGTGATCGCCGAACTCAAGGCATCGAACCTGCGTGGCCGGGGCGGCGCCGGTTTCCCGACGGGCCTGAAATGGTCCTTCATGCCGCGCAACATGCCCGGCCAGAAATACGTCGTCTGCAATTCCGACGAAGGCGAACCGGGCACCTTCAAGGACCGCGACATCCTGCGCTACAACCCGCACGCCGTGATCGAAGGCATGATCATCGGCGGTTTCGCGATGGGCGCGTCGGTGGGCTACAACTACATCCACGGCGAAATCTTCCAGGTCCACCAGCGTTTCGAACAGGCCCTTGCCGAAGCCCGCGAGGCCGGTTTCCTGGGCGACAATATCCTGGGTTCGGGGTTCAGCTTCCAGCTGCATTCGCACCACGGCTTTGGCGCCTATATCTGCGGCGAAGAAACCGCGCTGCTGGAATCCCTGGAAGGCAAAAAGGGCCAGCCGCGCTTCAAGCCGCCGTTCCCGGCCAGTTTCGGCCTGTACGGTAAGCCGACCACGATCAACAACACGGAAACCTTTGCCGCCGTGCCCTGGGTGATCCGCGCAGGCGCCCAGGCCTACGCGGACCTGGGGGTCGAAAAAGCCGGCGGCACCAAGATCTTCTCGGTTTCCGGCGACGTCGAACGACCCGGCAACTACGAAATCCCCCTGGGCACGCCGTTTGCCACGCTGCTCGAACTGGCGGGCGGGGTGCGCGGCGGGCGCAAGCTCAAAGCCGTGATTCCCGGGGGTTCTTCGGCCCCGGTGCTGCCGGCCGACATCATGATGCAGACCAATATGGACTATGACTCCATCGCCAAGGCCGGCTCCATGCTGGGTTCGGGCGCGGTCATCGTCATGGACGAGACCCGCTGCATGGTGAAATCGCTCATGCGCCTGTCGTATTTCTACTTCGAGGAATCCTGCGGCCAGTGCACGCCCTGCCGCGAGGGCACCGGCTGGCTGTATCGCATGATGTACCGCCTGGAAAACGGCCAGGGCACGATGGAAGACATCGAAACCCTGGATTCCGTGGCGCACAACATGATGGGGCGCACGATCTGTGCCCTGGCCGACGCGGCCGCCATGCCCGTGCGCAGCTTCATCAAGCATTTCCGCGACGAATTCGTGCACCACGTGGACCACAAGGCCTGCGTGGTCGCCAAGTATCTGTAGGGTCAGGACACGCCATGGTAGAACTCACCATCGACGGGCTGAAGGTCGAAGCCGCAGAAGGCAGCATGGTCATCCAGGCTGCCCACGAGGCGGGCCTGTACATCCCCCATTTCTGCTATCACAAAAAACTCAGCATCGCAGCCAATTGCCGCATGTGCCTGGTCGAGGTCGAAAAGGCGCCCAAGGCGTTGCCGGCCTGTGCCACGCCGGTCACCAACGGCATGGTGGTGCACACCCGTTCGCCCAAGGCCATCGAGGCCCAGCGCGCGGTCATGGAATTCCTGCTGATCAATCACCCGCTGGACTGCCCGGTCTGCGACCAGGGCGGCGAATGCCAGTTGCAGGACCTGGCCGTGGGCTATGGTGAATCGGCTTCGCGCTACAAAGAACCCAAGCGGGTCGTGTTCCACAAATCCATGGGGCCGCTGATCTCGGCCGAACAGATGCAGCGCTGCATCCACTGCACCCGCTGCGTGCGCGTGGGCCAGGAAATCAGCGGCTACATGGAAATCGGCATGCTCAACCGGGGCGAATTCTCCGAAATCACCACGTTTGTGGGCGAGGCCGTGGAATCCGAACTGTCCGGCAACATGATCGACGTCTGCCCGGTGGGCGCGCTGCTGTCCAAACCGTTCAGCATGAATGCCCGCACCTGGGAACTGGCCCGGCGCCGGTCGGTCAGCCCGCACGACAGCGTGGGCGCCAACCTGGTGGTGCAGACCAAGATGGACCGCGTCCTGCGCGTGGTGCCATTCGAAAACGAGCCGGTCAACGAATGCTGGATCAGCGACCGCGACCGGTTTTCCTACGCCGGCCTGTATACCGAAGACCGCCTGCAGCACCCGATGGTGCGCGGTTGCGACGGCCAGTGGCACGAATCTTCCTGGTCCGATGCCCTGCAGTCGGTGGTCACCGGCCTGAAACAGGTGCGCGAAGACGGCGGCGGCGCCCAGATCGGCGCGCTGGCCACCGAGACCGCCACTCTCGAAGAACTCGCCCTGCTGGCGCGCCTGACCCGCGCCCTGGGCTCGGACAACATCGACTTCCGCCTGCGCGGCGATGGCGCAGCCTTGGATGCGGTGCGTGCGGGCGTGCCCTGGCTGGGCATGCCGATTGCCGACCTGGACACGCTGGATCGCGCGCTGGTGGTGGGCTCGATCCTGCGCAAGGATCATCCGCTGATGGCGCAGCGCCTGCGCCAGGCGGCCAAGCGCGGCCTGCAGCTGTCCCTGGTGGACAGCGTGGCCGCCGATCCCCTGGTGCCGGTCACCGGCCGCCTGACGGTCAAGCCGTCGGCCCTGGTCCAGGCCCTGGCCGAAATCGCCGTGGCCCTGGCCGAACTCAAATCCCAGCCGGTCCCCGAAGGACTGGCCGGCGTGCAGGCGGGCGAACCGGCCCGCGCCATTGCCGCCAGCCTGGCCTCGGGCGAACAGGTGGCGGTGCTGATGGGCAATCTGGCCCTGGCCGATGACCAGGCGGCGCAACTGGCCGCCAACGCCCAGTGCATCGCCCAACTGGCGGGCGGGCGCTTTGGCTTCCTGACCCCGGGCGGCAATACCGTGGGCGGCTATCTGGCGGGCGCCGTGCCAGCCGATGGCGGCCTGGATGCCCGCCGCATGCTGGGCGGCGAACCGCTCAAGGCCTACCTGGTGCTGCATGCCGAACCGCGCCTGGACAGCGAACTGGGCGAACGCGCCGTGCGCGCGCTGCAGGGTTCGGCCATGGCGGTGGCGTTCACGGCCTTCCGCTCGGCAGCCGAGGACTGGGCCGACGTGATGCTGCCGATCGCGCCCTTCACTGAAACGTCCGGCACCTTCGTCAACGCCGAAGGCCGGGTACAGAGCTTCAAGGGCGTGGCCGCCCCGGTGGGCGATACCCGCCCGGCCTGGAAAGTCCTGCGCGTGCTGGGCAATCTGATGGATCTGCAAGGCTTCGACGACGAGACCTCCGAATCGGTGCGCGATACGGTGATGGTCGGCGGGCTGGATGGCCGCCTGTCCAACGAGATCCGCCTGGCGCCGGCGGCGACCGCGCCGGGCGCCGGCCTGGAACGCGTGGCCGAACTGCCCATCTATCGCACCGATGCGCTGGTGCGCCGTTCGCAGCCGCTGCAGGAACACATCAGTTCTGCGCCGCCGCGTGCGGCGATGAACGCCGCCACCCTGCAAGCGCAAGGGCTGTCGGACGGGGACGCAGTGCGCGTGTCCACGGCCCATGGTTCGGTCGAACTGCAAGCCGCCCTGGACGACACGGTGGCCGACGGGGCCGTGCGCATTGCCGGGGCCTTTGAACAGACTGCCGCCTTGGGCATGGGCTCGGGCGCAATCCAGGTGGAGCGTTGCTAATGGACTGGTTGAACACTCTCAACGCCTTTGGTGCCGGCCTGATCGGCGAGACCCCCTGGCTGGTGGTCTGGACGCTGGTGAAAATCGTCGTCATCGCCGTGCCCATCATCCTGTGCGTGGCCTACCTGACGTACTGGGAACGTAAGATGATCGGCGCCATGCACGTGCGCCTGGGCCCCACCCGGGTGGGTTATCGCGGTCTGCTGCAACCGTTTGCCGACGTGTTCAAGCTGCTGACCAAAGAACTCATCGTGCCGTCCAAGGCCAACCGCGTGCTCTACATCCTGGCCCCGGTGGTCACGTTGATGCCGGCGCTGGCGGCCTGGGCGGTGATCCCGTTCCAGCCCGAAGTCGTCCTGGCCGACATCAACGCCGGGCTGCTGTTCATCCTGGCCATCACGTCGGTCGAAGTCTACGGCGTGATCATGGCCGGCTGGGCCTCGAATTCCAAATATGCCTTGCTGGGCGCGCTGCGCGCTTCGGCGCAGATGCTGTCCTACGAACTGGGCATCGGCTTCGTGATGGTCACGGTGCTGCTGGTCTCGGGCACGCTGAACCTGTCGGGCATCGTCGAAGGCCAGGGCGTCGGCTATTTCGCCGGCATGGGCCTGAATTTCCTGTCCTGGAACTGGCTGCCGCTGCTGCCGCTGTTCGTGATCTACGTCGTGTCCTCGGTGGCCGAAACCAACCGCCACCCCTTCGACGTGGTCGAAGGCGAATCGGAAATCGTCGCCGGCCACATGGTGGAATATTCCGGCATGGGTTTCGCGCTGTTCTTCCTGGGCGAATACGCCAACATGATTCTGCTGTCGGCGATGGCCTCGATCATGTTCCTGGGCGGCTGGGCCGCGCCGCTGGATTTCGCGCCCTTCACCTGGGTGCCGGGCTGGCTGTGGCTGGGGATCAAGACCTTCGTCGTGGTGTCCATGTTCATCTGGTTTCGCGCGACGTTCCCGCGCTACCGCTATGACCAGATCATGCGCCTGGGCTGGAAGGTCTTCATTCCCCTGACGGGGATCTGGCTGGTGGTGGTGGCGATCTGGATGCAGACGCCCTGGAACATCTGGCAGTAAGGGGTACGAGATGGAAGCGATCAAGGATTTCTTTGGCAGCCTGATGCTGAAGGAAATGCTCGAAGGCATGCGCCTGACGGGCAAATATTTCTTCAGGCGCAAGATCACGCTGCACTATCCGCAGGAAAAGACGCCGGCTTCGCCACGGTTTCGCGGCCTGCATGCGCAGCGCCGCTACGCCAACGGCGAAGAACGCTGCATCGCCTGCAAACTGTGCGAAGCCGTGTGCCCGGCCCTGGCCATCAGCATCGAATCGCACCAGCGCGAAGACGGCACGCGCCGCACTACGCGCTATGACATCGATCTGGCCAAGTGCATTTTCTGCGGCTTCTGCGAAGAAGCCTGTCCCACGGACGCCATCGTGGAAACGCACCTGCACGAATACCACGGCGAAAAACGCGGCGACCTGTACTACACCAAGGACATGCTGCTGGCCGTGGGTGATCGCTACGAATCGGAAATCGCAGCCCGTCGCGCCGCCGACGCGCCCTACCGTTGATGCCGGGAACCCGACCATGAGTTTCGATACCGTTCTGTTCTATCTGCTGGCCATCGTGCTGGTCGTGGCGGCGTTTCGCGTCATCACGGCCACCAGTCCCGTGACCGGGGTGCTGCACCTGATCCTGACCTTCTTCACGGCATCCATGATGTGGATGCTGATCCAGGCAGAATTCCTGTCCCTGGTGCTGCTGATCGTCTACGTCGGTGCCGTGATGGTGCTGTTCCTGTTCGTCGTCATGATGCTCGACATGCGCACCGAGGGCCTGAAACAGGGCCTCAAGGTCTACCTGCCGCTGGGCCTGACGATCGGCGGGATCATGGTGCTGGAAATGGCCTTCGTGGTGTGGCGCGCCTGGGGTGACGCCCCCGCGCTGCCGGTGCCCGCCGACGATTTCGACAATACCCTGGCCCTGGGCACGGCGATGTACACCCAGTATGCCTATGCCGTCGAGATCGGTGGGGTGGTGCTGCTGGTGGGCATGATCTGCGCCATCGCCCTGACCATGCGCAAGCGTGCCGACTTCAAGCGCACCCATCCCAGCAAGCAGGTGCGCGTGCGCGCCGCCGACCGGGTGCGCCTGGTGAGCATGCCCGCGCAGGTCGAAACGCCGGCCGCGCAATCCGAAGGAGCCGAAAAATGACCCTGGGCCTGAGCCATTACCTGATCGTCGGAGCGATCCTGTTCGCCATGGGCGTGTTCGGTTTTTTCCTGAACCGCCGCAACCTGATCGTGCTGCTGATGTCGATCGAACTGATCCTGCTCGCAGCCAACATGAATTTCGTCGCCTTTTCCATCGGCTCGGGCAATCCGGCCGGGCAGATCTTCGTGTTCTTCGTGCTGACCGTGGCTGCAGCCGAAGCCGCGATCGGGCTGGCGATCCTGGTGCTGCTGTTCCGCAATCTCAGCACCATCAACGTCGACAAACTCGACCAGCTGAAGGGGTAGTCACGCCATGTCTGCACAGAATCTGTATCTCCTGATTGCCCTGGCGCCGCTGGCCACGGCCGTGGTGGCCGGTTTCTTCGGCACGGGTTTTCTCGGCTCGTGGCTGGGCCGCCGCGGTTCGCACCTGCTGACCATCCTGGGGGTGGCGGTGTCCTTTGTCGGTTCGCTGCTGGTGCTGCAGCAGGTGCTGGACGGCCAGACCTTCGAAGGCACGGTCTACACCTGGTCCATGATCGGTTCGGTCAAATTCGAGATCGGCTTCCTGATCGACTCGTTGACGGCGCTGATGATGGTGGTGGTGACTTCGGTGTCGCTGATGGTGCACATCTACACCATCGGCTACATGTCCGACGATCCGGGCTACCAGCGTTTCTTTTCGTACATTTCGCTGTTCACCTTCTCCATGCTGATGCTGGTGATGTCGAACAACATGCTGCAGCTGTTCTTCGGCTGGGAAGCCGTCGGCCTGGTGTCCTACCTGCTGATCGGTTTCTACTACGGCCGGCCGTCGGCGGTGTTCGCCAACCTGAAGGCATTCATGGTGAACCGCGTGGGGGATTTCGGCTTCGTGTTGGGCATCGGCCTGCTGTATGCCTACACCGGCAGCCTGAACTACGCCGAAGTCTTCGCCCAGGTCGATCGCCTGTCCGACCTGTTGTTCCCGGGCACCGAATGGCACCTGCTGACCGTGGCCTGCCTGGCGCTGTTCGTCGGCGCCATGGGCAAATCCGCCCAGGCCCCGCTGCACGTCTGGCTGCCCGACTCCATGGAAGGCCCGACGCCGATTTCCGCCCTGATCCACGCCGCCACCATGGTGACGGCCGGGATCTTCATGGTGGCCCGTTTTTCGCCCATCTTCGAAATGTCGCCCACGGCGCTGTCGTTCATCATCGTGATCGGCGCCTTCGGTGCGCTGTTCCTGGGCATCCTCGGGGTGGTGCAGAACGACATCAAGCGCGTGGTGGCGTATTCCACGCTGTCGCAGCTGGGCTACATGACCGTGGCGCTGGGCGCGTCGGCCTACCCGGTGGCGATCTTCCACCTGATGACGCACGCCTTCTTCAAGGCGCTGCTGTTCCTGGGCGCGGGCTCGGTGATCCTGGGCATGCACCACGACCAGGACATGCGCCATATGGGCGGCCTGCGCAAATACATGCCGATCACCTGGATCACCATGCTGATCGGCACGCTGGCCCTGGTGGGCACGCCGTTCTTCTCGGGCTTCTATTCCAAGGAACACATCATCGAGGCCGCTGGCGCGGCCAATGTCTGGGGCGCGAATTTTGCCTACTACGCAACGCTGTGCGGCGTGTTCGTGACCTCGCTGTATTCCTTCCGCCTGTATTTCCTGGTCTTCCACGGCAAGGAACGCTTCGATACCGTGCATGGTCCGGCCCACGTCCATCATGACGAAGGCCACACCCTGGCGGTGCAGGGCCACGACGCCCAGGGCGCGCATGACCACGAAGATCACCATGGCGGCGGCCTGCCCAAGGAATCGCCCTGGGTGGTGACGCTGCCGCTGGTGCTGCTGGCGGTGATGTCGGTGGTGGCCGGGGTCTGGTTCATCGACCCGCTGCTGTTCGACGGCTATTTCGGCCAGGCCATCACGATTGCCTCGTACCATCCGGCCATGGCCGAACTGGCCCATGAATGGCACGGCTGGGTGGCCTTTGCGCTGCACGGCTTCACCTCGGTGCCGTTCCTGCTGCTGCTGGCCGGTTTCGTGGTCGCCTGGTACTGCTGGCTGATCAATCCGTCGGTGCCGGCCGCCATCGCGCGCAGCCTGGCGCCGGTCTATCGCTTGCTGAACAACAATTACTACTTTGACTGGTTCAACGAGCACGTCATCGCCCGCTTCGTCCGTGCCCTGGGGCGCGGCCTGTGGCAGGGCGGCGACCGTGGCCTGATCGATGGCCTGATCATCAACGGCAGCGCGCGCCTGGTGGGGGCGGCCGCCGCCGCAGGCCGCCTGCTGCAGTCCGGCTACATCTATCACTACGCCTTCGCCATGATCATCGGCATCATGGTGTTTCTCACTTTCTTCGTCTTGATGGTTCACTGATGGCTAGCGAAATGGCGTCCACTACACTCCCCTGGCTGACCCTCTCGATCTTCGTCCCGATCTTCTTCGGGCTGCTGGTGCTGCTGATCGGCCGGGACGACAATCCGGGACCGGCCCGGGTGCTGTCGCTGGTCGGCTCCATCGCCGGGCTGCTGGTGACCATTCCCCTGTACACCGGCTTCAACCCCGATACAGCCGACATGCAGTTCGTCGAAAAAACGCCCTGGATCGAGGCCTTCAACCTCAATTACCACCTGGGGATCGACGGCATCTCGGTATGGTTCGTGCTGCTGACGGCCTTCATCACCATCATCGTGGTGCTGGCCGGCTGGGAAATCATCAAGTCGCGCGTGGCCCAGTACATGGCCGCGTTCCTGATCCTGTCGGGCCTGATGATCGGGGTGTTCTGCGCCCTGGACGGCATGCTGTTCTACGTGTTCTTCGAGGCCACCCTGATCCCGATGTACATCATCATCGGCGCCTGGGGCGGCCCGAACCGCGTGTATGCCGCTTTCAAGTTCTTCCTCTACACGCTGCTGGGTTCGCTGCTGACCCTGATCGCCTTCATCTATCTGTGGCATGCGGCAGGCGGTTCGTTCGATATCGCCACCTGGCACGCGCTGCCCCTGGGCTACACCGAGCAGATCTTCATCTTCGTGGCGCTGCTGGCGGCCTTTGCGGTCAAGGTGCCGATGTGGCCGGTGCATACCTGGCTGCCGGATGCCCACGTCGAGGCGCCCACGGGCGGTTCCATCGTGCTGGCGGCCATCATGCTCAAGCTGGGGGCCTATGGGTTCCTGCGGTTCTCGCTGCCGATCGCGCCGGATGCCTCGCACAGCCTGGCCGGCCTGATGATCGCGCTGTCGCTGATCGCGGTGATCTACATCGGCCTGGTGGCCATCGTCCAGGACGACATGAAAAAACTCGTGGCGTATTCCTCGGTGGCGCACATGGGCTTCGTGACCCTGGGTTTTTTCCTGTTCAACGTCACCGGCCTGGAAGGCGCCATCGTGCAGATGATCTCGCACGGCTTTGTGTCGGGCGCCATGTTCATGTGCATCGGCGTCATGTACGATCGCCTGCACACGCGCCGCATCGACGCCTATGGCGGGGTGGTGCACCGCATGCCGCGCTTCGTCACTTTCTTCGTGCTGTTTTCCATGGCCAACGCGGGCCTGCCGGGTACCAGCGGCTTCATCGGCGAATTCACGGTGATCCTGGGCGCGGTGCAGTACGATTTCTGGATCGGTCTGCTGACCGCTTCGGCGCTGATCTGGGGCGCGGGCTATTCGCTGTGGATGGTCAAGCGCGTGGCCTTCGGGCCCGTGGCCAATGAACAGGTGGACGGCATGTCCGACCTGTGCAGCCGCGAATTCCTGATCCTGGGCCTGCTGGCCATCCTGACGCTGTTCATGGGCATCTATCCCAAGCCCTTCACGGACCTGATGCATCCTTCGGTGCAAGCCCTGCTGCAGCACGTGTCCATCTCGAAACTGTAGGCCTGAACCACTATGCAAAATCTTTTCGACTTCGCGCTGGCGACTCCCGAGATCGTTCTGCTGGTGCTGACCGGGGCCGTGCTGCTGATCGACGCGTTCGGCAACGAACCCACACGGCGCATGACCTTCATGCTGACCATGGGCACGCTGCTGGTCGCCGTCCTGGTGTCCTGGGGGCAGTGGGGCGAGGCCACGCAGGGCCGGACCTTCAGCGGCCTGTACGTGGCGGATTCCCTGGGGCATTTCCTGAAGATCCTGTCGGTCATCGCCGTCGGCGTGACGCTGATCTACGGCCGTGCCTATGCCGAAAAACGCGACATGGTGGCGCGTGGCGGTGAACTGTATTCCCTGGCGCTGCTGACCCTGCTGGGCGTGTTCGTGATGATCTCGGCCGGCAGCATGCTGACGGTGTACCTGGGCGTGGAACTGATGTCCTTTGCCCTGTACGGCCTGGTGGCGCTGCGCCGCGATCACCTGGCCGCCACCGAGGCCGCGATGAAATACTACGTGCTGGGCTGCCTGGCCTCGGGCGTCCTGCTGTACGGCATGTCCATGATCTACGGCGCCACGGGCCAACTGGGCTTGGCCGAGATCGCCCAGGTCATCCGCGAAGGCGGCGCCGATCGCCTGCCGCTGGTGTTTGGCGTGGTGTTCATCGTCTCGGGCCTGGCCTTCAAGATGACCGCAGCGCCGTTTCACATGTGGACGCCCGACGTCTACCAGGGCGCGCCGACCACGGTCACGCTGCTGGTGGGTTCTGCCCCGAAATTCGCCGCTTTCGTGATCACGCTGCGCTTGCTGATCGAGGCCCTGCACGGTGTCGCGGTGGACTGGCAGCCGATGCTGCTGATCCTGGCCGTGCTGTCGCTGGCCATCGGCAATATCGTCGCCATCGCCCAGACCAACTTCAAGCGTATGCTGGCCTACTCGACCATCGGCCAGATGGGGTTTGTGTTCCTGGGTCTGATGTCCGGCGTCTACGAGGGCCAGGTGGGCGCCAGCGCCGCCGCCTATGGGTCGTCGCTATTCTATGTGGTCATCTATGTGCTGACCACGCTGTCCACCTTCGGCCTGATCCTGCTGCTGTCGCGCCAGGGCTTCGAGTGCGAGGAAATCTCTGACCTCAAGGGCCTGAACCGCCGCAACCCGCTGCTGGCCGGCGTGCTGCTGCTGTCCATGTTCTCGCTGGCGGGCATTCCGCCGCTGTCGGGCTTCTATGCCAAACTGGTCGTGTTGCAGGCCGTGGTCGGCGCTGGCCACATCTGGCTGGCCGTGTTCGCGGTGCTGTGCTCGCTGATTGGCGCTTTCTACTACCTGCGGGTGGTCAAGGTGGCGTATTTCGACGAACCCGAGGACCACATCACGTTGGGTGCCGGCACGCTGGCCACGCGCGGCGTGATGTCCATCAACGGTCTGTTGGTGATCGGCCTGGGGATCCTGCCCGGTGGGCTGATGTCCTTGTGCGTGGACGTCATCCGCCAGTCGCTGACGTTCTGACCGGACGGCCATCTCCATGTCTCTGACGGCAGCGGTCTGGATCGTCATCCTCGGTGCGCTGGTCATGGCCAACCTGCCGTTCCTGCTGGAACGGCGGCTGGCCCCCTGGCCCTGGGGGACGGCCGGCGCATCGTCCATTTGGATGCGCTGGGGTCTGGGTCTGGTCTTTCTGGCAGCGCTGGCCCTGTGGTCCTGGGGCACGCTGAATCTGGTGGGCGGGTCGTTTGCCGGGGGCGGCGCCGCGACGGTGCTGTTGCTGCTGAAACTGCTGGGCAGCCTGCTGATCGCCGGCGTGCTGCTGGCCTTGCCGGGCTGGCGCCGGGCGGCATCGGGTACGGTCGCTGCGGATGCGGTGGTGACCGGCGCTGCGGCTTCAGGGGCCACTGCACCGCGTGCGGTCGGGCGTGCCAAATCCTTTTTTGATCGCTTGCTGGAAGTCCTGGTCGGCTATGTGCTGGTCGGCACCCTGGGCTTTGCCCTGGAACGGACCCTGGGCAATGCGTTTGCCCAGCGTTGGGAATTCTATGCCGTGACCCTATCCCTGTTCCTGGTGCTGGGGTATCCGGGATTCGTCTGGCGCTATATGCTGCGCCGCCACCCGCGCTGAATCCCGAGGACTTTCCACATGGCACATATCATCCTGCAGGCCCCGCGCCTGTTGGCGGCGGACATCGAACGGCTGGCGGCCGTGGCCTGCGCGGGCGGCGTTCAGGAACTGGGGCCCACTGCCGTGCGCCTGCTGGACGTGGACCCGGATTGCCGGGGCGAGGCCCTGGCGCAGGCGGCGGCCGTGCGCATGGACGCGGCCTGGCTGGATACCGTGCATCGCCTGGGCGATTGCCGGGTCCTGGCCATGGACATGGATTCCACCCTGATCAATATCGAGTGCATCGACGAGATCGCCGACGCGGTAGGCCGCAAGGCCGAAGTCGCCGCAATCACCGAGGCATCCATGCGCGGCGAGATCCAGGATTTTTCCGAAAGCCTGCGCCGCCGCGTGGCCCTGCTGCGCGGTGTGCCGGAAACCGCGTTGGATCGGGTGTTCACCGAACGCCTGCGGCTGAATCCCGGCGCCGAGCGCCTGATCGAGACCGCCCGGGCCCATGGCCTGAAGACGATGCTGGTGTCCGGGGGGTTCACCTTTTTCACCGAGCGCCTGCGCCGGGGACTGGCGCTGGACCAGGCCCATGCCAATGTCCTGGAAGTCGTGGACGGCGTGTTGACGGGCCGGGTGCTGGGCGACATCGTCGATGGCGCGGCCAAGGCACGCCATGTGCGCGCGCTGGCCGACTCCGTGGGGGCGACGCCCGAGCAGATCATCGTGCTGGGGGATGGTTCCAACGACCTGCCGATGATGGCCCAGGCGTTCTATTCAGTGGCCTACCGGGCCAAGCCCGTGGTGCGCGCCCAGGCGCGCTTCGCCCTGGACCACAGCCCGCTGGATGCGGTGCTGAACTGGTTTCGGTTGCGCCATTAGACAGACAGCCGCAGTTCCGGGCGCAGGCCGGCACGGGCCGCCAGCGTCAGCAACATGTCCAGGCTGAAGTCCTCGACCTTCCCCTTGATCAACCGGGAGACACGAGGCTGCGTGATGCCGAGCTTGCGGGCTGCTTCTGCTTGCGTCCAGCCTTGTTCTTTCAGCCGCTGGGCCGTGCGGATCATGATGGGTGTTTCTATCCCGTCAGATCGACAGGCCTGGTGGCGATGTGCTTGTGTTCGAGAGGGCGGTGCGTGATCTCAGCCGCCATCCGGCCGCTTGCGTGGTCGCCCGCCTTTGCGGCCATTGAGGCGCGCCGCCCGGGTCTTGGCCTCGGAGCGAGCTCGCCCGCCCGCCTGTCCGAGCAGGCTCGCCATCCAGCGGCGCGTACCGAACAGCCCCTGGATCAGGGCGGGCACATATAAATCCGCGTCCAGATCCGGCCAGTGCAGCCCAGTGCCTTCCGGGCTGATTTCGATCCTGTCCAGGGAGGCCGGCGGCGCGTCCGCCAGCCCTTGCAGCAGATGAACCGGGATGGCCAGCTCGAGGCCGTGGCGCAGCGTGATGACGATCCGCCGTAAGGCGGCATCGTAACGCACAGCCTCGGCGTAGCCGGTGTCCGGGACGCGCCCTAAGCCGCCGCGCCTTCTAGCTTCTGCAGCAAACCCCTTAGCTTCTGCACCCGGCCCGGCACGTCCACCGCGCCGCTGAAGGCGATCTTCAGGCGGTCGGGGCCGTTCAGGCGAATCTGGCGATCCTGCTGCACCAGTTCGATGATGCGGATCGGGTCCACGTTGGGCTGGGCGGCAAACTGGATTGCGGCCTGGGTGTCGCCGGCGTCGATCTTGATCACGCCCAGCGGTTCGGCCAGCAGCCGCAGGCGGTGCAGCGCCAGCAGGGTCTGGCCGGCTTCGGGCAGCTTGCCGTAGCGGTCGATCAGTTCTTCCTGCAGCAGGGTGAGCGCGTCGGCGTCAGCGGCATGCGCCAGGCGCTTGTACAGGCCCAGGCGTGCCTGCACATCGGGGCAGTAGTCCGAGGGCAGCAGCGCGGGGGCGTGCAGATTGACCTCGCATTGGTTGCCGAAAGGCGATTCCAGGTCGGGTTCTTCGCCGGATTTCAGGGCGCGCACGGCAGAGGCCAGCATCTCGTTGTACAGGCTGTAGCCGATTTCCTGGATATTGCCCGATTGCGATTCGCCCAGGATTTCGCCGCTGCCGCGGATTTCCAGATCGTGCATGGCCAGGTAGAATCCGGCGCCCAGTTCTTCCATCGACTGGATGGCCTCCAGGCGTTTCTTGGCATTGGCCGTCATGGCGTCTTCGCCCGGGGTCAGCAGGTAGGCGTAGGCCTGGTGATGGGACCGGCCGACCCGGCCGCGCAACTGGTGCAGCTGGGCCAGGCCGAGCTTGTCGGCGCGGTGGATGATGATGGTGTTGGCCGAGGGCACGTCGATGCCGGTCTCGATGATGGTGGTGCACAGCAACACGTTGCTGCGCTGCTGGTAGAAGCCTTTCATGACTTCTTCCAGTTCGCGTTCGGCCATCTGCCCGTGGGCGACGGCGATGCGGGCTTCGGGGACGAGTTCTTCCAGGCGGGCGCGACGGTTGTGGATGGTCTCGACCTCGTTGTGCAGGAAATAGACCTGGCCGCCGCGCTTGAGTTCGCGCAGGATGGCCTCGCGGATGGTGCTGCCGTCCTCGCGGCGCACGAAGGTCTTGATCGCCAGGCGCTTTTGCGGCGCAGTGGCGATCACGGAAAAATCGCGGATGCCTTCCAGGGACATGCCCAGGGTGCGTGGGATCGGTGTGGCGGTCAGGGTCAGCACATCGACCTCGGCGCGCAGCGCCTTCAGGGCTTCTTTCTGGCGCACGCCGAAACGGTGTTCTTCGTCGATGATGACCAGGCCCAGCTGTTTGTAGCGCACGTCCTTGGACAGCAGCTTGTGTGTGCCGATGACGATGTCCACGGAACCATCCGCCAGGCCCTCGATGGTCCGGGCCGTTTCCTTGCCGGTGCGAAAGCGCGAGAGTTCGGCGATGCGCACCGGCCAGTCGGCGAAACGGGTGGCGAAGTTCTGGGCGTGCTGTTCGGCCAGCAGGGTGGTGGGGCACAGCAGCGCCACCTGGCGTGCGTTCATGACGGCCAGGAAAGCAGCACGCAAGGCGACCTCGGTCTTGCCGAAGCCGACGTCGCCGCAGACCAGGCGGTCCATGGGGCGGCCAGAGGTCATGTCCTGGATCACCGCCGTGATGGCGGCGGCCTGGTCCGGGGTTTCCTCGAAACCGAAGCCTTCGGCAAAGGCCTGGTAGTCGCGTGCGGGGAATTTGAACCGCAGTCCTTCGCGCGCGGCGCGCCGGGCGTACAGGGCCAGCAGTTCGGCAGCCGTGTCGCGTGCCTGGCGCGCGGCCTTGCGGCGGGCTTTTTCCCACTGGCCCGATCCCAGCGGGTGCAGCGGCGCCTGGTCCGGGTCGGCGCCGCTGTAGCGGGCGATCAGGTGCAGTTGCGAGACCGGCACGTACAGGGTGGCGTCGCGGGCGTATTCCAGGTGCAGCAGTTCGATGGGGCCTTCGCCCAGGTCCATGTTGACCAGGCCGCGGTAGCGGCCAATGCCGTGCTGGACGTGGACGACCGGATCGCCCACATGCAGTTCGGCCAGGTCGCGCACCATGGCGTCGATGTTGCTGCTTTGTTCGTGGCGGCGGCGCGCGCGCGGGGGGCGGCCGGCCTGGGCGGGGTAGAGATCGTTTTCCGTCAGCACCGCCAGCCCGGCGGGCGGTGCCTGGAAGCCGCCCGTCAGCGGGGTGACGGTCAGTGCGAATCGCGCTTCGCCTTGCACGCAGTCCTGCCAGGAATCGAACACGGCGTCGGGCGTCAGGCCGTAGTCGGCCAGCAGTTCGGCGATGGTTTCACGCCGACCGGCGGAATCCACGCACAGCACCGTGCGCAGCGGTGTCGTGTCCAGGTGGCGGCGCAGGTCGGCCAGCGGATCATCGGCGCGGCGGTTGACGGCAGCGGGCGGGCAGGCGACGAAGTCCGGGTGCGTGCCCTCGTCGGCCAGCGCCAGGCGGGGCAGGCCGCGCAGCCGTGCGTGGAAGGCTTCGTCGTCCAGGAACAGCGCATCGGGCGGCAGCACCGGGCGTTCCGGGTCGGACTTCAGGAATTGCCAGCGGTTGCGCGCGTCCTGAAAGAATCGTTCGATGGCGGCCGGCACATCGCCCAGGGTCACGGCGAGGGTGTCAGACGGCAGGTAGTCGAACAGGGTGGCGGTCTGTTCAAAGAACAGCGGCAGATAGTATTCGATCCCGGCAAAGGCGATGCCATTGCCGATGTCCTTGTAGGGCAGGGCGCGTGACGGATCGCCTTCGAAGACCTCGCGAAAGCGTGCGCGGAAATGGTTGCGCGCGGCTTCGTCCATGGGGAATTCACGGCCCGGCAACAGTTCGATTTCGCGCACCGGATACAGGCTGCGCTGGGTGTCGCTGTCGAAACTGCGGATGGATTCGATCTCGCGGTCGAACAGGTCGAGGCGATAGGGCAGGGCCGAGCCCATGGGGTACAGGTCGATCAGGCCGCCGCGGATGCAGAATTCGCCCGGCGCGCTGACCTGGGTGACGTGGCTGTAGTTGGCCAGGGTCAGCTGGGTGCGCAGGCGGTCTTCGTCCAGGGCGTCGCCCTGGCGGAACTGGAAGGTGTAGGCGGCCAGGAAGGACGGGG
Organism: Castellaniella sp.; assembly: GCF_034007085.1. Lineage (GTDB taxonomy): Bacteria > Pseudomonadota > Gammaproteobacteria > Burkholderiales > Burkholderiaceae_B > Castellaniella. The sequence continues at coordinate 22,407 of NZ_JAVERO010000006.1, read as the reverse complement.
GCGCCAGGCGGACCAGCGCGGTGGTGACCGGCACCACCAGGATGTCTACAGTCCCCTGGCCCAGCGCGTGCAGGGTGCGCAGGCGTTCGGAAATCAGGTCCTGGTGCGGGGAAAAACTGTCGTAGGGCAGGGTTTCCCAGTCGGGCAGGAAGCGCACCCGCAGATCCGGGTCGAACAGGGCGATCTCGTCGGCCAGGCGTCGGGCGGCCAGCGGATCGGCGCAGAAAGCAGCCAGGGGCTGCCGGGCCTGGCGGGCCAGGGCGGTCAGCAGCAGGGCGTCTCCGGAACCAGGGGGGCGAGGCTGGGCGTAGCGTTGGCCAGGTTGCAGGGCGGCCAGGGTGGGGCCGATCGAGGGCAGGGGCAAAAGCAGGGACAAGGGGGGCAGTGAGGCATCCATGAGGGCTCCAGTATAAAGGCGTGCAGGACCCGGAACGGCTAAAATCGCCGCTCATGAACACCGAATCCCTGATCGCCCTGGTGCCGGCTGCGGGCGTTGGCGCGCGCGCCGGCATCCCCGATGGCCGGCCCAAGCAGTACCGCGATCTGGGCGGAGAACCCATGCTGCGCCGTACGGTACGGGCCTTGCTGGCGGATCCGCGCATCCTGCAGGTCCGGGTGGCGGTGGCGGCCGGCGACCCCTGGGTAGAATCGGCCCTGGCCGGTTTGCCGCGCACGGTCTGGCGCCCCTGCGGGGGCCCCACGCGGGCCGAGACGGTACGCGCCGCCTTGCAGGATGCCGGTCTGGCGGACGACGCCTGGGTGCTGGTGCACGATGCAGCCCGGCCCGGCTTGCCGGCCGATGCCCTGGGACGCCTGATCGATGCCTGCCATGCGCATGACCAGGGCGGGCTGCTGGCCTTGCCGGTGGCCGATACGGTCAAGCAGGCGGGCGGCGCGGTTGATGTGCCCTGGGTGGCGCGGACCCTGCCGCGCGATGGCCTGTGGCTGGCGCAGACGCCGCAGATGTTCCGTGCCGGGGAATTGCGGGCGGCGCTGGCTGCTTGCGCCGGCGACCCCCGGGTCACCGACGAGGCTTCGGCGGTGGAATTGGCCGGTGTTTCGGGTCGCGCCCCGCTGCTGGTGCGCGGAGCGCGGGCCAATGACAAGCTGACCTGGCCGGAAGATTTCGCCTGGTTCGAGGGCCGGCTTGCGGCGCGGTGCGAACCGCCCAGGCCCTGAATGGCATTTGACTGGAGCCATCCCATCATGACGTCCTCCTTTCCTTTTCGCATCGGCCAGGGCCACGATCTGCACGTGCTGGCCAAGGGCCGGCCGCTGATCCTTGGCGGCGTGTCGATCCCCCATGATCGAGGGCTGGTCGGCCATTCGGATGCGGATGCCTTGCTGCATGCGATCACCGATGCGGTGCTGGGGGCGGCCGGGCTGGGGGATATTGGCCGCCATTTTTCCGATCGCGATCCGCGTTGGGCCGGGGCCGACAGCCGCCTGTTCCTGCGCGAGGCCGTGCGCCTGGCGCGCGCGGCGGGCTGGGCCGTGGTCAACGTGGATGCCACGGTGCACGCGCAGGCGCCGAAGATCGCGCCGCATGCGCCGGCCATGGCGGCCTGCATCGCCGGTGACCTGGGGATCGATCCGGCGCAGGTCAACATCAAGGCCAAGACCAACGAAGGCCTGGGCTATCTGGGGCGGGGCGAGGGGATCGCGACCAGCGCCGTGGCGCTGCTGGCGCGTATCTGACGCATCCGGATCGCTGGCGGCGAGATGGATGCGACCGGGCCGCAGGCGCGGCCCGGCGTGGAAGGCATTACAGGGTGCTGCCTCCGACTGGGCGGTTGCAGGCGCACAGGCAGTCGGTCAGCAGCGCGTCCAGGACGCGCAGGGTTTCTTCGGGGCTGCGGCCAACATTGAAATTGTTGACCGCCACGTGCTGGATGATGTTGTCCGGATCGACGATGAACGTGGCTCGCAGTGCGACGCCTTCGGATTTTTCGCGAATGCCCAGCGGATCGACCAGCGCGCCTGCGGTGTCGCTGAACTGGTAGTGGTTGAGCTTGCCCAGTTCGGGGCTGGCGCGCCGCCAGGCGAGCTTGACGTATTCGTTGTCGGTCGAACCACCCATGAGGACGGCGCCGCGTGCTTCGAATTCGTCGGCCAGGGCGTTGAAACCGACGATTTCAGTGGGGCAGACCTGGGTGAAGTCCTTGGGGTAGAAGTAGATCACCTTCCATTTGCCGGGGAAGGATGATTCGGTGATGTCCTCGAATGCCGAGACGCCGTTTTCCTCGTGCTGATTGAATCCGGGTTTGACGCCGGTGACGCGGAAGGCCTCGAGCTTGTCGCCTATGGTTTTCATCGGGGCTCCTGAGATGATGGACGACCGTCAGGGTCGTCGTCCCAATTCTACGCCATGGCCGGCCTATGGCATTGCTGCGATGCGGCGTCAGGTTTTTCCCTGGGGCCTGGCCTTGGGGATCTCGATGCGCGCCAGCAGACCGCAGGGCGTATTGGGCGCCAGGGTGAATTTGCCGCCGACCTGTCCCAGCAGGCGCTCGACGATGGACAGGCCCAGGCCCGCGCCGCTGACGCCGGTGCGGGCGGACTCGCCGCGTGCGAAAGGCCGCAGCAGCCGCTGGATGTCGGTCTGGGGGATGCCGGTGCCCCGGTCGCGGACTTCGATGGTCAGCTGATTGCCGCTCTGGTGGGCGGCCAGGTTGATGTGGGCGCGCCCGTCGTCGGCGCTGCGGCCGTAGCGTCGGGCATTTTCGATCAGATTGCTGACGATGCGCTTGAGGTCATTGGCGCTGATCCGCGCCTGCAGGCCGGGCTGGATGGAAGCGGTCAGGTCGCCCCCCTGGGATTCGGTGTGGCTGCGTTCGCGTTCGAACAGATCCTGCAGCACCCGGGACACATCGATGCCGGCCTCGGGCACCTGGCCGGCCGGCCGCGCGTATTCCATCAGCTGACCGATGCTGTGGTTGATCTGGGCCAGATCGTCGTCGATGGCCTGGCGGGCTTCATCGGTCATGTGGCCCATTTCGATTTCCAGGCGGATCCGCGCCAGAGGCGTGCGCAGGTCGTGGGAAATCCCCGCCAGCATGATTTCCCGGTCGGCCTCGTTCTGCCGCAGGTCGCGCGCCATGCGGTTGAAGGCGATATTCATGTCGCGGATTTCACCCGGCCCTTTTTCGGGCAGGGGTGTCGGCGTTTCGCCGCGGGCCAGTTGCTGGGCGACCTTGGCCAGCTGGGCCAGCGGCTGGTTGATGAAGCGCACGCTGATGGCGGCGCCCAGCAGCGCCAGCAGCAGGGACGCAGTGACCCATCCCAGCCATTCACGGCCTGTGGTCAGGCGCAGCTGGTCGCGGTCGAAGACCAGCCAGTACATCTCGTCGTTGATCTGGAAACTGATCCAGATGCCGGGCACCTGGTTCACGGACCACATGATGGCCGTCTGGCTGCCCAGGCGATCGCGGATCTTGCCGGACACATTGGTCCAGTAGGTAGTGTGGGGCAGAGGTTCGAGCACGTCGGTGTGCTCGCGCGGTTGGACGCGCAGGCTTTCCTGGGTGGCCAGGTCCAGCAGCAGGGCGGGACGCATGGCGGGTGGTGCGTACACCAGGGCCGAGCGGGTGATGCTGACCGTGGTGGCGATCCGCTGTGCCAGCTGGGAAGCGCGAGGGCCTTCTTCGATGTTGAAGACGATCTGCAGCCATGCGCCCAGGCTGACCAGCATCAGGAAGGCGATCAGCAGGAATGAACGGCTGAACAGCCCCAGCCGCAGCCGGGGCCGGACATCGTGCCGGATCCGCCTCAGGAAAGTCATTGGATGGCCGTTGCGCGCGGCCTGTGGGCCGCAGCAAGAGAATTACTGGCCGCCGTCGGGCACGAAGACGTAGCCCAGCCCCCAGACGGTCTGGATGAAGACCGGCTTGGAAGGATTGGGTTCGATCAGCTTGCGCAGCCGGGAAATCTGGACGTCCAGGCTGCGGTCGAAGGCCTCGTATTCCCGCCCTCGGGCCAGTTCCATGAGCTTGTCGCGCGACAGGGGGACCTTGGGGTGGCGGGCGAAGACCTTGAGGACGGAGAATTCACCGGTCGTGATGGGCACGGCTTCGCCGTTGCGAGTCAGGGTGCGGGTGGACAGATTCAGCACATAGGGGCCGAATTCGACCGATTCGTTTTCCTGGCTGGGCGCGCCGGGGTGTTCTTCGGTGCCGCGGCGGCGCAGGATGGCGTTGACCCGGGCCAGCAGTTCGCGCGGATTGAAGGGTTTGGTGAGATAGTCGTCCGCGCCCATTTCCAGGCCGACGATGCGGTCGATTTCCTCGGCCTTGGCGGTCAGCATGATGATGGGCGTATTGTCGTGGCTGCCCCGCAGCCGGCGGCAGATGGACAGGCCGTCTTCTCCGGGCAGCATCAGGTCCAGGACCAGGAGGTCGAAATGTTCGCGTTGCCAGAGCTTGGCCATTTCCTTGGCGTCTTCGGCGACGTAGACATTGAAGCCCTGTTCGGACAGATACCGGCGCAGCAGATCGCGCAGCCTGGGATCATCGTCGACGATGAGGATCTTGCGGGTGAGAGTCTGATTTTGCGTGTTCATGCGGAAAATGTAACAGGGTCGAGAAAGGGGTGCCAGCGCTTATCACAACAAATTACACAATAAGCGTTTGGTTGTCGTGATTGAAACGAAATAAGCAGTGTTCTTTGGCCGCTCCTTTAAAATGTCCTGGTTATGGACGATTTTCACATTCTCGCGTTTGAAACATCAAGCACTTTGTGCGGCGTTGCGCTGCTGTCCCGGACGGCGGGCGTGACGCGGCTCAGTGCGGCGGCGCATGCAGGCCGTGGCGAACATGCCGAACGCATCCTGCCCATGGCGCAGGGGCTGTTGGATCAGGCTGGCCTGGCCCGCCGCGATCTGTCTGCGGTGGCCTTCGGCCAGGGGCCGGGCGGGTTCACGGGGCTGCGCGTGGCCTGTGGGGTCGCTCAGGGCCTGGCGGTGGCGCTGGGGATTCCGGTGCTGCCGGTGGATTCCCTGTGCGCGGTGGCGCTGCAGGGGGCTGGCGAGGATCCGGACGGGGTCCACGTGGTGCTGCAGGACGCGCGCATGAACGAAGTCTATGCCGCCGTCTATCGGGCGGCCGGGGCGGATTGGACTGCGTTGCAGGCGCCCGCCTTGCTGGCGCGTGCCGATGTGGCAGATTGGGCCGCCTGTGGCATGGCCGACTGGGGCCTGCAGGCAGGGGGCGGCTGGACGGTGCATGGGGATGCGCTCCAGGTTTTTCCCGGTCTGGGCGATGAACTTGCGGCCCTGGGTGCGCGGTGCGCGTCCACGGCGCCGGACGGCGCGCATGCCCAGGCGGGCACGATTGCCCGGCTGGCGGCACAGGCCTGGCGCCAGGGGCGGGCCGTGGATGCCGCCCTGGCATCGCCTGCCTATGTGCGCGACAAGGTCGCCTACACCACGGCTGAACGTGCCGACGGGTTCGGGGGCAATCCCCAGGTCGGCGCGGCCACCCTGACCCTGCACGACATGATGCCCGCCGACATCGACGAAGTCGCCGCCATCGAGGGGCGGGTGCAGTCCTTTCCCTGGACCCGCAAAAATTTCATCGACGGCCTGGCCGCTGGCTACCACGGCTGGGTCGTGCGCCGCATGGGCGCGATGCTCGGTTTCGCCCTGGTGATGGACGCGCCGGACATGGCGCACCTGCTGGTCATCGGCGTGCGTCCGGATGCTCAGCGTCAGGGGGTGGGCACCCGGTTGTTGCGTCGTTGCGTCGAACATTGCCGGGGCTCGGGCCTGCCGGCGCTCACCCTGGAAGTCCGCCCCAGCAACCAGGGCGCCATCGCTTTTTATCATCGGCACGGTTTCGTCCAGGCCGGGCTGCGCCGGGGCTATTACCCTGCGGCCCAGGGGCGCGAGGACGCCTGGATCATGACGCTGTCCCTGGCGGATGCGGCCCAGGCCAACGCCGGGCAATCCCAGGTTGCCGTGGCGCCCGCAGGGACTGGACCGGGAATGGCGCATTCCAGGGGGCGGTCATGACGGCGCGCGTGCTGTTGCGTCCCGGACAGGCGGCCTGGCTGGCCGAGATCGGGCTGGACACGCATTGGCTGGCCACGCGCCCGGACCCGGCGCCGGCATCGTCTGCCCTGGCGCCGGTGGCCGAGCCACCAGCGCCGGGTTCCGATGCGGTGGCCGCCAGCGCCGGGCTGGTGCGTGTCCGCGCCCCGGCCGGGCTTGTTGCACCGCCCGTTCCAGCGTCTTCTGATCCGGCGGCCGCTGTGGCTGCGCCTGCTGACTGCCTGGACCTGTCAGTGCTGGATGCCGCAGTGGCTGCCTGCGCCCGATGCGGGCGCCAGGCCCAGCGCGTCCGGGCCGTGCCTGGAACCGGCCAGGTGGTCCGGCCACACTACCTGATCGTCGGCGAGCAACCCGGCATCGAGGACGATGCCGATGGCCAGCCGTTCCAGGGCGATCAGGGCCGCCTGCTGGCGGCCATGCTGGCGGCCGCGCGCCTGCCACAGGGCGATTCGACTTATCTGACCTATGTGGTCAAATGCCGCGCCGTGGGTGGACGGGAACCCTCGCCCGAGGACGTTGCGGCCTGCCTGCCCTGGTTGCGCCAGCAGATCGCCTTGCTGCAGCCGCACTGGATCCTGGCGCTGGGCCGGGTGGCGGCGCAGGCGGTGACCGGGGCGAATGGGGATCTGGACGCATTGCGCGGCGGTCCGCACCAGTACGTGCCCGACCAAGGCGAGCCGATCCCGGTCTGGGTCACGCATCAGCCTTCGTCGCTGCTGGTGCGTTCTGCCTGGAAGGCGGAAGCCTGGCGTGATCTGGCGGGCCTGGCGCAGGCCGCCAGGGACAGACAGGGCGCTTAGGAAAGCGCCTCTGAACTTGTGCAGGCTTAGTGCAGCGCCGTGCCGTGGCCGGTCTGCCCGATCATCTGGCTCAGTTCTGGATGGGCGCGGTGATTGAGCCGGTTCCAGTGGATGACGACCAGCATCAGGCAGGCGACCAGGATGCCGAACAGGGCGATGATCAGGTTGATGGACAGGCCCAGCCACAGCATCAGGCTGTACATCGCCAGCATCAGCAGGATGTTCAGCTGTTCATTGAAGTTCTGCACGGCGATCGAATGGCCGGCTGACAGCAGCACGTGGCCGCGGTGCTGCAGCAGCGCGTTCATGGGGACCACGAAAAATCCCGACAGGCCGCCGATCAGCAGCAGCAGGCAGTACACCGTCCAGGTCGTGTAGACGGCCGGCATCAGCAGGACCACCAGGCCCATGGCCACCCCCACCGGCAGGACGGCCAGTGCGCGGCGCAGCGGCACCCGGCCGGCGCAGATCGCCCCGATCACGGTGCCAAAGGCCGCTACACCCATCAGCACGGAGGCCTGATCCAGGCGGTAGCCCAGGTGCTGGGCACCCCATTCGATGACGATGAACTGCAGGGTCGCGCCGGCGCCCCAGAACAGGGTGGTGACGGCCAGCGAGATCTGGCCGAGCTTGTCAGACCACAGAATGCGGACATAGCGGGCAAAATTGCGGATCAGGGCGATCGGATGAGCCTGCTGGCGGGGATAGAAGGCGTGGGTGTCGGGGATCAGCAGATTGCACAGGGCGGCTGCGACGTAGACCAGCCCAATGATCAGGATGGCGCATTGCGCGGCATTGTCGGCCAGGCTGTCCATCCAGCTGAAGGACATCAGCCAGGCCGAGACGGCCGGACTGATGAGCAGGCCACCCAGGACGGTGCCGATGATGACCGACAGCACGGTCAGGCCCTCGATCCAGCTGTTGCCCTTGACCAGCAGGTCGGGGGGCAGCATTTCGGTGACGATGCCGTATTTTGCGGGGGAATAGGCAGCTGCGCCAATGCCGACGACCGTGTAGGCGATGAAGATCAGGATCAGCTGATGTTCGTGGCCCAGCCCGAATGCGCCGTAGCTGAACATCAGCAGGCAGCCGCAGGTCTTGAGCGCATTGGTGGCGAACATGACCCGGCCTTTGGGGAAGGCATCGGCAAAGGCGCCGACAAAGGCGGCCAGCACCACGTAGGCCAGGGCGAACCACCATTTCATCATGGGGGCCATCCATTCCGGGCCGCTGAGGTCGGCGATCAGCCCGATGGCGGCGATGAGCAGGGCATTGTCCGCGACGGACGACAGCGCCTGCGCGGCCATGACCATGTAAAAGCCCTTGTTCACTCGCGGACCCCAGGTGGTTGATGAAGGGGGCGGCTGCCGCAAGGCGCGCCCGTAAAAAAGAGTTGCAGTATAGCGGGTTGCCGCTGGGGTGACGGCGCCGGTGGCGGCGGATTGCCTGCACCCGGTGCGTTATCATACGCTGTCACTCACGCGACTCGAATTTTCGACCGTCCCTGTACCGTGCGCCTCACGCAGATCAAACTTGCCGGATTCAAATCCTTCGTGGATCCGACCGTGATTCCCACGCCCAGCGAGCTGGTCGGCGTGGTGGGCCCCAACGGCTGCGGCAAATCCAACATCATCGATGCCGTGCGTTGGGTGCTGGGCGAAACTAAGGCGTCCGAACTGCGCGGGGCTTCGATGCAGGACGTGATCTTCAATGGGTCTGGCCAGCGCAAGCCGGCTGCGCGCGCTTCGGTCGAACTGGTGTTCGACAACAGCCAGGGTCGGGCGGCGGGGCAGTGGTCCGCTTTTACAGAGATCGCGGTGCGCCGGGTGCTGACCCGCGACGGCACCAGCAGTTATTTCATCAACAACCAGCCGGTGCGCCGCCGCGACATCCACGACATTTTTCTTGGGACCGGCCTGGGTGCGCGTGGATACGCCATCATCGGGCAGGGCATGATCAATCGCCTGATCGAGGCCCGTCCCGAAGAACTGCGCGTCTACCTGGAAGAAGCCGCCGGGGTGTCGCGCTACAAAGAACGCCGTCGAGAAACCGAAAACCGCCTGGGCGACACGCGCGACAACCTGACCCGTCTGGAAGACATCCTGCGCGAACTCGACGGCCAGCTCGAAAAGCTCGAATCCCAGGCCCAGGTGGCGGCAGATTACCGGGCGCTGCAGGCCGAAGGCGAACTCAAGCAGCACGCCCTGTGGCTGCTGCGCGAACGGGCCGCGCGCGAAAGCCGCCAGTCCCTGGCGGTGGAAACCGAGCGGGCCCAGGCCGAACTGGAATCGGCCGTGGCCGGGTTGCGCGCCCTGGAAACTGACCTGGAAACCCGTCGCGCCGCGCACTTCGAGGCCAGCGAGCGCGTCCACCAGGCCCAGGGTCGCCTGTTCGAGGCCGGTGCGCAGGTCAGCCGCCTGGAAGCCGAGATTCGCCATGTGGTCGATTCACGCAACCGCCTGCAGGTCCGGCGCACGCAGTTGCAGGCCCAGCAGCAGGAATGGGGCGATCAGCGCGCCCACAGCCAGTCGGCCATCGAGGACACCCAGGCGCAGATCGAAGAAGCCAGCGCCCGTGCGGAACAACTGGCCGATCAAGCGCAGAGCGCTCAGGACGGCCTGCCCGAACTCGATGCCCGGCTGCGCGATCTGGCGGCCCAGCGCGATGAATGGCGCCGCACGCTGGCGCGCACCGAACAGGATCTGGCGCTGGCCGCGCAGTCCCAGCGGGATGCGGATGGCCAGTGGCGGGCCCTGGAGGACCGCCGCGCACGGCTCGAACAGGAACGCAGCGCCCTGGGCGCGCCCGATCCCGCCGAATTGCAGCGCTGGGCGGGTGAATGCACGGTCGCCCAGGAACGCCTGGAAGAAGCCCAGGCGCGGTTGCTCGAACTCGAATCCCGTCTGCCGGACCTGGAAACCGCCCGGACCGAGGCGCTGCAAGCCAGCCAGGCCGCCCGGCTGGACCTCGAAAAGCTCGATGCGCGGCGCCAGGCCCTGATCGCGCTGCAGGAAAAAATCCAGTCCGAAGATGCGCTGGAACCCTGGCTGCAGCGCCAGGAATTGGGCGGCATGACACGTCTGTGGCAGCGGCTGCAGGTGGATGCGGGCTGGGAAACCGCCCTGGAATCTGTCCTGCATGAACGCATGAATGCCCTGGGGCTGCGCACGCTGGATCTCGTGCGTGCGTTTGCCCAGGATGCGCCGCCTGCGCGCCTGGCCTTCTACCAGGTGCCGGGTGCTGCCAGGCCGCCTGCGGCGGCGGGGCCGGATGCGCCCCGCCTGCTGGATTTCGTGCATGCGCGCGATGCCGCCCTGCAGCCCCTGCTGGCCGAATGGCTGCGCGATGTGTATGTGGCCGACGATCTGGGCGCTGCCATCGCCCGGCGCAGCGAATTGCCTCCGGGCAGTATCTGGGTGCTGCGTGATGGTCATCGGGTCGATGCCTGCAGTGTCCGCTTCTACGCGGCTGACTCCGAACAGGCCGGTTTGCTGGCGCGCAGCCAGCAGATCGATAATCTGGCGCTGGAAATCCGCGCCGCGCAATTGATTGCAGACCAGGCGCTGGATGCCCACGCCCAGGCCGATGCGGCCTGTCGCAATCTGGCCCAGGCATTGCAGCCTGCACGCCAGCAGATCGCCGAACGCATGCGGGCGCAGCACGATGCCCAGATTCGCCACCAGCAGCTCAGCCAGCAGGCGGCGCAGTCCGACGAACAGCTGCGCCGCCTGGACCGCGACCTGCATGAACTGGCCGAACAGCAGGCCGCGCTGGATGTCCGGCGATCCGAATCCGAGGCGCGCTTTGAGTCCCTGGATCAGGTTCTGGCCGAGCAGCAGGAACGCCTGGCAGCACTGGATCTGCAGGCCGAAGACCTGGCCCGTCAGGCAGAGCAGTCCCGTCAGCGGGGCCGCGACCACGAACGCGCCGCCCAGGAAGCCGAATACGCCGTGCGCACGCTGCGCCATCGCCTGGATGAATTGCACCGCACGCTGCAGTTGGCCGAGGACCAGGCCCGGCGCTCGGGGACCGAACTCGAATCCTTGCAGGGTGAATTGTTCGAACTGGATGAATCCGTGGCGCAGGCGGGCCTGCAGGACGCGCTTGAAGCCCGGGCAGCGTGCGAAGAGGCGCTGCGCGAGGCGCGGCTGGAACAGGATCGGGCCGCCGCCGCCCTGCGCGAGGCCGATGAGAGCCGCCTGACGCTGGAACGCGGTCTCGATCCGCTGCGGGCGCGCATCACCGAACTGCAACTGAAAGAACAGGCCGCGCGCCTGTCGGTCGAGCAATTCGCCGAACAGCTCGATGCCCGCCAGGTCGATCGCAATGCCCTGAGCCGTCATCTGGACGAACAGCCGCCCCAGTGGCGGCGGCTCGATTGGCTGCATGCCGAAGTCCAGCGCATCACGCGCGCCATCGAATCCCTGGGCGCCGTCAACCTGGCGGCGCTGGACGAATTGACGGCGGCGCGCGAACGCAAGGGTTTCCTGGATGCCCAGCATGCCGACTTGCTGGCAGCCATCGACACACTGGAAAATGCGATCCGCCGCATCGACCGTGAAACCCGCGAACTGCTGTCGCAGACTTTCGAGACGGTCAATGGCCATTTTGGCGAACTGTTTCCGCGCCTGTTCGGCGGCGGCGAGGCCCGCCTGACCATGACCGGCGACGAAATCCTGGACGCCGGGGTGCAGGTCATGGCCCAGCCGCCAGGCAAGCGCAACAGCACCATCCACCTGTTGTCGGGGGGTGAAAAAGCCCTGACGGCGACGGCGCTGGTGTTCGCCTTGTTCAAACTCAATCCGGCACCGTTCTGCCTGCTCGATGAAGTCGATGCGCCGCTGGACGATGCCAATACCGAGCGGTACGCGAATCTGGTGCGCAGCATGAGCGACCAGACGCAGTTCCTGTTCATTTCGCACAACAAGATCGCCATGCAGATGGCCCGGCAACTGGTCGGGGTGACCATGCAGGAACAGGGTGTGTCGCGGATCGTGGCCGTGGACATGGACTCGGCCTTGCAATGGGCGGCAGAGGCGGCCTGAGAGGACTCTATGAGCGATTTGCAGATCTTGCTGGTTTCGATCGGGGTGGCGCTGATCGTCGCTGTCCTGTTGTACAACGCATGGCAGGACTGGCGGGCGCGGCGCAGCATGCGCCAGACGCTGCCGGAAGCCGGCCAGGACGTGTTGATGCGCGACGCGGGGCCCCGGCGCGAACCCGGGCTGTGGCAGGCTGGCCGGCCAGCGGCTGACGAGAGCCCGGAACCTGATCCCGCCTGCGAGGCCGTCATCGACATCGCGCTGGCCCACCCTGTGGGGGGAGAATCCCTGGTCGAGGCTTTGCGGGCCATCGTCCGGGTTGGCAAAAAGCCTGTGCGTGTGTTTGCGGAACGCGAGGGCGGCGGCCATCGCGCCGAGGCCTTGCCGGGCGAATCCTATGTGTCGCTGCAATTGGCAGTGGTGCTGGCCAATCGCAGTGGCCCGCTCACGGCCATCGAGTGGTCCAATCTTTGGACCCTGGCGCAGAATCTGGCGGAACGCTTCGAGGGTCTGATCGAGGCCCCGGACCAGGATGTGGTGTTGCGCCAGGCGGCTGAGCTCGATGCGCGCTGCGCCGCCATGGATGCCCAGGTCGGTTTGATCCTGCAGTTGGCCCAGCCGCGCCCGGTGGCGGCGATCATCCAGTCGGCCGCCGAGGCGGGGTTCGTCCAGTGGCGCAGGCAGTGGGCCTGGATGGCCGAAAACGGCCTGCCACGCTTTGTCCTGCAAATCGAGGCGCCAGACGGCGAGTCCACACATCGTGTCGATCTGGTGCTGGATGTGCCCAACAGTCTGCCCGATGACCAGGCGTTCAGCCGCATGGTGACCGTGGGCCGGGATCTGGCCGCACGCCTGGATGCCTACGTGCTCGATGACCAGGGGCGGACTTTCCAGGATGATGCCGCACCCGCGATCGACCGGCAGATCAGCGCCCTGTACGATCGGCTGGATCAGGCGGGCTTTTTGGCTGGAACAGACCGCGCGGCGCGGGTGTTTTCGTGACCGGTCGGATTGACATGGATGCCGCTGCGCAGGATGCCGATCGCACGGCAGCCGATCGCTGCCGCCTGGATGCCTTGCGTGCCGATATCGAGGCCCACAATCGCCGGTATTACGTCGAGGATGCGCCGTCCATTTCGGATGCGCAATACGACCGCCTGATGGCCGAACTTCAGGCCCTTGAGCAGGACCATCCCGACTGGGTGACGCCCGATTCCCCCACGCAGCGGGTGGGTGCCGCGCCGCTGGATCATTTTTCCACGGTGCAGCATGCCGTGCGCATGTTGTCCCTGGGCAATGCCTTCGAGGCTGCAGATGTGACGGCGTTCGATGAGCGGATCACGGCCACCTTGATCGAGTCCGGCCTGTTGGCCGATGGGGTGGGCGGCGTGGCCTATGTCGCGGAATACAAGTTCGACGGCCTGGCGGTGACCCTGCGCTACGAACAGGGCCGCCTGATCCAGGCAGCCACGCGGGGCGATGGCGTTCAGGGCGAAGACATCACGGCCAATATGCGTACCCTGCGCTCGGTGCCCTTGCGCCTGGCTGGCGATGCCCCAGCTGTGCTGGAAGTCCGTGGCGAGGTCCTGATGACGCGGGCGGACTTCCAACGGCTGAACGAAGCCCAGGTAGCCCGGGGCGACAAGCCCTTCGTCAACCCGCGCAATGCGGCGGCCGGCAGCCTGCGGCAACTGGATCCGCGCGTGACGGCGACCCGGCCGCTGCGTTTCTATGCCTATGGCTGGGGACAGATTCTGGATGCTGCCGGCGCCGAGGTGCAGCCGAGCGCAACCCATTCAGGGATGCTGGACTGGCTGGCCGGTTTCGGTTTTGCCGTCAGCCCGGGGCGCGCGCCGTGCCGGGGCGCTGCGGCCCTGTTGCGCTTCTACGAGACCGTGGGTGCATCCCGTGCCAGCCTGCCCTATGACATCGACGGTGTGGTCTACAAGGTCGATGAACTGCGCGCCCAGGCTGTGCTGGGTTTCGTGGCGCGCGCACCGCGCTTTGCCATTGCGCACAAATTCCCCGCCCAGGAAGAAACCACCCGCCTGCTCGGCATCGATGTCCAGGTCGGACGCACCGGGGCGTTGACGCCGGTGGCGCGCCTGCAGCCGGTCTTTGTCGGCGGGGTGACCGTGACCAATGCCACGCTGCACAACGAAGACGAGATCCGTCGCAAGGACGTGCGCATCGGCGACACCGTGGTGGTGCGCCGTGCGGGCGATGTCATCCCCGAGGTCGTCGGGCCGGTGCTGGCGCTGCGCCCTGCCGATGCGCAGGTCTTCGACCTGCAGGCCGTCTGCCCGGTCTGCCCGGAATGCGGCTCGGCGGTCGAACGTCCGGAAGGCGAGGCGATCACGCGCTGCACGGGTGGGTTGTTCTGCCCTGCGCAGCGCAAGCAGACTCTGTGGCATGCGGCCAGCCGCAAGGCGCTGGACATCGATGGTCTGGGCGACAAGCTGATCGAGCAACTGGTCGACAGTGGCCGGGTCCGTACCCTGGCGGATCTGTACGCGCTGGCGGACCCGGACGGTCGCGGAGAACTGGAACTGTCCACTTATCCTCGCATGGGCGCGAAATCGGCGCGCAATCTGGTCGAGGCGATCCGGCAGCGCCGCCGTCCGGCCCTGTCCCGCTTGCTGTACGCCCTGGGTATCCGCCATGTGGGCGAGACCACGGCGCGTGACGTGGCGCGGCATTTCGGTTCCATCGAGGCGATCATGGACGCCTCGGAAGAGGCCCTGCTGCAGGTGCCGGATGTCGGTCCGGTCGTGGCGGCCTCGATCCGGCGGTTTTTCGCCGAGGCGCACAACCGCGAAGTCATCGCGGATCTCCGGGCGGCCGGGGTCGAGCCGCAGGCCGAGGTCATTCCCGCTGGCGAGAAACCCCTGGCGGGCAAGACCCTGGTGCTGACGGGCACGCTGCCGACCCTGAGTCGGGACGAGGCCACGCGCTTGATTCTGGCCGCAGGCGGCAAGGTCAGTGGCTCGGTGTCCCGCAAGACCGCCTGGGTGGTGGCTGGCCTGGATGCTGGCAGCAAGCTGGCCAAGGCCAACGAACTGGGTGTGGCCGTGATCGACGAGGCTGGCCTGCAGGCGCTGCTGAATTCTTGATTCAATGAAAACGGCCTTCCATGAGGAAGGCCGTCGAAATGCCCAGCGGCTTGCAAGCCGCGATTGCGATGTGGGGGGCGTTATTCGGCCTTGTCCACGATCTTGGCGTCTTTCATCAGGCTTTTCTGGTAGTCGGCCAGGGCCTGTTGACGCATCATTTCTTCCAGTTGGGGCTTGGCTTCGTCAAAGGACGGGAAGGCGATCGGGCGCACGTCCTCGACCTGGATCACGTGCCAGCCGAATTGCGTCTGTACGGGCTTGGCGCTGAGTTCGCCTTTTTTCATGCTATCGACGGCCTGGGCGAATTCAGGCACGTAGTTGCTGCTGGGGCCCCAGCCCAGTTCGCCGCCGTTCTTGCCGCTGCCGGTGTCGATCGAGTCTTTCTTGGCGGCGGCCTCGAACGAGGTCTTTTTCGCCTTGATTGATTTGATCAGATCCTGAGCCTTGGCTTCGTCCTTGACCAGGATGTGGCGCAGCTTGTATTCCTTGCGCGAGGCTTGCTCGGCCTTGATGGTGTCGTATTCCTTTTTCAGGTCGGCTTCGCTGATGGGGTGGTCCTTCAGGTATTTGGCCATCAGGGCGCGTACCAGAATGCTTTGCGTGGCCAGTTCGGTTTCCTGCTGGACGGCGGGGTCTTTTTGCAGGCCGGCCTTTTCGGCGGCCTGGACGGCCACCAGGCGGTTGATCATTTCCTGTTTGACCTGGTCACGCAGTTGCGGCGTGTCCTGGGCGCCTTGAGCGACCAGCATGCCGACGAACTGGTCGAATTTGGCCTGGGAGATCCCTTGGCCGTTGACGGTGGCAATGTCCTTGGCCCAGACCGGCAGCGACAGGGAGCAGGCCAGGGCGACAGCAGCGATGCGTTTCATGAAAGTCCTTCAGTGGGAGGAAGACCGGCCTCGATGGCCAGGGCGTGGAGCGGATGGGGCATCAGATCCCGCACGCAATCATACACAAGACGATGGCGGGCGAGGGTGCCGAGCCCCTGGAATCGGTTGGACAGGATCCGGACGCGAAAGTGCCTGGCGCCGCCCTGGGCGCCAGCGTGACCGGCGTGCAGGTGGGATTCATCGATGAGATCCAGCTGCGTGGGCTCGAGCGCGGCCAGCCGTTCGGCCAGCAAGGGGTTCAGATCGGTTTCGGTCGAAGTCATGGGCGATTTTCCAGGGCGCTGCCGGCAACCAGCGGATTCATCCGCGTGGATTGCCGTCGGGGCCGTTGATTCGGGGCGCGGCGGATTCGGTCTGGATGTGCCGGCCCAGCCACAGTGACTGCGCCACCACGAACAGCAGCAGCAGAATCATCAGACCGAAGACCTTGAAATTCACCCATTGCGCCTCGGTGAAACGGCCGGAGAAGGCCACATACAGGTTCAGGGCGCCCGAGACGACGAAGAATCCGGCCCAGCTGTCGTTCAGACGGGTCCAGGCGCGGTCCGGCAGGGCGATTTTTTCCCCCATCAGACGGCGCATCAGGTTGCGCCCGGCGAACAGGCGCGCGCCCATCAGGATGGCGGCAAACAGCCAGTACAGGACGGTGGGTTTCCATTTGATGAAGGTGTCGTCGTGAAACAGCAGGGTCGCGCCGCCGAACACCACGATCACTGTCAGGTTGATCCAGTGCGTGGGTTCGATCGCGCGTCCGGTCAGCCGCAGCCACAGGATCTGCAGCACGGCCGCCGCCATGGCGGTTCCGGTGGCGACGTAGATGTCGGCGAACTTGAACGCCAGGAAAAACAGAATCAGCGGGAAGAGGTCGAAGAGGAATTTTTTCATTCGGGCGGTCTTCCAGTCATTCGTGCGGAATAAATTTCAGGGACAGGGAATTGATGCAGTAGCGCAGTCCGGTGGGCGGTGGCCCATCGGGGAATACATGGCCCAGGTGGGCATCGCAGGCGGCGCACAGGATTTCCGTGCGGATCATGCCGTGGCTGGTGTCGCGCAGTTCGCGCACGCGGTCGGGGGCAAGCGGTTCGAAATAGCTGGGCCAGCCGCAGCCGGCGTCGAATTTCGTGTCGGAGGCAAACAGCGGAGCGCCGCAGCATACGCACAGGTAGATGCCCGGCTGGGTGGTGTCCCAGTAGCGTCCAGTGAACGGCCGTTCGGTGTGCTTGAGCCGCGTGACCGCGAATTCTTCGGGGGAAAGCTGCGCGCGCCATTCGGCGTCCGTGCGCTTGATCTTGTCCACGAGGAACCTGTCCAGAATTTCACTCCAATCCTTCATGTTAATCGACTTTGGGATTGGCGGCAGGGACGTCGTGCATGGGCGTGTGGGTGCGATTGCATGGCGATTTGCCAATTCGTGGCAGCAAATTGCGCCAGCCTGAGATAATATGACGCCCGTTCACGTATTCATGCCTTGACCTGTCGGGTTCGTGGTCATGAATTGCACGATCCGTCAAAAACATTCGGAGACAAACATGATATTTCCGCTTTCTCTGCGCCTGACCCTGGGCGCTGCCGCGTTGCTGGCAGCGCTGCCGCTGGCTGCCACGGCTCAGATCAAGGTGGGTGTGACGGTGTCATCGACCGGCCCAGCGGCCTCGCTAGGCATTCCCGAACGCGATACCGTGGCGCTGTTGCCCACTGAAATCGGTGGCCAGGCGGTGCAGTACATCGTGCTGGACGACGCGACCGACACCACCCAGGCGGTCAAGAACATCCGCAAGCTCACGGCCGAGGACCACGTCGATGTGGTGCTGGGCACCTCGGCCGTGCCGGGTTCCCTGGCCATGTCCGACGTTGCCGCCGAGACCGGTACGCCCATGATCAGCGTGGCTGCGGGTGTCAAGCTCGTTGCGCCGGTGGATGGCCCGCGCAAGTGGGTCTACAAGACGCCGCAGAACGATGCGCTGATGGCCGAGGCCCTGGCGAATGCGATGGTCAAGCAGAACGTCAAGACCCTGGGCTTCATTGGTTTCAGCGATGCCTACGGCGAGGGCTGGCTGCAGGAAATGACGGCCAAGGCCGAGGCACAAGGCATCCGGATTGTGGGCGTGGAACGCTATGCGCGGCCCGATACCAGTGTCACCGGCCAGATTCTGAAGCTGCTTGCGGCCAAGCCTGACGGGATCCTGATCGCCGGTGCCGGTACGCCGGCCGCCCTGCCACAGCGCGAACTGGTGGAACGTGGCTACAAGGGGCAGATCTATCAGACCCATGGCGCGGCCAACAATGACGTGCTGCGGGTCTGCGGCAAGGCGTGCGAAGGGATGATCCTGCCCGCCGGCCCGCTGCTGGTCGCGGCCCAGCTGCCTGACAGCAATCCGGTCAAGACCAGCGCCCTGACGTATGTCAATGCCTACGAGGGCCAGCACGGGGCAGGCACGACCAATACGTTCGGCGGCCATATGTGGGATGCCGGCCAGCTGATCAACGATGCCATCCCTCGCGCCTTGAAGACCGGCGCCCAGCCGGGCACGCCGGAATTCCGCGCGGCCCTGCGCGATGCGCTGGAACAGGTCAAGGAACTGCCGGCTTCGCAGGGGGTCTTCACCATGAGCCCGACCGATCATGCGGGCCTGGATGGGCGTGGTCGCGTCATGGTGCAGGTGGTCGACGGCAAGTGGACCTACCGGCCCGACCTGTGATGCGATGCTGCGTCGGCCTTGCCGTGCTCCGGGGTAGCGGCTGGATTGTCTCAGAGGCGGGGGGATCGGCGCCGTGGATCTGACCGTTGCGTTGATCCTGCTGCAGGACGGCATCCTGAACGGCACCATCTATGCGCTGCTGGGCCTGGCGCTGGTCCTGGTGTTCGTGGTCACGCGGGTGATCTTCATCCCCCAGGGGGAATTCGTCACCTTCGGCGCCTTGTCCCTGGCGTTTCTCGCCAATGGCCGGGTGCCGGGGACGGCGTATCTGCTGGTGTTGCTGGGTGTGCTGGTCTGTCTGGCCGAAGCCGTTTCGTGCGTGCGGGCCCGCCAGTGGCGCGGCTATGGCCGTACGCTGGGCTGGGCGCTGGCCCTGCCGTTGGCGCTGCTGGCCCTGGCGCCCCTGGCCGCCGGTCCGGACGTGCCGTTGGCGCTGCGCGTGCTGTTTGCGCTGGCCTTGGTGGTGCCCATGGGGCCGATGATCTATCGCCTGGTCTACCAGCCGGTCGAGCAGGCCAGTGTGCTGGTGCTGCTGATCATTTCGGTTGCCGTGCACTTTGCCCTGACCGGCCTGGGCCTGCTGTTCTTTGGTGCCGAGGGCTGGCGCACGCCGGCCCTGGTCGAAGGTTCGGTGCAGATCGGGCCGGTGGCCTGGACGGCCCAGACCTTTGTCGTGCTGGCAAGCTGCGCCGTGCTGATGGGTGGTCTGTGGCTGTTTTTCAGCCGCACCCTGTACGGCAGCGCCTTGCGGGCCACGGCCGTCAACCGGCGTGGTGCGCGGCTGGTGGGGATCAGCACGCGAGTGGCGGGCAGTCTGACGTTCACTCTGGCGGCCATCATCGGCGCACTGTCGGGGATGTTGATTGCCGCCATGACCACCATTTATTACGACACCGGCTTCCTGATCGGACTGAAGGGTTTCGTGGCCGCGATTTTCGGTGGGCTGGTCAGTTACCCGGTAGCGGCAGTGGGGGCCTTGTTCGTCGGCATCCTGGAAGCCTTTGCTTCTTTCTGGGCCAGTCCGTTCAAGGAAGCCATCGTCTTTACCTTGATCATTCCGATTCTGATGTGGCGCTCGTTTGGCAGCGTCCATCTGGATGAGGAGGATTAGTGTGAACAGGCACTAGGTCTCATGCGCCCACGTCATCTCCTCATGGTACTGCTCCCGATCCTGGCCCTGCTGCCCTGGATTCCGGGCGTGCCTGCCTTCTGGATCACGCAGATGAATTACATCGGGCTCTACAGCCTGGTGGTGCTGGGATTGGTCCTGCTGACGGGCGTCGGCGGGCTGACATCCTTTGGCCAATCGGCCTTTGTCGGCCTGGGGGCGTATTCCACTGCCTGGCTGACGACGGCGGCGGGCCTGTCCCCCTGGCTGGGCCTGGTCGCGGGCCTGCTGCTGACCTGCCTGGCAGCGTACGTGCTGGGGGCCATCACACTGCGCCTGTCCGGCCATTACCTGCCCTTGTGCACCCTGGCCTGGTGTCTGGCGCTGTACTACTTGTACGGCAATCTGGATTTCCTGGGGCGGTACGATGGCATTGCGGGCATTCCGCCCCTGTCGATTGGCGACTGGTCCCTGGGGGCCGGGTCGCGCATGTACCTGCTGATCTGGCTGGTCCTGCTGCTGGCCCTGTGGGCCACGCACAATCTGCTGGATTCCCGCGCAGGCCGCGCGATCCGTGCCTTGCGCAGCGGTTCCATGGCCGAATCCTTTGGTATCGATCTGGCGCACTACAAGGTCGTGATCTTCGTTTACGCGGCGCTGTTGGGTAGTGTGTCGGGCTGGCTGTATGCGCACATGCAGCGGGCCGTCAGCCCCAGCCCCTTCGGCCTGAGTTATGGCATCGAATACCTGTTCATGGCCGTGGTGGGGGGATCGGGCAGCGTCTGGGGCGCAGTAGCGGGCGCCGCCGTCATTTTGATCGTCAAGGATCAATTGCAGAATGTCCTGCCGGGGCTGGTCGGCACCAGCGCGAACCTGGAACTGCTGGCCTTTGGTGTGTTGATGATTCTGGTGCTGCAATTTGCCCGGGACGGCCTGTGGCCCGTTCTGGCCCGGCTGTGGCGGCGGTTGGGCGGCCGCGCGCAATCCGGCGGCCATGATCCGGCGCGCCTGGCGGCTGCGCCCGAACTGCCGCGCCGCACCATGCCCAAGGCTGGCGACCTGGTGCTGGAAGTCGATCGCGTGCGCAAGGAATTCGGCGGCCTGGTGGCGGTCAACGACATCAGCCTGCGGCTGCGGGCAGGTGAAATCATGGGGCTGATCGGTCCCAATGGGGCCGGCAAGAGCACCACCTTCAATCTCATCAGCGGCGTGGCGCCCCTGTCGGGAGGCACCGTGCGTTTCATGGGGGATCGCATCGACGGCTTGCCAGCGCATGAGATCGCCCGTCGGGGGCTGGCGCGCAGTTTCCAGCACGTGCAGTTGCTGCCGGACATGAGCGTGCTGGAAAACGTCGCCTTGGGGGCGCATCTGCGCAGTGGCACCGGCGTGGTGTCGGCTGCGCTGCGCCTGGACCGGACCGCCGAGGCGTCCCTGCTGCGTGAGGCCGCCCGCCAGATCGAGCGGGTGGGTCTGGGCGATGTGATCGATCAGCCGGCCGGCAGCCTGCCCCTGGGCCGCCAGCGCATCGTGGAAATTGCCCGGGCGCTGTGCTGCGACCCGATTGCGCTGCTGCTCGATGAACCCGCTGCCGGCCTGCGCTATCAGGAAAAGCAGGCGCTGGCGGCGGTGCTCGATCAGTTGCGCCGCGAGGGCATGAGCCTGCTGCTGGTCGAGCACGACATGGAATTCGTGATGAATCTCACCGACCACCTGCTGGTCATGGATTTCGGCACGATGCTGGCCGAGGGCGTTCCGGCGGACATTCAGCGCGATCCGGCCGTGCTGGAAGCCTATCTGGGCGGCCTGGATGAGACCTGGAACGTGCCCGATGCCGTGCCTCAGGGGGTGGCGTCATGAGCGCGGAAAATCTACATGTGCCGGTGCTGTCGGTGCGCGGACTGTCGGCGCACTATGGCAAGGTCGCCGCTCTGGATCCCATAGACCTGACCGTCGGGCGAGGTGAGATCGTGACGGTCATCGGCGCCAATGGCGCCGGCAAATCGACACTGTTGGGCGCCATCATGGGGGCGCTGCCCTTGCAGGGGCACAGCCAGGGATCGATCCTGTTCCAGGGTGCCGAAGTGCAGGGCTGGGACATCGAGCGCCGCGTCGGCCAGGGGATGTCGCTGGTGCCGGAACGCCGGGAACTGTTCGCCAGCATGACCGTGCGCGACAACCTGTTGCTGGGGGGCTTTCGCCTGTACCGTGCGGGCGTGCGGGGCTGGCGCGACACGCTGGACGAGGTCTACGCCCTGTTCCCGCGCCTGCAGGAACGTGCCGGCCAGGCGGCAGGCACCCTGTCGGGGGGAGAACGCCAGATGCTGGCGCTGGGCCGCGCCCTGATGGCCCGGCCCGCGCTGCTGCTGCTGGACGAGCCCAGCCTGGGCCTGGCGCCCCGGGTGGTCCGCGAGATCTTCCAGACGATTGCCCGGCTGCGCAGCACCGGCGTGTCCATCCTGCTGGTCGAGCAGAATGCCCGCGCGGCCCTGCACGTGGCCGACCGGGGCTACGTGCTGGAGACCGGCGCCGTCGTCCTGGAAGGCGAATCCCGCATGCTCGCCGACCACCCCCGAATAGCAGAAAGTTATTTGGGACTCGCCGGGACACACAAGAGTCCTTGAGGACTCTTGTGTGCCAGGCGAGTCCGAGCGGCATGCAGGCCGCGAGGTGGGGCGGGCTGGTTCTATGGGCAAGAGTCCTTGAGGACTC
>NZ_JAVERO010000112.1:0-7194 GCF_034007085.1 Castellaniella sp. | reverse complement strand
AGGACAGGGTTTATTTGATGTCGGGCAAATCATGCGGCTGATTCAAGGGTGGAGGCGCCGGACAATGGCGCTGGGACTGGCTCTGTACCTCGCTGGCATCCCGGCGGGCTGGGCTGTTCCTGCCGGTCCGGCAGCGGCCTGGCGGGTCGGCATTCTGGCGCCGCGCGGCCCGGAAAAGGCACTGCAGGCGTGGGGCGATTGGCGCGATTGGCTGGAAACCCGCTTTCCAGGCGAGCGGTTTGATCTCGTGCCCTTGATGCCCGATGAAGCCTTGCGGCGGGGCGCGTTGGACCATCTGGATTTTCTCCTGGCCAACCCGCTGCAGTTCGGCGCCCTGGATCCTGGCCGGTCCGTGCGTTGGCTGGCGACCTTGCGGCCTTCCGGCCGGCGCGATTTGCGCTTCCTGGAGCAGATCGGCTCGGCGATCTGGGTCCGTGAGACCGGACCTGCCAGCCTGGCTCAATTGCGCGGCATGCGGATCGGGGCCGTCGATCCGCAGGCCCTGGGGGGCTACCTGCTGGGAGTCGAATTGCTCGACCGCGCCGGTTTGGAACCTGGGCAGGACTATGTCCCGGTCTTTTCGGGTTTCCCGGCGGAGCGGCCCTTGTTGCAGTTGCTGGCAGGACATGTCGATGCCGCGATCGTGCCCCTGTGCCAGTACGAGGCCTTGCGCGAGGCCGGACGGCTCGGGGATGTCGCGTTGCGCCTGCTGCGGCCCGAGGGGGAACAGGCCGGTCCCGACGCCGGCGCGCCGGCCTGCGCGGCCAGTACCCGGACCTTGCCAGGCTGGTCCCTGGCCGCGCTGGATACGGTGCCCGACGCATTGGCGACTGCTCTGGGACGGGCCTTGCTGGAGACGCCGCCATCGGCCGATCTGCCGCGCTGGTCCTTGCCGGTGTCGGCGGCTGATGTGGAGCAGCGCTTGCGCCGGATCGACTACGTATCCGGTCGCCGGGATTTCTGGGCGCAAGTGCGCCGTCTGTTGGCGCATTACTGGCCGTGGCTGGCTGGGCTGGCGGCGTTTGCGGCGTGGTTGCTGGGCAACAGCCTGTGGCTGGCCCGGGTG
Source organism: Castellaniella sp. (assembly GCF_034007085.1). Taxonomy (GTDB): domain Bacteria; phylum Pseudomonadota; class Gammaproteobacteria; order Burkholderiales; family Burkholderiaceae_B; genus Castellaniella. The sequence continues at coordinate 6,128 of NZ_JAVERO010000112.1, read as the reverse complement.
GCGCGGCAGCAGCGCCTGCGTTTGCGCCGGGCGCACGAACAGTTGCATACCTACGAGCAGGCCCTGGCACGGGCCGACCGGGTCGCTTCACTGGAAGAAATGGCGGCGGGCATCGCCCACGAAGTCAAGCAGCCGCTGTCGGCCATCCTGCAATACGCCGAGGCAATGGCCTATCGATTGAAAGCCGAAACTCCGGATTCTGCGTTGTTGCCGGTCGTGCAGCGGATCCGGGACGAGGTCTTGCGCTGTGATTGCGCGATTGCGAATCTGCGTGGCTGGGCCAAGCCGGGACCATCCGCACCGGTGGGTGAACGGCGTGCCCTGGGCGCCTTGGTCGATCAGGTGATCGGCATGGTGCGGCTGCAGGCCGACCGCCTGGGGGTCCGGATCGAATCCTCGGTGCCCGCGGCCCTGGCGGCGCGCCTCGTCTCCAGTGCATTTGAACTGGTATTGGTCAATGTCCTGAACAATGCGGTACAGTCCGGGGCCGGCCTCGTCACGGTCCGGGCGTGTCCCAGTCCCGATGGCGCGCACATCGAGATCGTCGATGACGGGCCTGGTTTCGAGGAAGCGCATCTGCGCTTTCCTTTCGTGCCCTTTCGCACGACGCGACAGGATGGCCTTGGCCTGGGGCTGCTGATCGCACAGCGCATCATGCTGTCCCTGCGAGGGCAGATCCGGCTTGATCGCCGTGCGGATGGGGGTCCCGGCGCCTTGGTGGTGCTCGACGTGCCTTTGGAATCAGCAGGATCGGATTGATGAATACGAACGACGCGCTCATCCATGTCGTCGATGACGATGCCTCGGTGCGGCATGCCTGCCGCTACATGCTGGAGACCGTGGGGCTGGATTGCCGGGACTGGCCGGATGGCCGGGTGTTTCTGGAGCAGGCCGATCTGTATGCCGCGGGCGTGGTTCTGCTGGACATGCGGATGCCGCACTGGGACGGCCGCGCCGTGCAGGCGCACCTGGGCCGGCTGGGCAGCCCCTTGTCGATCATCATCCTGACAGGGCATGCGGATGTTCCCATGGTGACGGACGCGTTTCGCGGCGGAGCGGTCGATTTCCTGGAAAAGCCCGTCTTGCTGGAGACCCTGTTGCCGGCCATCGAGCGCGCCCTGGCCCGGTCAGAACAGGCGTGCCGATTGCGGCGCCTGCAGGGGCTGTATCATGCGCTCAGTCCGCGAGAGCGCGCGGTGATCCAGGGCGTCCGGACAGGCATGACCAATCGGGAAATCGCCGATGCGCAGGGGGTGTCGGTGCGCTATGTTGAAGTCCAGCGCGCCCAGGCCATGGAAAAACTGGGCGCGGCCCACATGGCCGATCTGATCCGGATCCTGACGGAAATCGGGGATGCCTGAGCCTGGGTGGGGCTGTCAGCGCAGTTCTGGGTGCGAGTCCCGCAGCATCGCCATGGCCTGCAGTGCCTTGCGGTAGCGCCGCAGCGCCCAGCCGATGTTCCAGGCCAGCCCTGTGGCCGAGACGATCAGCAGCGGGCCGGCCAACAGTCCTGCCGGGGGCCAACCCGCAGCGGCCAGCGTCCAGCACAGCATCATGGCGACATGGGCGCCCCATTGCAGCCGGGCGGCGCGTTCGCCGATATAGGTGGCCATTTTCGGCAGGACCTTCAGATAGATGCGTGCCTGGCCGGGATCCTGATCCGGCACGATCACGGCATCCTGGGCGTGCTTCCAGAGTAAAAAGGGCACGATCTTGTACAGCATGCCGTTCACCACGGAACCCAGCACGCCCGTGATCAGCACCACGCCCAGCATCCGGCCTGCCTGGGGCGAGGGGCCGTGCGTCATCCAGATCCAGAGTGGCGCGCAGGCCAACAGGGCGAACATGCCTGCATACCAGAACAGGGTCGTGGTTTCTGGCGTGGGCCGCTTGCGGGTCCAGAGCAGTCGCAGCGTCACGCCGGCCCACAGCGTGTAGGCGCCGACCAGCAGCAGTTCCACGGTTTCCCGCATCAGGCGGGGCATGCCGGCCGATGCGTCCAGCGCCGTCCAGGCCAGCATCAGGCCCGCGATCAGCAGCGGCAGCCAGCGCGACAGGGGTTTTGGATACAGCTCCGTCACCTGGAAGATCGGCAGCAGCTGGAAAGACATGCCCATCAGCAGCAGGCCACCCCAGCCAGCCAGGCCCCACAGCACATGGGTGTCGATCCAGTCGGGCAGGGGCCATCCCAGTCCCAGGGACCAGGCCAGGGTCAGACCGATCAACACCGTGCAGGCCAGGGCGATCAAGGCGCCGCGCACCGGCACGAGGATTTCGCGGGCGCCCCGGTAGACCTGATGCCGTCGCTGCCAGAGCGCCAGCGAGACGGCGGCCAGGTACACCGCAAAGGCCAGGCCGAGCAGGACGGTGGCGCTGATCCAGGCGGCTGGCCACCAGCCCAGGAATCCCGCGGCCAGCAGCAGTGTGCCCGTGGTCAGCAGTACGTGCGTCAGGCCGGAGACTGCGCGGATGGCCCCCACCGGGACGTTGCAGGCCACCGCCAGGATCTGCAGCAGGGCGCCCAGCATGGCGCTGCCCAGGATGCCCAGTGTCCACAGGTGGGTGAGGGCCAGGGCGGCACCATTCCAGCGCGAGGCGAAGGCTTGTGGCCCGGCCCAGGTGGCCAGCAGACCGGCCAGCAGGGCGAACAGCGGCACGTTCAGGAAAAAGGGCAGGGGCACGCCCAGGGCGGGCGTCTTGTCGAAATCCAGGGCGCGCTGCATGGTGATTCTGCTAGGGCTTGTCGTACCAGATCGTGACCTGGAAATGCGTTTCCTCGAAGGTGCAGCAATGCTGGAAACCATCGCGATCCAGAATGGCATACAGCGGGTAGGGCTCACGGTCGATGAGCATGTTCAGGTGCTGTCCCGGGGCCAGGTCGGCCAGGGCTTCCAGGCAGTGTTCCATGGGTTCGGGGGCAGGCAGCGAGCGTACGTCGATCGTCAGGTCGGGCAATGTCATGGAAAGTTCCGGCGGTGGGATGCGCTGTCATGCGCTACCTTACATGATCCCTCATTCCGCCTGTGTGCAAGACCCTGCTCCAGAGTCAGAATGCACGCTTCTTGATCCTGGTTAAGGTCTGATGCCGCCTGGGAGTGCATAGTCTCCGGTATTGCCGACGCGGGGCCCGGCGGTGCGCCCCGCCATGAAATCCCTGGATATCCCCCATGTCAGCCCTTCCTGAATCCCACCGTCCCGGCGTGGTGCCTCGCCACGACCCGTCGGATTTCGAACTCGTCTGTCCCGCAGGCAGCCTGCCCGCGCTCAAGGCGGCCGTCGACGAAGGCGCAGATGCCGTCTACCTGGGCTTCCGCGATGCGACCAACGCGCGCAACTTTGCCGGACTGAACTTCGACGCTGCCGCCATTGCCGAAGGCATTCGCTATGCCCATGACCGTCAGCGCAAGGTCCTCCTGGCCCTGAACACCTATCCGCAGCCCGATGGCTGGATGCTGTGGCGGGACGCCGTGGACCGCGCGGCCGATGCCGGCGTGGATGCCGTCATCATGGCCGACCCCGGGCTGATGGCCTATGCCAGCGAACGCCACCCTGGCTTGCGCTTGCACCTGTCGGTGCAGGGTTCCGCCACCAACTACGAAGCCATCCGCTTCTATCACGAACATTTCGGGGTGGCGCGCGCCGTGCTGCCGCGCGTGCTGTCGGTGGCCCAGGTCCAGCAGGTCTGTGAAAACACCCCGGTCGAAATCGAGGTCTTCGGTTTTGGCAGCCTGTGCGTCATGGTCGAGGGCCGCTGTGCCCTGTCGTCCTATGCCACCGGCGAATCACCCAACACGCATGGCGTCTGTTCGCCCGCCAAATACGTGCGCTGGCAACAGACGGACCAGGGCCTGGAATCGCGCCTGAACGGTGTGCTGATCGACCGCTACGACGATGGCGAAAACGCCGGCTATCCCACGCTGTGCAAGGGCCGTTTCGACGTTGCGGGCGAAAACTACTACGCCCTGGAAGAACCCACCAGCCTCAATACCCTGGAACTGCTGCCGCGGCTGATGGCCATGGGGGTGCGGGCAATCAAGATCGAAGGCCGCCAGCGCAGCCCGGCCTATACCGCCCAGGTCACCCGGGTCTGGCGCCAGGCCATCGACCAGGCCCGCAGCAGCCCGTCCCGCTACTCGGTGCATCCAGCCTGGATGGCCGAACTGAACAAGGTCGCCGAAGGCCAGCAGCATACGCTGGGGGCCTACCACCGGCCCTGGAAATGATCCCGCGCGGGGCCCTGCGCCCGACCCGTCCGTCGGGTGGCGAGGACTGCCCCGCTGCTTGCACAAGGAAACTCCGTCATGAAAATCGCCCTGGGTCCATTGCAATACTATTGGCCCCGTGTCACTGTCCTGGAATTCTATGCCGCCGTGCGCGACTGGCCGGTGGACATTGTCTATCTGGGGGAAACGGTCTGCTCGCGCCGCCACGAACTGCGCCTGCCCGACTGGGTCGAAATCGCCGACATGCTGGCCGAGGCCGGCAAGACGCCCGTGCTGTCCACCCAGGTGCTGCTGGAATCGGGCAATGACCTGAACACCCTGCGCAAGATCACTGACAACGAACGCTACGGCGTCGAGGCCAATGACATGGGGGCCGTGCGGCTCATGCAGGGCAGGCCTTTCACCGCAGGCCCGTTCCTGAACATCTACAGCAAGCCCACCCTGGACGTGATGGCCGCGCAGGGCGCGACCCGTTGGGTCATGCCTCTGGAAATGAGCCGTGCCGGCCTGGCGCAGCTGCAGCAGGATCGGCCCACCGGCCTGCAGACGGAAGTCTTCGCCTATGGGCGCATGCCCCTGGCGTTTTCCGCCCGCTGCTTTACCGCCCGCAACCGCAATTTCCCCAAGGACAATTGCCAGTACGTCTGCATGGATCATCCCGACGGCCTGTTGCTCGAAACCAAGGAATCCCAGGCCTTTTTGACGATCAATGGCATTCAGACCCAGTCGGCGCTGGTCTACACGCTGATTCACGCGTTGGGTGAATTGCGCGACCTGGGGGTGGACGTGATCCGGCTCAGTCCGCAGTCTGCCCATATGGATCGGGTTGTGGCCGCCTTTCGCGCAGTGCTCGATGGCCGTGAATCGGCCGACGAAGCACACCGGAATCTGGTGCCACTGATGCCGGCCGGCCCCTGCAATGGCTATTGGCACGACCGCGCCGGCCTGGACATGGTGCTGGATGGCCAGGTCGTCGCATCACCGGCCCCGGGCGCACGGGCCCCTGGGGTCAGGGCGCGCAGCGCAGCCTGACGCCGGCCCTGTCTTTCCGTACTTTCGAGATCCTGACATGCAAAATCCTTCGACCCCCGTCTACCGCATTCCCGAACCCTTTGCCCGGGTGCTGGGGCGCTTGCCCCGTTACCCAGGTTCGGTGCTTTTCGCAACCGGGCTGAATCTGGTGCTGGCCCGGCACTTGCACCCCGATACCTTGCACATGCTGGAAGGCCGGTCTTTGCGCATCCACGTGGCGGACGCGGGGTTGCGTTTTGACTATACCTGGCGTGATGGCGCCTTCCGGGCGGCCCGGCATGACGTCGCCGAACCCGACCTGACCTTCCGTGCCGATGCCTGGGACTTCCATTGTCTGCTGCAGCGCCGGGAAGATCCCGATACGCTGTTCTTCAGCCGCCGCCTGGTGATCGAGGGTGATACCGAACTGGGTCTGATGGTGAAAAACACGCTGGACTCCATCGACATGTCGGTGTTCCAGCCGCGCGCCGTGCTGCGCGATACGCTGGCTGCCGTGCGAGACCGATTTCAGGGCTCTCGCCGCAGCGTGAACGATTCGAACAAGCTGATCAATCTGCCCTGAACCGCCTCGCCCGGCCAGTCCCTCAGGGACCGGCCGTGCGCGTTCAGGACGGCATCGGCGCAGCCTTGGGGGCGAAAAATCTGCACGGCATAGTGCCGCACGCCCAGATCAGCCAGTTCCTGGCCCAGCGCCAGCAGGCCATCCGCATCGATCAGGTCGGGATGTGCCGTAGTGCGGCATTCGAAATCGACACCGCTGTCCAGCACAGCCTGCAGGCTGGCGCGGGCGGGTTCGCCGCTGCCGGCCACCCGGGTGACGCGGGCGTAGTCGTCGAAATCCGCCTTGATGTCCAGCCCCACCCAGTCAACGTC
>NZ_JAVERO010000111.1:0-7215 GCF_034007085.1 Castellaniella sp. | reverse complement strand
TCACCGAAGCGCATGAAAGGCGTCACCGGGGCACCGCTTTCGATCGTCTCGTACATGCGGACCTCGGCGATGCAGCAATAGCCCACGCCGCCATTGCGGATGCTGGACCCGTGCAGGCTGCCCTGCTTGTTGGACACCGTGCCCGAACCGATGATGGTCCCGGCGGCCAATTGGCGCGTGCGCGCGGCATGCGCGACCAGTTGCGGAAAATCGAACGTCATGTCCTGGCCCGCGTTCGGGCAGCCAAAGGGCTCGCCATTGAGTTCGACCCGCAGCGGCAGATGGACCTTGCCATCGCGCCAGGCCGGGCCCAATTCGTCGGGCGTCACGGCCACCGGAGAAAATGCGCTGGCCGGCTTGGACTGGAAAAAGCCAAAGCCCTTGGCCAGTTCCCCGGGGATCAGGCCGCGCAGGGACACGTCGTTGACCAGCATCAGCAGGCGGATCGCGCCGGCGGCATCCGTCGGCCGGGTTCCCATGGGCACGTCGCCCGTGATGACCGCGACCTCGGCCTCCATGTCGATCCCCCAGTCCTCGGTATCGGCAACGATGGGATCGCGCGGACCGATGAAACTGTCGGACCCGCCCTGGTACATCAGTGGATCGGTGAAGAAGGATTCCGGCACCTGGCTGTTGCGGGCGCGGCGCACCAGTTCCACGTGGTTCAGATAGGCCGAACCATCCGCCCATTGATAGGCGCGCGGCAACGGCGAATGGCAAGCCGCCGGGTCGAAAGGGCGGGCCGCCCCGTCCTGACCCGAATTGAGCCGGTCATACGCGGCACGCAGCCCCGGCAGACAGGCATCCCAGTCATCCAGCGCCGCCTGCAGGGTGGGCGCGATCTCGGGGACGGCGACACACTGCGTCAGGTCCCGGGACACGACGACCAGGCGACCGTCGCGCGACTCATTTTTCAAAGTGGCTAGTTTCATGGGAACACCAATGGCTTACTTCAGTTCAGACTGGACCTGGTCGAACAGATCCTGGCCCACGCTGGGGATGAACATCTGCCACACCGGCTGCACGCGCTCGCGCATGCGGTCATGCTCGGCATCGCTGACCTCGTTGATCTCCATACCGTGTCTGGCCATGGCTTCCTTGGCCGACTGCGCCTGGGCGCGCGCCACTTCGCGCTGGTAAGCGCGGGCTTCGAGAGCGGAATCCTTCAGGATGTTTTGCTGATCCGGCGTCAACTTGTCCCAGAAGGCCTTGGAGACCAGCGGGATGAAGGCGCCATAGCTGTGCCGCGTGATGGACAGGTATTTCTGCACTTCGTAGAGCTTGAGCGCGGCGATCACGGCATTGGGCGTACCCTGGCCATCGATGGTGCGGGTTTCCAGTGCGGTATAGAGTTCGGGCACGGCCAGCGGCACGGGATTGGCGCCCAGGGCCTTGATGGTTTCCTGAGTGATTTTCGCCTGGATCGAACGGAACTTCAGACCTTCGAAATCCTCGGCCCTGGCAATCGGATGTTTGCTGTTGGTGGCATTGAAAAACCCGTTTTCCCAGTACGCCAGACCCACCAGACCATGCGCGGGCAGGGTTTCCAGCAGCTGCTGCCCCACCGGGCCGTCCAGCACCTTTTCCGCCTGTTCACTGTTCTTGAACAGGAAGGGGAAATCCAGGATCTCGTAGGCCTTGACCATGCCCGTCAGGGTCGTGGTCTGGGGCACGGTGAATTCGATCGTGCCGCCTTGCAGGGCGGCAGTCACCTGCACGTCATTGCCCAGCACACCGCTGTAATAGGGTTTGATGACGATCTCGCCCTGGCTCTTGGCCTTGACCAGTTCAACGAACTTAGCCACCCCCTGGCCCTGATGGGATTTTTCCGGCAGGGTCACGGCGAATTTCGCCGTGACCGCCGCCCAGGCAGAACCGGACAGCGACGCGGCCAGCAGGCCGGCAAGCAAAGCGATACGGATTTTCATGGAATGTCTCCTTGGGTGGAATCGGACGGGTCGCCGACCGCTAGCGCCACCATCGGGCGGGTACAGTCACCAGTTCGGGGAACAGGATCAGGGCAATCAGCAGCGAGACCAGGGCCAGCAGGAACGGGCTGATACCGCGCGTGGCCTGGACCATGGACACCTTGCCCACGGAACTGACGACGTTCAGCACCACGCCCACGGGTGGAGTGATCATGCCGATCGAGCAGTTCATGATGAAGATCACGCCGAAATACACGGGATCGATATCGGCCGCCTGCACGATCGGCAAAAAGACCGGCGTGAAGATCAGCACGATGGGAATGAAGTCCAGCACCATGCCGGCAAAAAACACCACGACCATCATGGCAGTGACCAGAATCATCGGCTGATCCGACAGCCCCTGCAGCCAGCCGCCCACCTGGCCGGAAATATCCGTGATGGTGATCATGTAGGACGCGACCATGGCCAGCGCCGCCAACAGCAGCACGACCGAAGTCGTCTGCGCGGTGGACAGCAGGCATTCGTAGATCTTGCGGCCATCCAATTCCCGATACACCACCAGGCCGACGAACAGCGCATAGGCGGCGGCCACCACGGCGGATTCGGTCGGCGTGAAGATCCCGAAACGCAGGCCGCCGATGATGATGACCGGCAGCATCAGTGCCCAGCCGCCCCGCCCCAGCAGGCGCAGCCGCTGTCCCCAGGGCACGCGGGGCGTCAGCACGGCATCCTGCCGCCGGGCGACGAACCACCAGGCCACGGTCAGAAACAACCCCATCAGGATGCCGGGCACGATCCCGGCCAGGAACAGGCGCGTGATCGACACATTGGCCACCACACCGAAGATCAGGAAACCGATCGACGGCGGAATGACCGGCGCGATGATGCCGCTGGCAGCCATCAGGCCGCAGGCCCGCGCCGGGTCATAGCCGGCCTGGCGCATCATGGGCACCAGGATCGCCGCCAGGGCGGCCGTGTCCGCCACGGCAGACCCCGACAGACTGGCCAGCAGGATGCCAGCACAGATCGCCACATAGCCCAGGCCGCCGCGCAAATGCCCGACAAAGGCGCTGGCCATGTCAACGATGCGCCGGGACAACCCGCCCGTGTTCATGAATTCGCCCGCCAGGATGAAGAACGGCACGGCCATCAGCACGAAATTATCGGCACCGGAAATGGCGTTCTGCACCACGATCTGTGCATCGAACTGCCCGGTCAGCAGCATCAGCGCCACCCCGGCAAACATCAGGGCAAAGGCGATCGGCATGCCCAGGGCGATCAGGCCCAACAAAGCACCCAGAAAAACGAATGCAGTCATGGGCGATCTTCCTGCTTCGTGGACGCGCCACCGCCTGACGCGGGCTTGGATGGGCCCATGCGATCGGCCCGCCCTTCGATGCGGTCGGCCAGATCCTCTGTCAGGGCATCATCGATCCCCACCAGCGCCCGATAGATGTTGTTGCACACCGGAAAGATCAGCGCCACGCCGAACACCAGCGCCGTCCCGTACAGCCAGGCATAGGAAATGCCCAGGACCGGGTACGTGTTGCCCAGATTGATCAGGGTCTGCCGCCAGCCGCCAACGATGAAGATCCCGCAACCAGCCAGAATCAACACCCCGGTGAAGACCACCAGCATCCGGCGAACGCCAGGCCCGACCGCCCGCTGCAACGAATCGAAGCCGATGTGAATGCGGCGTGCCGAAGCCAGGACTGCGCCCATGAAGATCAGCCAGACGAACAGCAGGCGCGCCAGTTCCTCGGAGACGGCAATGCCCGAATTGAAGGCGTAGCGCAACACGACATTGCCAAAGACCAGCAGCCCCATGATTGCCAGGCAAGTGACGATCAGGATTTCGAAACCTCGGGCGATCTGGCGAAACGCGCGCTGGATCATCGGCGCTCACCGCACGAAGGAATGGACATGGTCGTGTCTCCGATCCGGATGTGGATGCCGGCATGGCGCTGCCGGCGCATCCTTGTGATTGATATCCCATTAGACGCAGTTTCCAGCTATCATTCAAACAGTTTTTAATCATTGATTCATAAGGCGATCCGATGGAAGTCACACTGCGCCAACTGCGCGCTTTCACAGCGCTGGCCCGCACCGGCGGCTTCACCCGGGCAGCGGAATCCCTGCACATCACCCAGTCGGCCCTGAGCGGCCTGATCAAGGAACTGGAATCCCAGCTGGGCGTGCGCCTGGTCGATCGCAACACCCGGCGTATCCAGCTGTCCGAAGTCGGGCGCGAATTCCATTCCGTCGCCACCCGCATCCTGCGCGATCTGGATGGCGCGCTGGAAAACATCGACAATCTCAAGCGCCTGCGCCGCGGCATCGTGCGCATCGCCGCGCCCCAACTGATGGCCAGCACGCTGATCCCGGAAGTCATCGCCAGTTTCCGCCAGGCACACCCCGACATCCAGATCCACCTGCTGGACTGCGCGGTCGAAAACGCCATCGCCCAGGCGGTGCGCGGTGAAGTGGACATCAGCATCGGCCCCCACCGCGAGGGATTGGCCGAACTGGCAGCCGACCCCCTGTTCGACCTGCCCTTCATGGCCATCTTCCCGCCCGGACATCCGCTGGAATCGCTCAAGCGCATCCGCTGGACCGATCTGGTGCGCTACCCCATGATCTCTCTGCAAGGCCAGTTCACCGACCAACTGGCGCTGGACCTGTACCGGATGGCCGAGATCCCTGCCATCCATCCCAGCCACGAAGTGGCCTTCATGAGCACGGCGCTGAGCATGGTCAGCGCGGGCCTGGGCGTGACTGCGGGGCTGCCCTATTCGCAGACTCTGGTGGACCTGTACGGCCTGCGCATGCGGCCCCTGCTCGATCCGGTGATTCGCCGCCGGTTCTTCATCTACAGCCGCCTGCACACCAGCCAACTGCCCGCCACCCAGGCCTTCGTTCGCCATCTGCACGCATCCGTTGACCAGCGGGATTGGGGGAATCCCGGATAAAGCGCCTATTCCCCCGAAAAACGACCGGATCACAACAGCCAGCCCCCTATAATCAAATCTCGGTCAACCCCGGCATGTGCCCCCTGGCAGCGTCGATGAACAATCTCTTCGGCACCATTCGCGCGCGTGTTTTAGTGTCCTTGATCCTGGGGTCGGCCTGCCTGTCACCGCACATCGGGCGCGCCACCACGCTGACGGTCGGCATCAGCGACCTGGGCGCGCTGCTGTCCGCCGCGCCCAATGGGCAGCCAGACGGCGTCCTGGGCAACATCCTGGCTGAAATCGCACACCAGGAAGGCTGGATACTGAAGACCGAACTCTGCACCTGGCAGGACTGCATGCTCAAACTCCGGGACGGCAGCATCGACCTGCTGCCCGCCGTATCCCAGACGCCAGACCGCACGCACTTTCTGGACTTCCACCAGACCCCCGCCCTGCAGACCTGGAACCAGGTCTACATCCGGCCCGGCGCAGCCATCCACACCATCGAAGACCTGAACGGACGGCGGCTGGTGGTCCTGTCCGGATCGCTCGAATACCGCTACCTGGAAACCCTGCTGCCCAATCTCGGCATCCAGACCCAGCTGATTCCGGCAGAGACACTGGCCCAAGGCTTCCAGCAAGTGCAGGCGGGCCAGGCCGATGCCGTTGCCGCCGACTTTTTCTTCGGCAACGCCACGGCGCCGCAATACGGACTGGCGATCACCCCCATCGTCTTCTTGCCTTCCGGGCTGTATTTCGCCATGCCCAAGGGCCGGAACAGCGCCGTCCTGCGCGCCATCGATCGCCATCTGGGCGCCTGGAAAGCCAGTTCTGACTCGGTGTACTACCGCATCCTGGCCCGCTGGGACAGCCCCAGGATGCGCCCGACCGACACGCAGAAACCGCCTGGATACGCACCCGCGCCCCTGACGATTGCCGCCCTGGCGGCCCTGATCGTACTGGCCTGTGCCGCGTGTGCCTGGTTCCTGGTACATCGCCGGGCGCAGCGTCTGCGCTTGGCCAAACACCGACTCGCTACCGTGCTCGACCATGTCGAAGCCCTGGTCTGCATCGAGGACAGCGACCGGCACAGCGTCTACACCAACCGTTCATTCCGCGAATTCTTCAATCTGCCAGACGCAGCGGCGCCAGCCTCAGACGAACCTGGCACGAGCCACCAACCGCTGCGCATCGGCTCCATCACGGACGCCGACATCCCGGCCCTGGAACGGGGCGAGCACATTGTCGCCCAGGCACAGCGGACATCCCCCCGGACAGGCCGCACCCACACATTCCAGTCCCTCAAATTTCCGTTATGCGAACCGGACGGCACGGCCAGGCAGTTCTGCACCATCCTGACCGATGTCACCACTCGCCTGCAGGCCGAAGACCAGGCCCATCACAACGCTTACCACGACCCCCTGACCGGCCTGCCCAACCGCATCCTGCTGCTGGACCGGCTGGAACACACGCTGCGTGATGCGCGGAGCAAGGCAGTTTGCGGCGCCATACTGACCCTGGACCTGGACGACTTCAAAAAACTCAACGACAGCCACGGCCATGCCATCGGCGATCTGGTCCTGCGCGAGGTGGCCCGGCGCCTGCGGGAACACACACTCGACCGGGATACGGTCTCTCGCGTCAGCGGCGACGAATTCATGGTCCTGCTCACCCAGCTGGGCACGGATCCCGAAGCGGGCGCCCGGAGAGCCCTGAAAATCGCGGACAGGCTCCGGATCGTTCTGGCAGCAACGCCGTTGGAACACAGTAACCCGGCCTGCGTCTTTACCGCCAGCATCGGCCTGACACTGCTGCAGGGCAACGGCGCCACAGCCAGCGATGCCATCCGCGAAGCCGACCTGGCCATGCAACGTGCCAAGCGACAGGGCGGCAACCAGACCGTCTTCTACGACCACACGCTGCAAACCGAATTCGAACAGCGCCTGTGGATGGAAAAAGCCCTGACCCAGGCCCTGAACACCAGCCAGCTGACCATGTGCATCCAGCCCCAGCATGCCCGGGATGGCCGCATCACAGGCGCAGAACTGCTGGTGCGCTGGACACACCCCGACCATGGTCCGATCTCACCCGCCCTGTTCATCCCACTGGCCGAGGAAACCAGTCTCATCGACCACCTGACATTCTGGTCGCTGGGCGTGGCCTGCCAGACCTTGCTGGAACTGCAACGCCTGAATGAAACCTATCCGGTTTCCGTCAACATCAGCCCCAAGGTTCTGATGGATGCAGGATTCACTGATTCCGTACGCAAGCTGCTGAACAGCACCGGCGCGCCTGGAAACCGGCTGATCTTCGAAATCACCAGAAGGCATCTGGAT
>NZ_JAVERO010000110.1:0-7281 GCF_034007085.1 Castellaniella sp. | reverse complement strand
GATGGCCGTGGCGGGATCCTCGGTCGTCGTGGTGACCAGGCAGTGGGCCGCTGGGTCCGGACCGAAAAAGCTGTCTTTCAGGCTGGCGTGCGTGGCCTGGAAAATGTCGGTCAATTTTTCGAATTCCGCCATTTCCAGCATCAGGGCATGGATGGCCGGGATGTCGGACTCGGTGGCGGGCCGCAAGTCGTAGCCGGGAACGGGGGCAGGCAAGGCAGTCTCTGGATCGGTTGATGGGAAATCAGGCGTTGCGGATCGGCAGGGGATGTGCGGTTTCGCGGTATGCTGGACCTGTCCGCCGGCGCGAGCCCGGGGGAAACAGAAGGAGTGTAGCCCATGCGTTTTCATGCCCTGATGCCCATTGCCCTGGCCGCCGCTCTGGCGCTGCCGGGGGTCGTGTCGGCGGCTGCGCCCGTCCAGGCGCAAGCCAGCGGCGAAGTCGTGCGCGTGAACGCTGCCGGCGGCAAGATCGCCATCCGCCATGGGGCCATCGACAAGCTCGACCTGCCGGCCATGATCCTGGTCTATCACGCCGATCCAGCACTGTTGGCGGGGATCGCAGCGGGCGATCGGGTCGATTTCACGGCCGAACGGGCCAGCGGTCATTACCGGATCGTGGCCCTGAAGAAAAACTAGGCTGGTCCCCAGCCCCGCCGGACTACAGCACGTAGCGGGCCAGGTCCTGGCTGCCGGCAGCCTCGGCCAGTTTGTCGTTCACGTAGGCGGCGTCGATCACCACGGTTTCCGCGCCCGGGCTGGCGGCCTCGAAGGACAGGTCTTCCAGCAGTTTTTCCATGACGGTGTACAGGCGCCGGGCGCCGATGTTTTCCGTGCGCTCGTTGACCTCGAAGGCCAGTTCGGCCAGGCGGTGGATGCCATCCTCGGTGAAATCCAGTGTGACGTCTTCGGTGGCCAGCAGGGCGCTGTATTGCTTGGTCAGCGAGGCGTCGGTTTCGCACAGGATGCGCACGAAGTCCTCGGCCGTCAGGGAATCCAGTTCCACCCGGATCGGGAAACGGCCCTGCAGTTCGGGGATCAGGTCCGATGGCCGAGACAGGTGGAAGGCGCCGGAGGCGATGAACAGGATGTGGTCGGTGCGCACCATGCCGTATTTGGTGTTGACGGTGGTGCCTTCGACCAGCGGCAGCAGGTCGCGCTGCACGCCCTGGCGCGAAACGTCGGCGCCGCCTTGTTCCTGGCGCGCGGCGATCTTGTCGATCTCGTCCAGGAAGACGATGCCGTGCTGTTCGGCCAGCGTCACGGCGTGGGTGCGCAGGTCTTCTTCGTTGATGCGGCGCGCGGCTTCTTCCTCGACCAGCAGGCGAAAGGCTTCTTTCACCGTCAGCTTGCGCGACTTGGTCTTGCCCTGGGCCAGGCCGGCAAACATGCCGCGCAGCTGCTCGGTCATTTCCTCCATGCCGGGGGGCGCCATGATTTCCATGTGCGGCGGCGTCTGGGCGACTTCGATGTCGATCTGCGTGTCATCCAGCTTGCCTTCGCGCAGGCGCTTGCGGAAGACCTGGCGGGTGTTGTTTTCATCGCGTTCGGGCTGGCCCTGGGCATTGCGCGGGGGCGGCAGCAGGGCATCCAGGATGCGGTCTTCGGCTGCGTCCTCGGCCTGGGTGCGCACGCGGCGCATTTCGGTCTCGCGCGTTTGTTTGATGGCGACCTCGACCAGATCGCGCACGATGGTGTCCACGTCGCGGCCCACGTAGCCGACCTCGGTGAACTTGGTGGCTTCGATCTTGATGAAGGGGGCGTTGGCCAGGCGGGCCAGGCGGCGGGCGATCTCGGTCTTGCCCACGCCGGTGGGCCCGATCATCAGGATGTTCTTGGGGACGATTTCGTGGCGCAGGGGTTCGGGCACCTGCTGGCGGCGCCAGCGGTTGCGCAGCGCCACGGCGACTGAGCGCTTGGCCTTGTCCTGGCCGACGATGTGCTTGTCCAGTTCCGAGACGATTTCCTTGGGGGTCATGGGGGTGGCGTCAGACATGGAGAGGGCCTAGAGTGTTTCGACGATGTGGTTCTGATTGGTGTAGATGCAGAGTTCCCCGGCGATTTCCAGGGATTTCTTGACAATGTCGGCGGGGGCCAGTTCGGTGGCGTCCAGCAGGGCGCGCGCAGCCGATTGGGCATAGGCGCCGCCCGAGCCGATGGCGGCGATGCCGTGTTCGGGTTCCAGGACATCGCCGTTGCCCGTGAGGATCAAAGTGTGTTCGCGGTCGGCCACGATCAGCATGGCTTCCAGGCGGCGCAGCACGCGGTCGGTGCGCCAGTCGCGGGTCAGTTCCACGGCGGCACGCATCAGGTGACCCTGGTGCTTTTCCAGTTTTGCCTCGAAGCGTTCCTGCAGGGTGAATGCATCGGCCGTCGCGCCGGCGAAACCAGCCAGGACCTTGTCGTGATAGAGTCGCCGGATTTTGCGGGCGGTGCCTTTGATGACGATGTTGCCCAGGGTGACCTGACCGTCGCCTCCCAGGGCGACTTCAGTGCCGCGCCGGACGCAGACGATGGTGGTGGCGTGAAATTGTTCCATGCGGTCCTCTCGGGTAGAGAGGATCACATGGGGGCATGTTCAGAAAATTCAAGCTGGATGCATGCGCCTGGCAGGCAAGGCGCAAACCGCAGCGATAGTCATACTATCGCGAGGATTTGCAACGCGGCATGACGAGTCCAGGCGCCGTTTCAATCCCCGTAGAGCTTCTGGCGCATTTCGCGGCGTTCCTGGGCTTCGAGCGACAGGGTGGCCGTGGGGCGGGCGAGCAGGCGCGGGATGCCGATGGGTTCGCCGGTTTCTTCGCACCAGCCGTATTCGCCGGCGTCGATGCGGGCGATGGCCTGCTGGACTTTTTTCAGCAGTTTGCGCTCGCGGTCGCGCGTGCGCAGTTCCAGCGCGTGTTCTTCTTCGATCGTGGCGCGGTCGGCCGGGTCGGGCACGTACTGGGTCTCGCGCAGATTTTCGGTCGTGGCGCCGGCGTTGGTCAGGATTTCGTGTTCGAGCTGGTGCAGGCGTTCGCGGAAAAACGCCAGCTGGGCGTCGTTCATGTAATCCTTTTCGGGCATCGCCAGCAGTTCTTTTTCCGTGAGCGGCTTGCCTTGGGGTTTGGTGCTGGATTTGGTAGCCATGTCAAGTCCTCTTTTTTATGTGCCGGGGCCTGTCTGCCCCGACCGGAAGATACGGCGGGGCAGTGGTGTTGCAGTGTTCAGACCAGGCATTGTTCGAGCCCCTGGGTGAAGATGTCCTGGGGCAGTTTACGGCCGATGAAGACCATGCGGGTATTCGGTTTTTCACTGGCAGGCCAGGCCTTGCCGGGTTCGGCGCCGAACAGCATGTGGACGCCTTGGAACAGCATGCGGCGATTGATGCCCTTGATGTACAGGATACCCTTGTAGCGCAGCAGGTCGGGACCGTAGACCTGGACGATGCCGCTGAGGAAATCTTCCAGGCGTTCCGGGTCGAAGGCGCGGTTGGAACGGAACACAAAGGCGCCGATCTCGTCGTCGTGGTGGGCGTGATGGTGGTCGTGATGGTCATGATGGCACCCTGGGCCGCAGGCGTGCTGGTCATCCTCGTCGTCGTGATGGTGATCGTGGTGGCCGTGGTGGTCATGATCGTGATGATCGTGCCCGGCGGCTTCTTCGGCGAGGAATTCGGGGTCGATGTCCAGGATGGCGTCCAGATCGAAGCCGCTGACGTCCAGCAGGGCGTTCAGGTCGGTTTCGCCGAAATGCGCGGACAGGATGGCGGCGCGCGGGTTGATGCGCACCAGGCGGGCGCGCAGGGCCTGGTAGTCGGCCTCGTTGACCAGATCCTTTTTCGAGATCAGGATGCGGTCGGCGAACCCGACCTGGCGCTGGGCTTCTTCCTGGCGGTCCAGGGTGGCCATGCCGTGCTTGGCATCCACGACCGTGATGACGGCATCCAGCCGGTAGGTGGCGGCGACGTCATCGTCCATGAAAAAGGTCTGGCAGACCGGGCCGGGGTTGGCCATGCCCGTGGTCTCGATGATCACACGGTCGAAGCGCACCGCGCCGGCTGCGCGTCGGGCGGCGAGGTCGCCCAGGGTGCGGATCAGGTCGCCGCGCACGGTGCAGCAGACGCACCCGTTGCTCAGTTCCACGACCTGTTCTTCGTCGTCCTGGACCAGCAGGTCGTTGTCGATGTTTTCCTCGCCGAATTCGTTTTCGATGACGGCGATGCGCTGGCCGTGGAATTCGGTCAGGATGCGGCGCAGCAGAGTGGTCTTGCCCGCCCCCAGGAAACCGGTGAGCACGGTGGCGGGAATCAGGGAATCGGCGGATGGAGCAGTGTTCATGATGGCCTCGGGTGCGATGCGCTGACCCCGTTGCGCCGGACCCCGGTGGCATGACTGCCAAGGGCATGTGACCGGCCAAGTGGCGGGCAGGGGGGCGATCAGCATGCGATTACAGCATAGGCCCGGGTTTAGGGCAAACTCGGGGAGCGGGCCGGTTGGGGGCGCGGGCGGCGCACGATGGTGGTGGTGTGCCGGCAGGTCCGGCAGGCCAGGGTGGGTATGTTATAACGTAACGTTTCCAGGCGATGCCGATCGCGGATCATCATGTCCTTTCCCCCCCTGTTGTCCAAACGGGGCCGCTATCGCGGCTCTTCGTTGCTGCTGTCGGCCGGCCAGCGCATGCGCCGTGCCGCGCTGGCGGTGGCATTTCTGTGGCTGTTGACCGGATGGGCGCTGCAATGGTGGTAAACCCGGCGCCCGGCGCGGCAGCGCCTGCCATCGAACTGCAGCAGGTCTGGCTGGGCTGGCGCGACCGGATTGCCGTGCGCGACGTCAGCGGCGTGTTTCCGCAGGGGTCGATGACGGCGGTGGTCGGGCCGAACGGGGCTGGCAAGTCCACCCTGATCAAGGCCATGGCGGGCCGCCTGAGCCCGATCCGGGGGCGCATCCGGGTCGATCCGGCGGTTGCGGCCGACCTGGCCTGTCTGCCGCAGTCGGCCGAACTGGACCTGGATTTTCCCATCAGCACGTTTGATCTGGTGGCCATGGGCGCCTGGCATCGGCTGGGCGCCTGGCGCGGCCTGGATGATGCAGGCCGGGACGCCGTCGAAGCCGCCCTGCGCGCAGTGGGCCTGGCCGGCTTTGGGCGCCAGTCCGTCAATACGCTGTCCGGCGGGCAGCGGCAGCGCGCGCTGTTTGCGCGGCTGATCCTGCGCGATGCCCGGGTGATCCTGCTCGACGAGCCGTTTGCTGCCGTGGACCAGGGCACGACCGAAAGCCTGTTGGCGCTGCTGCACCAATGGCATGGCGAGGGGCGGACATTGATCGCGGTATTGCATGATCTGGATATGGTGCGTGCCTACTTTCCCCAGACCTTGCTGCTGGCGGGGCAGGTCGTCGGCTGGGGCGACAGCGGCCAGGTGCTGAATGCATCCAATCTGCACCTGGCGCGCCACCTGTGCGCCGGGGGGGCTGCCTGATGGATCTCTGGCATCTGCTGGTGCAGCCTTTTGTCGAGTTCGGTTTCATGCGCCGCGCCCTGGCAGGCGCCCTGGCGCTGGCTTTTGCCGCCGGGCCACTGGGGGTGTTCCTGGTGCTGCGCCGTCTCAGCCTGATGGGCGATGCCATGGCGCATGCGATTTTGCCGGGCGTGGCGGTGGGTTTCCTGACGGCGGGACTGTCCATGGCAGCGATGACGCTTGGCGGTCTGGTCACGGGTGTTGCCGTGGCCGTTCTGGCCGGTCTGGTGGCGCGCATGACGCCATTGCGCGAGGACGCCAGCTTTGCCGCGTTTTACCTGGTGTCCCTCGGTCTGGGGGTGCTGCTGGTGTCCTTGAAGGGCACCAATATGGACCTGATTCATGTGTTGTTTGGCACTGTCCTGGGGCTGAGCGACGCGGCCCTGATCCTGGTCACCATCGTCAGCAGCGTGACGCTGTTGGCGCTGGCCGCCTTGCTGCGTGTGTTGGCGGTGGAATGCCTGGACCCCGGTTTTCTGCGTGCCGAGGGCCGTGCGGGCGCCTGGGCGCATATCGGTTTTCTGTTGCTGCTGGTGCTGACCCTGGTGGCGGGCTTTCAGGTGCTGGGAACTTTGATGGTGGTGGGCATCATGATGCTGCCTGCCACGGCAGCCCGGTTCTGGGTCCGGCCGGTGGGCGCCCAGATGGTGCTGGCGGCTGCGCTGGGAGCCCTGGCTTCCTATGTGGGCTTGCTGGTGTCCTATCACGCGGACGTGCCCGCATCGCCGGCGATCATTCTGGCGGCCGGGTGCATTCATTTTTTTTCGGTTGCGTTCGGGCCGCATGGTGGCGCCCTGCTGGCCCTGCGCGAAGCGCGGGCGCGCCGCGCCCGTTTGCTGCAATCCATGAAGGAAGGGAGTCAATGATGAAACATCGCTGGGGTTTTGCATCCGCGCGGCGGGGCGCATGGCTGACGGGGGCTGCTTGCCTCCTGGCCTTGGGTATGACAGTCGGCGCGCAGCCGGTCCGGGCCGAGAACGCGGCGCCCGGCGCGCGCCTGCCGGTGGTGGCCTCGTTTTCGATCCTGGGCGACATCGTGCGCGAGGTGGGTGGGGACGATATCCGCCTGGATGTGCTCGTCGGGCCGCTGAGCGATGCGCATACGTTCGAGCCGACGCCGAAGGATGCGCGTGCCCTGGGCAGCGCCCGGGTGCTGGTGGTCAACGGTCTGGGGTTCGAATCCTGGATGCCGCGCCTGGTCGAGGCGGCCGGTTTCAAGGGGCACACGATCGAGGCTTCGCGCGGCGTGCAGGCCCGTCGCCTGGACGACGAGGGCGAAGCGGCCGGGCATGGGGACGCCGACCATGATCATGATCACGCGGCGCAGGCGGCCGATGACCACGATCACGACCATGGACATGCAGATCATGGCCATGGGCACGACCATGGCGGTGTCGATCCGCACGCCTGGCAGGATCTTGCCAATGGCGTGATCTATGCCCGCAACATTGCACGCGGGCTGGCGGATGCCGATCCGGCCCACGCTTCCGCCTACCAGGCGCGGGCGGAAGCCTACGTGCGCAAGCTGCGCCAGGCTGATGCCCAATGGCGCCGGCAACTGGAATCCATTCCCCCTGCCCGGCGCGTACTGGCCACGTCGCACGATGCCTTCGGCTATTTCAGCGCAGCGTATGGCATCGAGGTGCTGTCCGTCGTTGGCCTGTCCAGCGAGGCGGAACCCTCGGCCCGGGCCATGGCGGATCTGGTGCAACAGATCCGCGCGCACCATGTCCGGGCGTTGTTCCTGGAACAGGGGGGCAATACCCGCGCCCTGCAGCAGGTGGCGG
>NZ_JAVERO010000109.1:0-7342 GCF_034007085.1 Castellaniella sp. | reverse complement strand
GGCTATGCGCAATTCTGCGTCGCCCCCGCCGCGCAATGCCTGCCCGTGCCAGCGGGTCTGTCCATGATCGAGGCCGCCGCCCTGCCGGAAACCTACTTCACGGTCTGGAGCAATGTCTTTGACCGAGGCGCTCTGGCCCCCGGTGAAACCCTGCTGGTTCATGGTGGCGCCAGCGGCATCGGCACGACGGCCATCGCCCTGGCGCGCGCCTTCGGCCATACGGTCTACGCCACCGCCGGCAGCCCCGATCGTGTGCGGGCCATCGAGGCCCTGGGCTGCACGCGCGGCATCGACTATCGCGCACAGGATTTCGTCGCAGAGATCAAGGCCCTGACGGATGGGCGCGGCGTGGACGTGATTCTGGACATGGTCGCAGGCGACTACCTGGCGCGCAACATCGAAGTGCTGGCCGATGATGGCCGGCTGGTAATGATCGCCCTGCTGGGCGGCGCGCGCGGCACGCTGAACTGCGGCCAGGTGATGCGCCGCCGCCTGACGGTCACGGGATCGACGCTGCGTGCGCGGCCCGTGGCCTTCAAGGCCCGCATCGCAACCGCGCTGCGCGAACGGGTCTGGCCCTTGCTGGAATCCGGCGCCGTGCGTCCCTCGATCCATGCGGCCTTCCCTCTGGCCGAAGCCGCGCGCGCCCACGCAATGATGGATGCAGGCGAGCAGATCGGCAAGATCGTGCTGGCCGTGCGCTGAACCTGCCGCCAGGCCTGCCTGTATGTCCTCTGAAACCTTCAAAGAGATCCCACCATGACCACCGAACACGTCAAACTGCGCCCGCTGGAACGGACGGACCTGCAATTCGTGCATCAACTGGACAACAATGCCAGCGTGATGCGCTACTGGTTCGAAGAGCCCTACGCCACCTTCACCGAACTGCAATCCTTGTACGACCAGCACGTCCACGACCAGAACGAACGGCGATTCATCGTTGAATGCGATGACGAGCGCGCCGGACTGGTGGAACTGGTGGAAATCGACCATGTCCACCGGCGCGCTGAATTCCAGATCATCATCGCACCCAACCACCAGGGGCGGGGCCTGGCCACCCGCGCAACGCGGCTGGCGATGGAATACGGCTTCAAGGTGCTGAATCTTTACAAAATCTACCTCATCGTGGACACCGAGAACAAAAAAGCGATCCGGATCTACACCCGCCTGGGTTTCCAGACCGAAGGCGAACTGCAGGACGAATTCTTCGCCAATGGTGAATACCGCAGCGCGCTGCGGATGCGCTTGTTCCAGCACGACTATCTGGGCAAACACCCGCCCTCGCATACCCGCCTGACAGAAACAACCACCTACTGAGCCAGCCTCAGTCAAGGCAGGCGGAAACCGTTTGCTGCAACGACAACGGGCGCCCTTCAGGGCGCCCGTTGTCGTTGTCCACGCAGCCCACAGGCCGCATGGCGCATGTGGCAAAGACTACTGCTCGCCCGCAGCGGATGGGGCCGACGGAGCAGCGGGTCCGCCCTGGGCTTCGATACCACCGATCGCCTTGACCGACAGACGCAGACGGCCACGTTCGTCAGCCTCGATGACCTTGACGCGCACCGACTGGCCGACCGTCAGCACGTCGTTGATGTCGGCAATGCGGTAGTTGGCGATCTCGGAAATATGCAGCAGACCATCGCGACCTGGCAGCACCTGGACGATGGCGCCGAAATCCAGCAGGCGTTGGACGGTGCCCGGATATTCCTGGCCCACCTCGACGTCGGCGGTCAATTCCTTGATGCGGCGCTCGGCCTCGTGGGCGCGGTCCAGATCGGCGCTGGCGATGGTGATGTTGCCATCATCGTTGATATCGATCTGGCAACCAGTTTCCTCGGTCAGCGCACGGATGGTGGCACCGCCCTTGCCGATCACATCGCGGATCTTTTCCGGATTGATCTTCAGACTGATCATCCGCGGCGCGAAATTGGACAACTCCTGGCGCGAACCATCGATGGCTTCGCGCATCTTGCCCAGGATATGCAGACGGCCTTCGCGGGCCTGGGCCAGCGCCACCTGCATGATTTCCTTGGTGATGCCCTGGATCTTGATGTCCATCTGCAAGGCGGTGACACCGCTGACGGTACCGGCCACCTTGAAGTCCATGTCGCCCAGGTGATCCTCATCGCCCAGAATGTCGGTCAGGACGGCAAACTTGCCACCTTCCTTGATCAGGCCCATGGCAACGCCCGCCACATGATCCTTGACCGGCACGCCGGCGTCCATCATGGACAGGCTGCCGCCGCAGACCGAGGCCATGGACGAAGAACCGTTCGATTCGGTGATCTCGGATACCAGGCGCAAGGTGTACTGGAAATCCTCTGCTGCAGGCAGCAGCGGCGACAGCGCGCGCTTGGCCAGACGGCCGTGGCCGATCTCGCGGCGCTTGGGCACGCCGAAACGACCGGTTTCACCCGTGGCGAACGGCGGCATGTTGTAGTGCATCATGAAACGGTCACGGTATTCGCCCATGATCGAGTCGATGATCTGCTCGTCCTGCTTGGTGCCCAGGGTCGTGACCACCAGTGCCTGGGTCTCGCCGCGCGTGAACAGCGCGGAACCATGGGCACGCGGCAGCACACCCAGGCGAATGCTGATCGGACGCACAGTGCGCGTGTCGCGGCCATCGATGCGCGGCTCGCCATTCAGGATCTGGCCTCGGACAATTTCCGATTCCAGGGCGAACAGCATGTTCTCGACTTCAACCTGATCGGGGGCTTCGTCGCCCCGGGCCGCCGCATGTTCGGCCAGCTTGGCCTTGACGTCGACATAGACCTGGCGCAGGCGCGTCGTGCGTTCCTGCTTGTCACGCAGCTGATAGACGGCCCGCAGGGGTTCGAAGGCAGCGGCGCGCACGGCGGTGGCCAGGACTTCGTTGCGCGGGGCCGGCTGCCAGTCCCATTCGGGCTTGCCGGCCTCGGCCACCAGTTCGTGGATGGCGTTGATGCAGGCTTGCATCTGTTCGTGGCCAAACACCACGGCACCCAGCATCACATCCTCGGACAATTGCTTGGCCTCGGATTCGACCATCAGTACGGCAGCCTCGGTGCCCGCCACCACCAGATCCAGCTGGGACTCATCACGCACCTGCGAGGCGCTGGGGTTCAGGACATATTGGCCGTTGATATAGCCCACGCGGGCAGCACCCACCGGGCCGTTGAAGGGGATGCCGGAGATCGCCAGCGCAGCCGAGGCGCCGATCAGGGCGGGAATGTCGGGATCGACTTCCGGATTGACCGACACCGTATGAATGATGATCTGGACGTCATTGTAGAAACCGTCCGGGAACAGCGGGCGCAGCGGGCGGTCGATCAGTCGGGAGGTCAGGATTTCCTTTTCGGACGGCTTGCCTTCGCGCTTGAAGAACCCGCCGGGGATCTTGCCGGCAGCGTAGGTCTTTTCGACGTAATCGACGGTCAGCGGAAAGAAATCCTGGCCGGGCTTGGCGGTCTTGGCCGCCACCACCGTGGCCAGCACCACGGTGTCGTCGACGGACACCAGCACCGCACCGGAGGCCTGACGGGCGATTTCGCCGGTTTCCAGGACGACGGTGTGCGGGCCGTACTGGAACGACTTGCTCACTTTGTTGAACATTTTCTGATCCTATAAAAGGAGCGCCTGCAGGCTCATGCCCGCGACCCGCCCGCCAGAGGCGGGGCCGATTGCGACGCCCCATGACAAAAAGCCGCACACGCTGCGCCAGACAATGCAGCGTGCACGGCTCGTGCGAGGGGAGCGAATCCCCCGGGCATTACTTGCGCAGGCCGAGTTTTTCGATCAGCGCGCGGTACGAATCCGGGTTGCGGCCCTTCAGGTAGTCCAGCAGCTTGCGACGGCGGCTGACCATGCGCAGCAGGCCGCGACGCGAATGGTGGTCTTTCGTGTGGGTCTTGAAGTGCCCGGTCAGTTCGTTGATGCGGGCCGTGAGCAGGGCCACCTGGACTTCAGGAGAGCCGGTGTCACCAGCAGCGCGCTGGAACTGCGCGACGATGTCGGATTTGACGATATCTGCAACTGACATTTTCTATTCCTCTGGAACATGCGGCAGCACCGAGGGTGCGCTGCCGTGAGATCAAATGAAAACGCCACGCAAATCGTGGCGCGGAAAGATTATAGCGGATTTGAGTCCCGCATGCGCTGCCCCAGGCGACGAGCGCGGCGCACGCGCCACAGCCACAGCACCCAGCCCGACAGGCTGTAGAGCACGAACAGGGCGAACAGTACCACCGGTGGGTCGCTGGACACGAACACGAAGACCGCCACCACCACCAGCATGACCCAGAACGGCACACTGCGGCCCAGGGCAAAGGATTTGCCGCTGAAAAATGGCGCATTCGACACCATGGCCACGCCCGCATAGACCGTCAACGTGAAAGCTGCCCAGGGCACGATGCCATCGGAAAGAGACAGTTTGTTGTCCACCGACAGCCAGACGAAACCGGCAATCAGGGCCGCCGCCGCCGGGCTGGGCAGGCCCTGGAAGTATTGTTTGTCGATCTTGCCGATATTGGCATTGAAGCGCGCCAGACGCAAGGCCGCCCCCACCACGTAGACAAATGCAGCCAGCCAGCCCCAACGCCCCAGGTCCTGCAGCGACCATTCGTACATCACCAGCGCGGGCGCCATGCCAAAAGAGATCATGTCGGCCAGGGAATCATACTGTTCGCCGAAGGCGGACTGGGTATTGGTCAGCCGGGCCACGCGCCCATCCATGCTGTCGAATACCATCGCCAGGAAAATGGCGATGGCCGCCACCTCGAAATGCTGGTTCATGGCCTGGACGACCGCGTAGAAACCCGCGAACAGGTTGGCGGTCGTGAAAGCATTGGGAAGCAGATAAATACTGCGGCGGCGCTGCGGTTCGTCAGGCATCGATCAAAAGTGTGAGGTCGGAGGCAGATCAGGCTGCGGAAGCATCATCCCCGATTGAAACGGGTAGTTCGGCCAGGACCGTGCTGGTGGCCTTGACCTTGTCGCCCAGGGCGACCCGGGGACGCGCCCCTGGGGGCAAGTATACGTCCACCCGCGAGCCGAAGCGGATGAAGCCATAGCGCTGCCCTGCGTACAGCGCCTGTCCGACCCGCGCATGGCACAGAATGCGCTTGGCCACCAATCCGGCGACCTGCACGGCCGTGACCACCTGGCCATCCGCCCTGTCGAGCACCATGGCATTGCGCTCGTTTTCCAGGGAAGCCTTGTCCAGGGAAGCATTGAAGAACTTGCCCGGGAAATATTCGATCGACCGGACCTGGCCATCGACCGGGGCACGATTCGAATGGACATTGAAGACGTTCATGAACACGCTGATCTTCAGCGCTGGACGGCCCCCCGCATAAGGATCGATGGCGTCTTCGACGCAGACGATGCGGCCATCGGCCGGACACAGCACCAGGCCTTCGCCCTCCGGCGCCTCGCGCGCGGGGTCACGGAAGAACTGCAGGGCAAACAGCGTGAACACCCAGAACGGAACGGACGCCCACGGCGACCACCAGGTCACCAGCAGGGACACGAGCAGCGCACCGGCCAGGATGGGCCAGCCTTCGCGGGCGATCAGCGGATGGGGGTAAGGGGGGATTCTCATGGTAGGCGCAAGAATAACCCAATTCAGCCCAAGGACAAATGCAATGGCCGGGCGCCCTGCGGGGACGCCCGGCCACTCAGCACGCAGGAAAGATCAGTTCTTGGACTGATCCACCAGCTTGTTGGCTGCGATCCACGGCATCATGGCACGCAGCTTGGCACCGACCTGCTCGATCTGCGATTCCGCATTCAGGCGGCGGCGCGAGGTCAGTTCCGGGGCCCCGGCAGCGTTTTCCAGGATGAAGTTCTTGGCATAGACACCCGATTGGATGTCGGCCAGGCACTGGCGCATCGCGGCACGGGTTTCGTCGGTCACCACACGCGGGCCAGTGACGTATTCACCATATTCCGCGTTGTTGGAGATCGAGTAGTTCATGTTGGCGATGCCGCCTTCGTAGATCAGGTCCACGATCAGCTTCAGTTCGTGCAGGCATTCAAAATACGCCATTTCCGGCGCGTAGCCCGCGTCGACCAGGGTCTGGAAGCCGGCCTTGATCAGTTCGACGGTACCGCCGCACAACACGGCCTGTTCACCGAACAGGTCGGTTTCGGTTTCTTCGCGGAAGTTGGTCTCGATGATGCCAGCACGGCCGCCGCCGTTGGCCATGGCGTAGGACAAGGCCAGGTCGCGTGCCTTGCCCGAGACGTCCTGGTGCACGGCCACCAGATGCGGCACGCCGCCACCCTGGGTGTAGGTGTTGCGCACGGTGTGGCCCGGGGCCTTGGGGGCGATCATGATGACATCCACGTCGGCGCGCGGCACGACCTGGCCGTAGTGCACATTGAAGCCATGGGCAAAGGCCAGCGCGGCGCCAGCCTTCAGGTTGGCGGCGACTTCGCTGCGATAGACCTGGGCGATGTTCTCGTCGGGCAGCAGCATCATGACCAGATCGGCGGCCTTGACGGCTTCGGCGACTTCCTTGACGGTCAGGCCGGCATTTTCGGCCTTTTTCCAGGACGCGCCGTTCTTGCGCAGGCCGACGATCACCTTGACGCCGGAATCATTCAGGTTCTGCGCATGCGCATGGCCCTGGGAACCATAGCCGATGATGGCAACGGTCTTGCCTTTGATCAGGGACAGGTCGCAGTCTTTGTCGTAGAAAACTTTCATGTTGGAAACTCCAATTTTTTAATTCTGAAACGAGAGGTTGTGAGGCAGGACATGGCACAGTCCCTGAAGAAACGGTTTCATGCCTGACGAATCCAGGCCGCCCGTCAACGGCAAGGCGGGCGGCTGCACAGGTTGATCAAAGCTTGAGCACCCGTTCGCCGCGACCCACGCCGGACACGCCGGTGCGGACGGTTTCAAGGATGGCGCTGCGATCCAGCGCCCCGATGAAGGCGGCGATCTTGTCCTGCACGCCGGTCAGTTCGATGGTGTAGGTCTTGTCGGTGACGTCGATGATGCGCCCGCGAAAGATTTCCGCCATACGCTTCATTTCCTCGCGTTCCTTGCCAACCGCGCGGACCTTGATCAGCATCAATTCGCGTTCGACGTGCGGGCCTTCGGACAGATCGACGACTTTTACCACATCCACCAGACGGTTCAGGTGTTTGGTGATCTGTTCGATGATCTCGTCGGAACCGACCGTGACGATGGTCATGCGCGATAGGGTGGCGTCTTCGGTGGGCGCGACCGTCAGCGTTTCGATGTTGTAGCCGCGCGCGGAAAACAGCCCCACCACGCGCGACAGGGCACCGGGTTCGTTTTCCAGCAGAATGGAAATCACGTGTTTCATGGCTTATCCCCTCACAGGTCCTC
>NZ_JAVERO010000005.1:0-43184 GCF_034007085.1 Castellaniella sp. | reverse complement strand
GGTCGAGGCGGTACTGATCGTGGTGCTGGTGATCTGGCTGTGCCTGGGTTCGCTGCGCAGCGTGGTGATTCCGGTGGTCGCCATTCCGCTGTCGATGCTGGGTGCGGCGGCGCTGATGCTGGCATTCGGCTTCAGCATCAATCTGCTGACGCTGCTGGCGATGGTGCTGGCCATCGGCCTGGTGGTGGATGATGCCATCGTCGTGGTCGAGAACGTGCATCGCCACATCGAGGAAGGCCGGTCGCCGGTGGCGGCGGCGCTGATCGGCGCGCGCGAGATTGCCGGGCCGGTGATTGCCATGACGCTGACTCTGGCGGCAGTGTATGCGCCCATCGGCTTGATGGGCGGGTTGACCGGGGCCTTGTTCCGCGAGTTTGCGTTGACCCTGGCGGGGGCGGTGATCGTTTCGGGGGTGGTGGCTCTGACGCTGTCGCCGGTGATGAGTTCTTTGCTGCTGCAGTCCAGCCAGCAGGGCGGCGGGCATGGCCGCATGGCCCGCCTGGCCGAAGCGGTCTTTGGTGGCCTGGCAGATCGTTATGGCCGGGTGCTGGCCTGGTCGCTGCAGCATCGCTGGCTCAGCGGTGGCTTCGCCCTGCTGGTGGTCCTGAGTCTGCCGTTGCTGTACCAGATGCCGCAGCGCGAGCTGGCACCGCCAGAGGATCAGGCGGCGATCCTGGCGGCGGTGAAATCACCCCAGCACGCCAGCCTGGACTATGCGGAACGTTTCGCCGACGAACTGCACCGCGTCATGTCCAGCCTGCCCGAGACGACGGGCACGTGGATCATTAACGGCACGGACGGCCCGGCGCACAGTTTTGGCGGCCTGATACTGTCCGACTGGGGTGAGCGCGCGCGCAAGGAACCAGAGATCGTGGCTGATTTGCAGGGTGCGGTCGGCGAGATCGCTGGCAGCGATATCTTCGTGTTCCAGGTGGCGCCCTTGCCGGGCGGCAGCGGTGGCCTGCCGGTGCAACTGGTGCTGCGCAGCGCGCAGGACTACCCGGTACTGTACGACGCCATGGAAGAGCTCAAGCAACGTGCCCGCGACAGCGGCCTGTTCGTGGTGGTGGACAGTGACCTGGAATACGACAGCCCGGTGGTGCAGGTGACGATTGATCGTTCCAAGGCCGCCAGCCTGGGCATTGCGCTGCAGGACATCGGTGATTCGTTGGGTGTGCTGGTGGGCGAGAACTACGTCAACCGTTTTGCGCTGTTCGGCCGTTCCTACGACGTGATCCCGCAAAGTGTGGGCGAGCAGCGCCTGACGCCCCAGGCGCTGGCGCGGCAGTACGTCCGTACCGGCGACGGCACCCTGGTGCCGCTGTCCACGGTTGCTCGGCTGGACATGGGTGTGGAGCCCAACCGGCTGAATCAGTTCGACCAGCAGAACGCGGCCACGCTGCAGGCCATCCCGGCACCGGGCGTTTCGCTGGGCCAGGCCGTGGGTTTTCTGGAACAGGCCGTGGCCGAACTGCCACCGGGTTTCAGCCACGACTGGCAGTCCGAATCGCGCCAGTACGTGCAGGAAGGCAATGCGCTGGTGTTTGCCTTTCTGGCCGCCCTGGTCGTGATCTACCTGGTGCTGGCCGCACAGTACGAAAGTCTGGTCGATCCGCTGATCATCCTGATCACCGTGCCCTTGTCCATCTGCGGTGCGCTGCTGCCGCTGGCGCTGGGCTGGGCCACTCTGAACATCTATACCCAGATCGGGCTGGTGACGCTGATCGGGCTGATCAGCAAGCACGGCATTCTGATGGTCGAATTCGCCAACGAACTGCAAGTGCATGAACAGCTGAATCGCCGTGCCGCCATCATCCGCGCCGCGCAGATCCGTCTGCGTCCGGTGTTGATGACCACCGGGGCGATGGCCTTTGGCGTGGTGCCGCTGCTGTTTGCCAGCGGGGCGGGCGCCAACAGCCGTTTCGGTCTGGGCGCCGTGATCGTTTGCGGCATGCTGGTGGGCACGCTGTTCACCCTGTTCGTGCTGCCGACGATCTATACCTGGCTGGCGCGCGACCACCGCAAGCAGAGTGCCCGCAGCCGGCAGCTGGCCGATATCGCACAGGCCGAGGGAGCAGCGACATGAGAATGAATACCAGCGGTTTTCACATTGGGGCGGCCTTGGCGCTGGCGACGGTACTGGCCGGCTGCGCGGTCGGGCCACAGTACCGGCAGCCGCAGGCGCCGGCCATCGTGCTGGCCAGTCCGCAGGCGGCGGAATGGGTTGCGAATGACGCCGCGCCACTGCCTGATGCGTGGTGGCATGTGTTTGGGGATGCCGGCCTGAACCAGTGGATCGAGGCGGCGCTGGCGCACAACCACGATATTCGTCAGGCCCAGGCCAGCCTGCGGGCGGCGCGGGCCGTGTTCGACGAGCGTCGGCTCGACCGCCTGCCAGGTGTGACCAGCAGCGCGGGCTACACCCGGGGCATTCAGCAGCAGGCCAGCAATGGCGGCGCGCGCACCCTGTCCGAATCCTGGCAGGCCGGTTTCGACGTGCACTGGGAGATCGACTTGTTCGGTCGCCTGGACCGGTTGCAGCAGGCGGCGCAGGCACGGACCGAGGCCAGTCAGGCGGAACTGGAGATGGTGCGTCTGAGCATCGCGGCAGAGGTTGCGCGCACTTGGTTCCAGGCCCAGGGCGACCGCCGTCAACTGCAATGGGTCCAGCGCGAAGCCGACAGCTGGCGGGACACCGTGCAGCTGGCCCAGGCGCGCCTGCGTGCCGGCGCCGGTCTGCCTGAAGACGTGGAAAACGCCCAGACCAACCGCTTGCGCAGCGAGGCGGCGATTCCTGGGTTGACGGCATCCTTGCAGCAGGCCCGCCATCGGCTCGCTGTGCTGGCCGGTCAGCGACCCGGCCAGGGCGGCCTACCCGATCCGGGCGCCGTGCAAGCCATGCCGCTGGTGGCGCGGCTGCCGCTGGGTGATGTCAACCAGCGGATTCTGGCACGGCCCGACGTGGTGCGGGCCGAGCGCTTGCTGGCCGCCAGCGTCGAGGACGTAGGCGCGGCCACGGCCGAACTGTACCCGCGCATCGACCTGGGGGGATTCCTGGGTTTCTTTGCGCTGCGGGACGGTGATTTCGGCAGTGCGGCTTCGCGTGCCTTCCAGGTCGCGCCCGCCGTGTCCTGGCCTGCACTGCGTCTGGGTAATGCGCGCGCGCGCCTGCGCGGTGCCGAGGCCTTGTCGGACGGTGCGCTGGCGCGCTACGAACAGGTGCTGCTCACGGCACAGGAAGAAGTCGAGAACGCAGTGACCCGGCTGGCCGAGCAGCAACGCCAATTGGCGGTGCTGCTGCAGGCGGGGCAGCACGCCCAGACTGCCTTTGACATTGCCGATCGGCGCTACCGCGCCGGGGCCGGCAGCTATCAGGCAGTGCTGGAAAACCAGCGCGCCCTGTTCCAGTTGCGCCGGCAGGTGGCGCTGGAGGATACGGTGGCACAGATGCAGATCGTGGCGCTGTGCAAGGCGCTGGGCCTGGATGTGCCGTCGCCGCCTCGTACCGGGGCTTCATGACGCAGCAGGCCCTGCCTGCCGAATTCCCGCATGATGGCCAGCCCGCCGCCGAACATGCCCAGGGCAGTGTCCAGGCGGGGTGGTGGATGGTGCATTCCCCGATCCGCTCCTACAATTATTGAAGCTGCGATCTTTCAAATGGCATTTTTCATCCCCTGGAGCCTTTCATGAGCCTGTCCCCGTTCCACCTGGCCATCCCTGTCTACGATCTGCCGGCTGCCCGCCGTTTCTACGGCGAGGTCTTCGGCCTGGAGGAAGGTCGTTCCAGCACGCAGTGGGTGGACTTCAATTTCTACGGGCATCAGCTGGTGATTCACGAGCATCCCCGGACGGCATCCCAGGAAAGCGCGCACACCAATCCGGTCGATGGGCACGACGTGCCGGTGCCGCACTTCGGTATCGTCCTGGAATGGGATCAATGGGAAGCACTGGCAGAACGCCTGAGGTCCTTTGGCACACAGTTCGTCATCGAGCCCTACGTCCGCTTCAAGGGTCAGGTGGGCGAGCAGGCCACCATGTTCCTGCTCGACCCCTGTGGCAATGCCCTGGAATTCAAGGCGTTCAAGGACCTGGGACAGTTGTTTGCCAAATAGGGGGGGTGGCCTGAACGGTCGTTGCGCCTGCGCGGTCCGGGCAAGCCGGGCGCGTGCGGGCCGTTGGCACTTTGACTCGGGGCCGGAGTCGGTGTCAATATCCCGTCCATGCCCAGATTTCTGCATACTGCCGATTGGCAGATCGGCCGCCAGTACGGTCGTTTCGCTCCCGAGGATGCCACGGTCCTGGCCGAGGCGCGGTACGCTGCGGTCGAGCGCATTGCCGCGCTGGCGGCGCGTGAATCGATCGACGCCGTGCTGGTGGCGGGCGATGTGTTCGATGCCCAGGCCGTGTCGGATCGCACCATCCGGCGCTTGTTCAATGCGCTGCAGGGCTACCAAGGCCCCTGGATCCTGATTCCCGGCAATCACGATGCCGCCCTGGCCGAAAGCGTCTGGACCCGTGCGCAGCGGCTGGGTGCCGTGCCGCCCCACGCGCATCTGCTGTTGGAGCCGGGCGTGCGCACCTTTCCCGATCTGGGCTTCGCGGTGCTGGCGGCGCCCCTGACCCAGCGGCAGACACATGATGATCTGACGGCGTGGTTCGATGCTGCAGAGACCCCCGGGAATCTGGCACGCATTGGTCTGGCGCACGGCAGTGTTCAAGGCCTCCTGGCCGAGGACATCGATTCCCCCAATCCGATTGCCGCTGACCGGGCGGCGCGTGCGCGGCTGGACTACCTGGCATTGGGCGATTGGCACGGTTTCAAGCAGATCGATGAGCGCACCGTGTACAGCGGCACGCCGGAGCCGGAACGTTTCCGGGACAACGCCTCGGGCCGGGTGGTGCGCGTGGACGTACCAGGCCCGGGCCGGGTGCCTGCAGTCGAACCCCTGGAAATCGGCCAATACTGCTGGCTGGCCTGGGATGAGCGCCTGTCGGTTGCATCCGACCTGGACCAGCTCATCGGGCGCCTGGACTGCCTGCCGCCCGAAACCGTGCTGGATCTGACGCTGTCCGGGGCCATCGACCTGGCGGGCGATCGGCGTCTGGATCAGGCCTTGTCCGTGGTGCAGGGCCGTTGCCGCAGCCTTGGAATTCATCGGGCCGGTTTACGGCTGGAACCGACCGACGAGGACATCGCCGCCCTGCGGGCCGATGGCTACGTGGGCGAGGTGCTCGTGCAACTGCGTCAGCGCCAGGGTGCTGACAATGAGGATGCGGAAACCGCGCGCGCGGCGCTGGCGATTCTGGCCGGTTTGCTGGGTGATCTGGCGGCGGGAGATGCGCCATGAGGCTGTTGCGCCTGCGGGTGGACCAGTTGCGGCAATTCCGTGAGCCACTGGAAGTGCGTGATCTGGAGCCTGGGCTGAACCTGTTCGCGGGCCCCAACGAATCCGGCAAGAGTACGCTGGTGCGGGCGATCCGGGCGGCGTTCTTCGAACGGTTCAAATCCAGCGGGGTCGAAGACCTGCAGCCCTGGGGGGATACCTCGGCTGCGCCCAGTGTGGAACTGGAATTCGAATGGCAGGGGGAACGCTGGAAACTCAGCAAGCGATTCCTGAAGAAAAAACGCTGTGATCTGGAGATCGGCGGCCAGCGTTTCAATGGCGACGAGGCCGAGGAAAAACTGGCGGAACTGCTGGGCTACCAGTTCGCCGGCAAGGGCGCCAGCAAGGCCCAGCATTGGGGCGTGCCCGGCCTGCTGTGGATCGAGCAGGGTGAAGGCCAGGAATTGCGTGTGCCGGTGACGCATGCGGGCCGCTATCTGAAATCTGCCCTGGGCGAAAACCTGGGAGATGTTGCCAGCAGCGCGGGGGATGCGCTGATCGTCCGGGTCGAGACCGAGCGCGCGCAGCTGCTGACGGCCACGGGGCGTCCCACTGGTGAATATGCCAAGGTCCTGCAGCTGCACGAAGACGTTCTGAGCCGCCTGGAGGCGCTCGATCGGGATATTGCCGCCTATCGCCAGCAGGTGGATCGATTGGCCGAATTGCGTCGTTTGCAGGCCGAGGACGCGGACCGGCCTTGGGAAGCCTACCGCCGCCAGGCGGCCGAGGCCGAGGCGCGGCTGACCGAGGTCGAGACCTGGCGCCAGGAACGGGGCCGCCTGTCACAGGATCTGGAACATGGCGCCGCCAGCCAACAGCACGTGCGTGACCAGATGGCGATGCATGAGCGCCAGCAGCAGGAACTGGCGCAACGTGCTGGCGAGGTGCGGGAAACCGGGCTGCGCCTGGCCGAACTGCAGGCGGATCAGCCCAGGGTTGATGGGCAGGTAGCGCAGGCCCAAGCGGCCTATCGCAGCGCCGAGACGCGCCTGTCGGCTGCGCGTCGTCGGGCCCGGCGGGCAATCCTGGCAGCGGATCTGGATCGGCTGGAGGCCGAACAGGCGCGGCTGGAGGCCGATCTGGCGCAGGCGCGGGCCCTGCTGGCAGATGTGCAGGCACTGCGCGCCCGGCGCCAGGGCATCCGGCTGGACGAATCTGCGTTGAAGCAGCTGCGGTCCCTGGACCGGGCATTGGCGGAACTCGATGCAGTGCGCCAGGCCGCCGCCACCCGCCTGGCCTACGATCTGCTGCCGCAACAGCAGATCCGTGCGGGCGACGAGACGCTGACCGGCCAGGGCGAACGCTTGCTGTTGGAGCCCATGGATCTGGATGTGCCCGGCATTGGCCGGTTGCGCATCCGGCCCGGGGGCGAGGATGTGGCGGATCTGGCCCGCCGCTGCCAGACAAACCGTCGCCAGATCGATGCCTTGCTGGCCGACCTGGGGGCAGCCGACTTGCGACAGGCCGAAGACCAGGCCGATCAGGCGCGGGCCTTGCAACAGGAGATCGATCTGCACGCGACTCGCCTGGGCGGCCTGGCGCCACAGGGGGTGGAGGCCCTGGAAAGCCGTCTGGCCCTGACCGGGCAAAGGCGTCGGGAGGTATCCGAGGCGCTGTCGGCGCTGGCGTCCGATGCGCCGGATTCAACGCCCGAGATGCCCGACGAGGCAGCGGCGGAACGCGAACTGGAGTCTGCGCGGGCCAGTCTGCAGGCTCAGGAGCGGCACGCGGCGCAGCAGGCCCAGGCACTCGTGCTGGCCGAGCAGGCCAGCCGCACGGCCCAGGCCGAATGGCAGCGTTTGCAACAGGCGCTTCAGGCGCCGGATCGGCAGCGGCAGGCGCAGGATCTGGCGATCCGGCTGCAGCAGTTGCAGGCCCAGGAAGCGGCGTTGCGGCAGGCGCTGGACGCCCTGGATGCGCGGATCGCAGCCGCCCGTCCAGAAGTGCTCAAGCAGGATGCGCAGCGCTTTGCGCTGACGGCTGCGCGACTCGAACAGGACGCCAACGCACGCCGCGAAGAATCCATCCGGATCCAGAGCGGACTCGAAGCCCTGGGTGCCCATGGCCTGGAAGAGCAGCGCGCCGATCTGGCACGAGAGGCTGCATTCGTCGGTCGCCGGCGCGACGAACTGGAACGCCGGGCCGCAGCCCTGGATCTGCTGCTGGATCTGCTGCGTACAGGCCGTCAGGCACTGACTCGCCGCATTCTGGCGCCTTTGCAGCGGTATCTGAATCATTATCTGGAATTGCTGTTCCCTCAGGCGCGATTGGATGTGGACGAGGAACTGCTGCCTGAACGCCTGGTCCGGCAGGGGCCGGGTGGGCTGTTGCATGAATCGGTGGATGCCCTGAGCTTTGGCGCGCGCGAACAAATGGGTCTGATCAGCCGTCTGGCCTATGCCGACTTGCTGCGTGAAGCGGGCCGGCCCACCTTGATCATCCTGGACGACGCGCTGGTGCACAGTGACCGCGATCGCCTGGACGGCATGAAGCGCGTCCTGTTCGATGCCGCGCAGCGTCATCAGGTCCTGCTGTTCACCTGCCATCCCGATCGTTGGCTTGACCTGGGAGCGCGAGTCGTGGAAATGGATGCGCTGCGGATCGCATAAGACGCTTGGGGCTGCGTTGGCTGTTGCGCGGCTATGCGGGCATCGGCAGCCGGCCCTGCACCAGGAATGCGTCAAGTGGGTAGGATTGGACGGCACGGTCGCCGACCGGCTTGAACGCGACTTCCCGGGCGCTCAGCTGGCACAGCCAGGGTCGCATGTCCCGGGGGGATCGGCTCGCCAGGGCTTGTGGTATGAACAGACCGACGCACAAACCCTGCGCGGGATCGCGCGCCGAACGGTATTCAAATGCCTCGACGCCTGCTGTGCGCATGTCGGTTCCCAGCGCTTGTGTGGCTTGGTAGTGCGCGGGATCGGTCAGCGCAGCTCGGTGGGCATCAAAGGGTTGTGCCTGCAGCCGCAGTCCATGTTCCGTGCGATAGCCGATCGAAAACAGGGTGTGCTGGCTCTGGATGCTGTCCCCGGCCGCAGGCGCAGCCATGGAATGCCAGAACACGAAGCGGTAATACGCGGATTCGGCCAGCGTGGCGCCCAGGTCCCGGCCGCCATACAGCAGACTGGGCTCATGAGGCCGTCCGAAACGCGATCCCCAGGGTAGTGGCGGATAGCGGAAGGGGGTGCGCAGCAGGTAATGCAGGCGCTTGCTTTCGACAGGCCAGGGCGGTTTGGCCTGGTCGAGCAGGGCCTCCAGGACCGCCTGTTCCTCCAGCGTGTCCACGTATCCCAGGGTGGCGATGTGCTCCTGGCTTTCGACCAGGCGGTACAGCAGACCCTGGATCGGGCCGATGTGCTGTTCACCCCGGCAGTCCTGCCACAGGTTCCCGGTTCCGGGACAGGTCTGCGGCGCGGTGTCGTGCTGGCGCATGGTCAGATTTTGCCCCGCATGGCGTCCACAAAGCGCAGGACGGTCACCAACCCCTGGATCGTGGTGATCTGTTCGGCCGGAATGCCGCCGGTGACGCGGTTCGGGGCGTGCATGAAGTGCCGGATCCATTCGACATCGCCGCCCGTGAGCGCATAGAGGGCGCGCGCCAGGCGTACCAGCAGCAGGGCCAGTTCGCCTTGTTTGGATGCGGGGTCCAGCGATTGCGCGGTTTTCATCCGGCTGATGGCGGTGCGATGCATGCCCAGGACGTCCGCCAGCCCCGCCTGGCGCAGGCCGAGCTGTTCGGCGGCCCGCAGGACGGCCTTGGCCAGCACGGCGTCCGGCGCAGGCGTGGTATTCGGCAGGGCAGTCATGGCACAGTCCATAAAATGTTCATTCAGCACATATTATGGATTTCATGTGCGAATTGCACAATCTGTGCAGTGCCCTGATCCCGACCGCAAGGCCGTTCGTTCAGTCGCGGAAGTTCTGGAATTGCAGCGGCAGATCGACGTCCGTCTTGCGCAGCAGGGCGATCACCTGCTGCAGATCGTCGCGCTTTTTGCCGGATACGCGCAGCTTGTCGCCGTTGATCTGGGTTTCGACCTTGATTTTGGCCTGTTTCACGGCGGCGATGAGTTTTTTCGCCACGGCCTGCTCGATGCCCTGGCGGATGGTGATTTTCTGGCGCGCGCCGCCCAGGTTTTCCAGGGGTTCGGCCGCGTCCATGCAGCGCACATCGATGCCGCGTGCCGACAGGCGGCCCCGCAGGATGTCGATCATCTGTTTCAGTTGAAAGGCGCTGGGTGCAACCTGGGTGACGACGTAGCCTTCCAGCTCGAAGCTGGCATTCGTGCCCTTGAAATCGAAACGGGTGGCGAGTTCGCGGTTGGCCTGGTCGACGGCGTTGGTCAGTTCGTGCTTGTCGACTTCGGAGACGACGTCAAAGCTGGGCATGGAGCGGACTCCTGAAAGAAGATGGAAACGATCCCCTGATTGTAGGCTTACAGCGCCCGCAGACCCACGTACAGCGCGGTCCCCGCCGCAATGCTCAGCAGTGGCTGGCGCGTGCGCCATTGCAGCAGGATCACCAGGATGACGGCGGCCAGTTCCTGCCAGGGCAGGCCGCCATGGGCGCGCGCCTGGCCGGCGGCGGCATCGATCAGCAGCAGGACCATGATCGACAGGGGCAAGGAAGCCCCCAGCTTGTGGACCATGGGATGACGGCGCAGCCAGTGGCCGGCGATGAAGGGCAGGGCGCGCAGCAGGACTGTCACGAGCGCCATCAGCGCGATGACGGCCAGTACATAGCCGGTGTCAGTCATGTGCGGTCTCCGCGGCTGGCGCGGGCCGGGCCGGCCGCAGGGCGGTGGCCAGCAGGCAGAGCGCAATGGCGATGGCCAGCGCCTGGGATGGCATCAGGGCGTTGCCTGCCGCATAGGCGGCGGCTGCGACCCAGACCGGCACGGCGTCGCGCCGCGCGCGCCACTGCTCGACCGCCAGGACGGCGAACAGGGCCGCCAGCACGAAATCCAGTCCGGTCAGGCCGACCTGGGCCTGGGCGCCCAG
This sequence comes from Castellaniella sp., assembly GCF_034007085.1. Classification (GTDB taxonomy): domain Bacteria; phylum Pseudomonadota; class Gammaproteobacteria; order Burkholderiales; family Burkholderiaceae_B; genus Castellaniella. The sequence continues at coordinate 32,799 of NZ_JAVERO010000005.1, read as the reverse complement.
CACGGCTCCCAGTGCGGTACCCAGGACCCACCAGCCTTGGTTCAGGGCGCTGAGCAGGGCCATGCGCGGCGCCCGTTCCCGGGCCGGCAATGCGGTCAGGACGGAATAGGTCTCGTCGGTCAGGGCGAAGATGCTGTACCAGCGCAGCCAGCGGTTGGCCGGCAGCGTGTTCAGCAGTGACAGGCCGTAGAACACATGGCGCAGGTTGAGCACCAGGGTGGCCAGGGCGATGGCGCCGATCGGCAGACCGGCAGCCAGCATCGGGACCATCATGAATTGGGCCGCACCGGCATAGATCAGCAGGCTGGATACCAGGGCCAGCCAGCCGGGCCCCCCCGCCTGCACGAACAGGAACCCGAACACTGCGCCCAGCGGGATGTAGCCCATGGCGACCGGTGCGGTCAGGCTGGGGATGGACAGGGTATTCGAGGTGGGCCGGGGCATGGGTAGAAAATGGGTTCGGTGCACCGGGGCTTCACGGCGCAAAAGCCTACAATTGTAAGGATTGTTATAAGGACTGGGCAAGACGGGATCATGGGGGCCGGATGGACGAACCACACGAGTTGCGGGCTGCGGCCCGGACGTTGCCTGAGCCGCAGGATCTGCGGGTCGGCTTTATCGGTGCGGGCCGGTTGGCGCGGGCATTGTCCCTGGCGTTGCAGGTCGCTGGGGTTCCGGTCGTGCGGGTGGCCAGCCGTTCCCAGGCCAGCGCCAGGGCACTGGCGGATGCGCTGCCGGACTGCCGGGTTGGTACGCTGCAGGCCGTGGCGCGGGATTGCGATCTGGTGTTCCTGACTTCGCCTGACGCCCTGATTGCAGAAATCGCGTGTGCCGTGCCCTGGCGGATGGGCCAGTCGGTCGTGCACTGCAGTGGCGCCACGCCGGTCGCTGCATTGCAGCCGGCCGCAGCTGCGGGTGCCTGGATCGGTGGCTTTCATCCTCTGCAGGCCTTTGGCGCGGATCCCAGAGCAGCGTTGGCCAGTCTTCCCGGCTGTACTGTGGCCATCGAGGCGGAGCCGCCGCTGGATGATTTGCTGCATGCATTGACCCGCCGCCTGGGGTGTGTGGGCCTGACCCTGCCACCGGGCGCGCGTGCGCGCTATCACGCCTCGGGGGGCTACGCGTCCCAGCATATCCACGTCTTGCTGGCCGAAGCCGTGCGCCTGTGGCAGTCCTGGGGGGCGACCGAGCAGCAGGCCCTGGATGCGCTGCTGCCGCTCTTGCGGGGCACGCTGGAATCCCTGGCGCACAGCGGGGTGGCAGCCGGCATGCCGGGCCCCGTGTCACGCGGGGATGCAGGGACGGTGCGTCTGCATCGGCAGGCCCTGCAGGCCGTCGATCCGGACATGCGGGATCTGTATGATCGCCTGTGCCGTCGGGGCGTGGACCTGGCGCGCCAGGCGGGGCGTCTGGACGCGGCGGGCGCCGTAGGGGTCGAGCAGGTGCTGGATGCGTCTCCAGAACCTGGGGCGCCTTGATCGGGTGGGGCGGCGTTCAACTGTCCACAGGATTCACGGCCTGGCATACATCCACCCAGGACGCGCCGGTCAAGTGGGCCAGGCGTTCGGGGGTGATGCGCACTGCGCTGCGGATGGAACCCGCTGCCGGCATGACGATGTCGAAATCGCGCAGGCTGATGTCGCAGTAGACCGGTAGGGGCCGAGTCAGGCCAAAGGGACACACCACCGACCGGGTGGCCCGTCAGATCGGCGACTTCGTCGGCAGGCAGCATTTTCGTGCGGCCACCGAAGGCTTGCCGAAGCTTGCGGTTGTCCAGCCGCGCATCGCCGCGCGCCACGACCAGAACGACGGTTCCGCCGGCACGCAGAGACAGAGTCTTGGCGATCTGGCCAGGGGCAACGCCATGGGCCTCGGCGGCCAGCGCGACAGTGGCCGTGCTTTGTTCCAGTTCGATGATATCCAGGTCAGGTGCATGTTCGGCGAAAAAGCGCCGGACGGATTCGATCGTCATGTCAGCCCCCAGGGTTTTTCCTGGCTATCATCATAGGCATTTCAGGTATGAAATGCTTTGACACATTCCGGACTGTCCGGACTGCAACGAGAAGGCACTGCTCCAATGCTGAATCTGGACGCGCGCACGCTGCTGATTGCTGAGATCCCGGTTTTGCTGTTGGTCGGGGGGCTGATCCTGACGGCGACCCTGCTGGGCCGCCGTGACCGGGCCCTGTGCTGGGTCGCTGGCGCGCTGTTGCTGATCGGTGTGGGCTTTCTGGTCAGTGTGATCGATCCGATCGATACCTGGGCGCGGTCGGTGACCAGCTTCGGCGCCTTGCTGATCCTGGCGCATGCCTGCATCTGGACCGGCTTGCGCGCGTTTTCGGGGAAGCCTGCACGATGGTTGTGGATTCTGGTGGGTACGCTGCTCTGGGGGCTGGCATGCCTGTGGCCCGGATTCGTGTCTTCCCCGGTGTGGCGTGGGGCGGCGTACAGTGTGCTGACCTTGGCCTATGTCGGGTTGGCGGTGCGGGAAATCTGGCCTGAATGGCGCAGCAAGACCAGCCTGGCGGTCTTGCCGTTCTGCATCCTGGCTGTGCATGGCATGTTGACCGCCGTGCGCATGGTGACGGTCTTTCTGACCGCACCCGGGCCGGGGCTGCTGCGAGCGGATTTTCCGCTTGCCGTGTTCGAAGGCATGCTGTTTTTCATCGGCATGGCCTTTGCCGTCCTGATGATGGTGGGGGCGCGTTCGGAACGCCGGTACCGGCATGCGGCCTTGCATGATGCCTTGACCGATCTGGCTAATCGGCGCGCGTTGTACGAACAGGGGGGCGAACAGTTGCAGAACGCGCTGTCCCGGGGCCTGGGCGTTGCCTTGCTGATGTGCGATCTGGATCATTTCAAGCGGATCAACGACGGTTGCGGGCATGAGACCGGTGACCGGGTACTGGCGGCGTTTGCGGGTGTGCTTCGGCAGGCTGTGCGCAAGGAGGATCTGTGTGCGCGTATCGGTGGCGAGGAATTCGTCGTTCTGGCGCCCGATATCGATGTTCCGGGGGCTCTGGCTCTGGCTGAACGGATCCGGGACGGCCTGCAGCATTGCCGTTGTGATCTGTGCGCGCCTTTGAGCGTCAGCATCGGCATCGCCTGCGCGCCGCTCGATGGCCGCGAATTGGGGCAGTTGCTGGCCTGCGCGGATCAGGCCCTGTATCGGGCCAAGAACGCAGGCCGTGACTGCGCCCGCCTGTGGACGGAAGAACCGGAAGACGGCGACTCAGCCGCCGTAGCCGGGGGCGGCGAGGGGCGTGCGCGCCAGCATCCAGTCAATGCCTGATTCGCCGTGGGCCTGCAGCCAGTCGTTGGCCTGGCGAAAATGGCCACAGCCGATGAAAGGGCGTGGCGGGCGCAAGGCGGACAGGGGCGAAGGATGATTGGCCGTCAGGACTTCGATCGGGCCGGCCGGGGGCTGCATGTCCAGCAACGTGCGCCGTGCCTGGGCATGCGATCCCCAGAGCAGCAGGACTTTGGGCCGGGGTTCGCGCAGGACCCGCATGATCAGGGCGTCCGTGATGTGTTCCCAGCCCTTGCGGGCATGCGAGGCTGGCTGGTGGGCTTCCACCGTCAGCGAGGTGTTCAGCAGCAGCACACCCTGGCGCGCCCAGCGCACCAGACTGTTGCGTGGTGGCTGGTCGGGGTTGCCGTATTCCCGGGCGAGTTCCTTGAACATATTGCGCAGGCTGGGTGGCGTGGGGCAGAAGTCGGGCACTGAAAATGCCAGGCCCTGGGCCTGGTTGGGGCCATGGTAGGGGTCCTGCCCGACGATCACGACCTGGACTGCGTCGGGCGGGGTCTCGATCAAGGCCCGGAAGGGCCGCAGGGGAAAGATGCATGCTCCGGCGGCCAGCCGTTCGGTCAGCATCGCGTCGAGCCGTTCCAGGATGCCCTGCAGATGGGGGGCCTGGAGCGTGGACTTCCAGGCGGCTGGCAGGGTGTCGATCTGGGAATTCAGGGATCCCTGGAACGCGTTGAGCACTTCGGTGTCGGATGGTTGCGGCATGGTCGTGTATTGGGATGAGGGAGAGGGGATCAGTGCAGGCAGGTCCGGATCAGGCCCGCCAGTCGATCCAGCAGGCGGGGATCATCCATTTGCGAGACATTGAAACGCATCATGTCGCCCGCAGTCTGCGCATGGCTGAAGACGTTGCCGGGCGCCAGCACCAGGCCCTGCTGCAATCCTGCCTGGGCCAGGCGGGCGCTGTCGATGCCGTCTGGCAGGCGACACCACAGGAACATGCCGTCTTCAGGGTCATGCCAGGGCTGCAGGCCCAGCGAGCGCAATTGGTGGCTGACGCGAGGCAATGCCTGTGCCAGCCGCTGGCGCAGCCGCCGCGTATGCTGCTGCCAGGCCTCGTCGCCCAGCAACCGGGCAATGACGGCCTGGGTCAGGCCGGCGCCGGAAAACGTCGTCGCCGTGCGCAGGTCGGCCAGTGCGTCCAGCCAGTCTTCGCGCGCGATCAGGTAGCCGCAGCGCAAGCTGGCGGACAGGGTCTTGGAAAAACTGCCGACCAGGGCAACCCGGTCACGGCTGTCCTCGACCGCCAGCCGGGCCGCAGGCCGGGATTCCAGATCGCCAAAGATGTCATCCTCGATCAGGATCAGATCGTGCGCATGCGCCAGGGCCCGGATATGCCGTGCCTTGTCGTCCGACAATCGGGCGCCCGTGGGATTGTGTGGCCCCGCGTTGCTGAGGTAGAGGCGAGGGCGGTGGGTCCGCACGGCGGTCTCGAAACAGTCCATGTCGGGGCCATCCGGGGTGTAGGACACACTGACGATGCGGGCGCGGTGCGCGCGCAGCAGCGCCAGAAAGTTGAAATAGCAGGGGTCGTCGACCAGGACCGTGTCACCGGGTTCGATCAGGAAACGGCACAACAGGTCCACGGCCTGGGTCCCGGAATCCGTCAGCAGGATCTGTTGTGGATCGATTGCCAGGCCACGTGCGCGCAGGTGCTGGGCGATCTGGCTGCGCAGCGCCGGCAGGCCCAGGGCGGGGGCGTAGTCCGTCAGCGGGGCGCCGGGATCACGGGCGACCTGGCGCAGGGCGCGACGGATGGCGTCTTGTGGCATCCAGCTGTACGGAAGCCAGCCGCAGCCGGGCTTCATGGCCTGGGCGCCCAGGTCCAGTGATTGGCGCGATACCCACAAAGGATCGATCTGGCGGTCCAGGCGCGGGCCGATTTCAGCCAGTGCCAGCGGGGCCAGGGGCCCGGCGACGTAGAAGCCGGCGCCCGCGCGAGCGCGGATGAGGCCTTCGGCCGCCAGCCGGTCGTAGGCTTCGACGATGGTGGATTTGGATACGCCCTGTTGCTGCGCCATGCCCCGCAGGGAGGGCAGACGCGTTCCGGGCGGCCATTCACGGGCGGCGATGCGTTGGCGCACGACCTGCATGATGCCGGCAGTACGGCCCAATGGTGAAACGGTTGGCGTATCCATGAGGAGACAGAAAACCAGTACAGTTTATTGATACTGTACTGCACTGTATCTGGATTCGGCCCGGAGGGCAAGGCATGCTGGTGCCCCTGTCATCTTCCGTACGGGACTAAAGAATATGCGGATGAGTACCTCCACGCGCGGCTGGATCAACGGCCTGATCGGGGTCGTGATCTTCAGCGGGTCGCTGCCAGCCACGCGGCTGGCCGTCCTGGGCCTTGATCCGCTGTTCGTCACGACGGCGCGCGCCGCCTTGGCCGGCCTGCTGGCCCTGGCGGCGCTGGCCTGTACGCGCAGCCCCCGACCCGCACGGGCCGATTTGCGCACTCTGCTGCTGGTGGCCTTTGGGGTGGTGGTTGGCTTTCCTCTGTTTTCCGCCCTGGCCCTGCGGACCATCACCTCGGCGCATTCTCTGGTGTTTGTGGGCCTGCTGCCATTGGCGACCGCGATCTTTGGCACTTGGCTGGGCGGTGAACGGCCTGCGCGCGCGTTCTGGGGCTTTGCCGTGCTGGGCGCGGCTTCGGTGGTCGGATTCGCGCTCAGCCAGGATGGTTCAGGTTCACTGGGCGCCGATGCGCTGATGATGCTGGCCATCATCACCTGCGGCTATGGCTATGCCGAAGGCGCACGCCTGTCGCGCCGGTTGGGCGGCTGGCAGGTCATTTGCTGGGTGCTGGTGCTGTCGCTGCCGGTTGGCCTGCCACTGGCGGTGCTTCTGTGCCCGACAGCCTGGTCGGATGTGGCGGCATCTGCCTGGGGCGGTCTGGCCTATGTGGCGGTCTTCAGCATGTTGGTGGGCTTTGTGTTCTGGTATCGGGGGCTGGCCCAGGGTGGCATCGCCGCAGTCGGCCAGTTGCAGCTGCTGCAGCCTTTCCTGGGCTTGCTGCTGGCCGCCTGGCTGCTGGAAGAACCCGTGACACGCATGATGCTGGCGGTCACGGCCTTTGTCCTGGCATGTGTGGCCGGCGCGAAATATACGGCAGGGCATTCAGTGACACGGCAGTGTCGGCCCGCAGCGTGACCACGAAACGCTGGGTGCGCGCATCCTGGGAATGATGAAACAGGGCGGCAGACGGCTTGATCAACAGCCATCCAAAGAGTTGATTTTATTGTTATAGAATGTTTCCCCATGCACAATGCGGGCAAACGGACACGCGGATGGTTCCTCATCCACTGGCTACTGGTCCTGGGGCTGTGGCTCCAGGTCGTGGGGCCCGTGTTCGCCGGCTCGGGGTCGTCCGACCCCTTGCGGGGCCTGCAGATCGTGGCCTGCACGCCAGCCGGCATGGTATTCATGGATCTGTCGTCCGACCCGGACGATCCGGATGGCCCGCCAGGTTCGTCGCGCACGTTCCGGACCGGCCATTGTCCGCTGTGCGCCACCACACCCGTTCCTCCGATGGCTGCCACGGCCGGCACGGCCGTGCCGGTCGCGCCTTGGGTCCAGCCTGTGGCAGGGTTCGACGAAACTCCCTGTGCTGTCCGGCTCTCGGACTCCTGGGCATGGCCGCCTGTGCGTTGTCCTCCGTCTCGTTCGTGCTGAAACGCTGATTTTTTGTCGCCGGGCCGTCCCAAGACAAAAAGCGCCCCTTCTGGGGGCAGCAAGCAGGCAAAGCCTGCGCAGCGTGGGGGCCATGTATTGGCGCCGGGCCGCTCCACAAGACACACACCAAGACAAAAAGCGCCCCTGAAGGGGTCGCTGCTGTCGCCTGTGGGCAGGACCTGGCCGTCTTCCAGCTTTTTTCCTGACGAGATTTCAATGAAAAAGGAAACCTTTTGGGTGGCCGCAATCCCGGCTGCTCTGATGGCATACGGCCTGCCGCAGGCTGTGCTGTCCCAGCCCGTGCGGGCCCTGTCTCCCGTCGTCGTGACCGCGCCGGCAGCGGACGAGCCCCTGGTCGTGCGCACGGATCCGAAAGCCCCGCGCCAGCCTGTGCCTGCGCACGATGGCGCGGATTTTCTCAAGAGCATTCCCGGGTTTTCCGTGATCCGCAAGGGCGGCACGGATGGCGATCCGGTGCTGCGCGGTTTTTCCGGTTCGCGGCTGGGCATTTTGCTGGATGGCCAGGAAATCTACGGGGGCTGTGGCGGGCGCATGGACCCGCCCACGGCCTACGTGTACCCTGAATCCTATGATCGCGTCACGGTGCTCAAGGGGCCGCAGAGCGTGCGCTACGGGGCCGGGCAGTCGGCCGGCGTGGCGCTGTTCGAACGCGATGTCAAGCGCATGGAATCCTTTGGCTGGAAGGCCAATGGCAGCCTGACGGTGGGCAGTTTTGGGCGCAATGACCAGATGGCTGATGTGCTGATCGGCGGTCCGCTCGGGTACGTGCGTGCCGGTGGCACGCGGGCCCAGGCCGATGATTACGAGGATGGCGATGGCAACAGCGTTCATTCCGAATATCTGCGCTGGAGCAGCCATGCGGCCATTGGCTGGACGCCCGATGACAAGACGCGCGTCGAACTGTCCGGCGGGGTCAGCGATGGCGAAGCCGCCTATGCCGATCGTGGCATGGACGGGAAGAAGTTCAAGCGGGAACACGTCTCCCTGATGTTCGAGCGCAAGCGCATGGGCGGACTGGTCGACGAGATCGAAGGACGGGTCTACTACAACTATATTGACCACGTCATGGACAACTACTCGCTGCGGGATGTGCCGGCGGGCAAGAAATACATGGTCAGCAACCCCGATCGCTACACCATGGGCGCGCGGCTCAGCGCCACGCTGCGCCTGGCCCCGGACTGGAAGCTGGTCTTCGGCGGCGATGCCAAGGACGACCGGCATCGTTCGCGCATGAGCGGACCCCGCAACAGTGCCGGTGAAGCCAGCGCGGCCTATCGCTCGATGGATCGGTCGGACAATATGCACTTCGAGCAGCGTGGCCTGTTCGCCGAGAGCACCTGGTCGCCCACCGAGGTGGACCGTGTGGTCGGCGGCTTGCGGGTCGATTGGCACGAGGTCAAGGACAAGCGCGCCGCGAGCAAATCTTCCACGGCGGGCCAGACTGACCGGCGCACGTTGACCAGCGGTTTCCTGCGCTATGAGCGTGATTTCGGCACCGGCAGCACGTGGTATGCGGGACTCGGACATTCCGAGCGCTTCCCCGATTTCTGGGAACGGATGAAGGGCAGCCCCAGCGGGGGCAACAGCGCTTTCCTCAGCACCAAACCCGAAAAACTCAATCAGCTGGATATCGGCACGTCCTGGCGCAGCGGGGATTTTGCGCTGTCGGCCTCGGCTTTCTACAGCCGGGTGGATGACTACATCCTGATCGACTGGAACCGCAATCGCACCCGGAATGTCGATGCCGCAGTCATGGGTGGCGAACTGGACGCTTCCTGGCAGTTCCATCCTGCCTGGCAGGGTGTGGCCAGCCTGGCCTACGTGTATGGCAAGAACCGCACGGATGGCACGCCGCTGGCGCAGCAGCCGCCTCTGGAAGCCCGCCTGGGTCTCAACTACGCCCAGGGACCGTATTCCGCCGGCGTCCTCTGGCGCCTGGTGGCTTCCCAGAATCGCTATGACGAAGGCATGGGCGGCATCGCGGGCAAGGATCTCGGCTCCACAGGCGGTTTCGGCGTGCTGTCGCTCAATGCCGGCTGGCGGCCGAACAAGACCGTGCTGCTGACTGCCGGCGTGGACAACGTCCTGAACAAGACCTACGCCGAACACCTGTCGAAGGCGGGCGTGGATATCCCGGGCAATGTGTCTTTCGTGAATCAGCGGATCAACGAACCGGGCCGGGTCTTCTGGCTGAAGGCGCAGATCGCGCTGGATTGATAGACGGACGGCATCCGGCGTCGCGGCGCGGGCCGGGCCTCAGGCCTGGTCTGCGCGCCGTTCCCAGATCGTCAGTTCGGACAGGGTGTGTTGGAACTTGCGCCGTGTTTCGCGGATGACGAAAGGCACGTCCACCGGATCGCCCAGCAGCCGGAAATGCGGCTCAAGGTGTTCTTTCAGGCCATCCAGCGTGGTGTAGTTCTCGGCATCCCGCTTGAAACCGCCCAGCCACGAAGCGCGTGGCGTGTGTTCTTCCAGCCAGGTGTAGGGCGATGCGATCAGCAGCAGGCCGCCCGGGACGATGCGTTCGTGGATCTGGTCCAGGAACCGCGCAGGATCGTACAGGCGGTCGATCAGATTGGCGGCCAGCACCAGATCGTAGCCGGTGAACTGGGGTTTCAGGTTGCAGGCGTCGCCCTGGAAGAACTCGACCCGTTCCATGGTGTCGTCCAGACCCAGTTCGGCCAGCGTGCGGGTCTTGTATGACACCAGTTCACCCTCGTCGGCCAGGGTGTAGCGCAGCTGGCCCGCCTGGATCAGCTGCACGCCCTGGTTGATGAAGCGGGCCGAGAAATCCACCCCAGTGACTTGCTCAAAGACCCAGGCCAGTTCGAAGGTGGCTCGCCCGGAAGCACAACCCAGGTCCAGCGCGCGGCGGCGCGGACGGTTGCCCAGGGCCTCGATGGCCCGCTGTGCCAGGGCCTGCGGGAAGTTGGGGACGCCGAAATACGAATCGCCGTAGTGGAATTCGGCGTATTCGGACATCAGCTTGTCGGTTTCATAGTAGGCGGCAGGTGCCTCGGCGGGCGCATGGGACACGACGTAGCGGAACCCTGCGTGTTGAAAAAAGTGTCGCCGGAAAGCGTAACGCGAGGCGCGCACGGCCTCGTTGCCGCAGGAAATCCAGGATCCGCCCTTGATCAGATTGTGCCGCCCGTCGAAAGTCGGCGTCGTGAAATCGTCGTAGATCGGATGGACGTCGAAACCGTCGAAGGGGTAGGTCGGCGTCTCGGTCCATTGCCAGACGTTGCCCACGACATCGTGCCAGTCGCCATGGCGCCAGGTGTCCACAGGGCATGATGAGGCGCCGTGGTCCAGATGCAGGTTGGCGGCGCAAGGCGAGTCGTCGGGATCATGCAGGCCGGCGGCATCGTACAGCCGGTACCACTCGTCTTCGGTGGGCAGGCGTACGGGCTGGCCGGTCTCGGCGGCTTTCCAGTTGCAGAAGGCCTTGGCTTCCAGGTAGTTGACCTCGACTGGCCAGGACCAGGGCATGGGGATTTCCTCGGTCATCAGGCGCAGGGACCAGCCCTGGGTCTTCTTTACCCAGAAAGTGGGATGTTCCGCCTGGCTGTAGGCCAGCCACTGGCGGCCTTCTTCGGTCCAGTCGCGGTGGTTGCGATAGCCTCCCGCCTCGACGAAGGCCAGGAATTCCCGATTGCTCACCAGATAGCGGCTGGCCTCGAAGGGTTCGATCGCGGCAGTGTGGGTGCCGTATTCGTTGTCCCAGCCGTATTGCGGGTCATCGAAGGATTTGCCCACGTGCACCGTGCCGGCCGGCACGCGCGCCAGACTGTTTTCCGGTGGTTCGCTGCCGCTGTCGGAGATCGGTGCCCAGTCCGGCACGGCGCGCACGTATTTCAGCGCGTGCTGGCGGATCAGGACCGAAGACGTTTCCAGGTGGATGCGTTCGTGCTCGATGCCCATGACGATGGCCCACCAGGGATTCTGCCAATCGATCGGAGATTGCAGCGGGGCATGGTCGATCAGGTCCAGGACCAGGGCGCGCACGCGCTTGCGGTAGGCGCGGACCTCGGCCACGGAGGGCCAGTCATAATGGGCATCGTCCAGATCGTCCCAGCTCATCTCGTCCACGCCGACGGCAAAGATCGATTCCAGCCGCTGATCCAGCCGTTGGTCGATCAGGCGCGTGAGCAGCAGTTTGTTCACGAAGAACGTCGCGGTGTGGCCGAAGTAGAAGATCAGCGGGTGGCGCAGGGGGATCGGCTTGACCACATAGGCCTCGTCGCTGGCCAGGCACTGGAACAGGGATTCGTAGCGCTCGAAGGTGTCCAGGAAATAGCGCCGGATCGAGGCGCGCAGGCGATCAATGTCCGGTTCGGCGAGCTGGGGCGTGCGCGCGAACAAGGAATCGGGTGCGGTCCGGAGTGCAGAAGACAGTGGCGTGGCGGAGGAAGACATCATCGGATTCCTGCGGATTCGGCCTTGCGGCAGATGCGCGAGGCGGTGGATCAATCAAGGCGGTGGATCAATCATTCAGACTACCACGGCCCCCAGTACGCTCGACCAGCAGTGTCCTGGACCAAGTGGCCATCTGATTCTCCCGGAATTGCCCCTTGATGACATATTTTGATTCATAATTCTCTTGGATGCATAAAAACGATAAACCGTTTCACATTGGTCTGTCACAGGGGAGGACGATCTGTCGGCTCGCGACTGGATTGCTGGGACATGGTGCGGCATGACGACGCCTGAGGGCGATCATGCCCGGTGGTGGGGGTGGGTCGTCGTGGCGATCGGCCTGGCGCTGTGCCTGCCTGCTGCGGCATGGGCCGCTGCGGGGACGGCTCAAACCGCTTGCCCGGTGTTCGAATTGTCCTCTGACCAGGAAGAAGTCCCTTCCTTGCCGCAAGTGTGTTTCCTGCGGGACGAGATGCATGCCTTCGGTCCGGGCGACATACTCGGTGGCGGGCTGCCGATGGAACGCCTGGATGCGGATCAGCTGGTGTTCCAGCACAATCGGTCCGCTTATTGGGTCTACGTGCCATTGCGCAACCAGGAACGCCTGGGCCGCGTCTGGTATCTGCAACTGGACTATCCCCTGCTAGACGAGGTCGATGCCTGGGTCTACGATCTCGGGGCCGCTGACGATCCTGCGGCTTTGCCTGTGCTCCTGGATTCCAGGCGCATGGGGGACGCCCGGGTCTTTGATGCGCGGCCGGTGCGTCACCGACTGTTCCTGCTGCCGCTGGAATTCGGCCCCAGGCAGTCGCTTGCCGTCGTGCTCCGGGTACACAGCAGCGGGGCGATCAATATCCCCCTGTCGCTGCACTCGGGGGCTTCGGCCATCGGCTGGGCCCAGGACCACGGCCTGAGCCAGGGCATGTTCCTGGGTGCCCTGGCCATGCTGGCGTTGTTCAACGCCGCCCTCTATCTGCGGCTGCGGGTTCGCCAATCGCTCTACAACACCGCCTATATCGTCTGCGCCGGATTGTTTCTGACGTCCATGTCCGGCCTGTCGTTCCAGTATCTGTGGCCGAACTGGCCCTGGCTGGCGAACCGCTCGGTTCCCTTGACCGAGGTCCTGGCCATCCTCAGCCTGCTCTGGTTCACCCGCCATTTCCTGGGTATCGAGCCCGCACGATGGCCGCGCCAGTCCCGCTTGATCCGCATTCTGGCCGGGGTCGGCGTAGTGCTGTTCGTGGCCAGCCTGATCGTGCCTTATGCGATCATCATCAAGGTCGACACGGTCTATGCCCTGGCCTGCATGGTGGCCATGTTCGGTCTGGGCCTGCGCCATCTGCGGCAGGGGGAACGCGCCGCGCGCTGGTATGGGATGTCCTGGTTGGTGTTTTTTGCCGGTTACCTGCTCTATGGGCTGGCGGCCTTTGGCTATATCCCCGGATTCATGGCCCAGGAACGCTGGATGCAGATTGCGCTGGGCAGCCAGATGTTCCTGCTGACCTACGCCGAGGTCATGCAACTGCATGACCTGATGCGCCGGGCGCTGGAAATCGAGGCGGGCGCCCGCAGCTCGTTGCAGCACGAGGTCCAGGCGCGCACGGCAGACCTGCGTGCCACCATGGGGGCGCTGGAACAGGCCAATCGGCAGTTGCGCGCACTGACCCTGCACGATCCGTTGACCGGGTTGCTCAATCGCCGTGGTCTGGACGAGGCGATGGCCAAGCTGGCCGACACCGAAGGCGCAGCCGTGCGCGGGACACTGATCGTCTTCGATCTCGACCACTTCAAACGGGTCAACGATATCCATGGGCATGACGCGGGAGATGTCGCGCTGCGCTGGGTTGCCGAGGTGTTGCTGAACCTGCTGCGGCGCCGTTCCGACGTGCTGGCGCGATTTGGCGGCGAGGAATTCGTCGCGCTGCTGCCGGCCACTGCGCTGGATGATGCGATCATCCTGGCCAATGGTGTGCTCGATCATGTGCGCCGGCATCCCATCGACCTGGGCGGTGGTGTCACCATTGACCTGACTTTGAGTGCGGGTGCTGCCCAGTGGCGGGCCGGAGAATCCCCGCAGTCCCTGTTCCGCCGCGCGGACGAAAACCTGTATCGCGCCAAGGCCGAGGGCCGGGACCGGCTGGTGGCCGATGAAGGCGCTTGACCCTGTTCCCATCAGGGATGACCCTGACGAGATACTTGAAATATCGCACAATGGGTGTTTTCATTTGCCGGAAAGGGTCGAGATGCCACGCATAGTCCTGTTCGAAAACATACACGCCAGCGCCCGAGAAGTCTTCGTCGCGGCGGGGTTCGACGATGTCGTCACGCATGCGGGGGCGCTGGCGGGCGCTGCGCTGCGCGAGGCGCTGCAGGGGGCGCAGGTGGTCGGCATTCGTTCCCGGACCCAGCTCGACCAGGCCGTGCTGAATGCGCTGCCGGATCTGCGGGCCATCGGCTGCTTTTGCATCGGCACCAATCAGGTGGACCTGGAGGCCGCCGCCTTGCGGGGGATTCCAGTGTTCAATGCGCCATTCTCGAACACCCGTTCTGTGGCGGAACTGGTACTGGGCGAGGCCATCCTGCTGCTGCGCCGCATTCCCGAAAAGAACGCCCGCGTCCACGCAGGCTTCTGGGACAAGACCGCCGATGGCGCCTACGAGGCGCGCGGCAAGACACTGGGCATCGTCGGCTATGGCAATATCGGTTCCCAGGTCGGTATCCTGGCCGAATCCTTCGGCATGCGCGTGATCTACCACGACATCGAGGCCAAGCTGCCCCTGGGCAATGCCCACGCCACGTCCTCGCTGAAAAAATTCCTGGCCCAGGCCGACGTGGTCACCCTGCACGTGCCTGGCGGCAAGGACACGGCCAATCTGCTGGACGCCGAAGCGATTGCCGCGATGCGTCCGGGCAGCATCCTGATCAACGCCTCGCGCGGCACGGTGGTGGACATTCCCGCCTTGCAGCGCGCGCTGAAATCCGGTCACCTGTCGGGGGCCGCCATCGACGTGTTTCCCATCGAACCCAAGAGCCGCGACGAGGCGCTGGACAGCCCGCTGCGTGGCATGCACAACGTGATCCTGACGCCACACATCGGGGGCAGTACCCAGGAATCCCAAGAAAACATCGGCCGGGAAGTCGCGGAAAAACTCAAGCGCTTCATCAGCAGCGGCACGACCAAGGGTGCCGTCAACTTCCCGGAAATCCCCTACCACGAGCAGGCGGGTGCGGCGCGCATCATCCACATCCATCAGAACGTGCCGGGCGCCATGGGCGCGCTCAGCAATCTGATGGGCGAATATGGCCTGAACATCGTCAGCCAGCAGTTGCAGACGCGCGGCAAGATCGGCTATGCCATTACCGATGTCGATGGCGAAGCCACGGATCAGCTCATCGAGGGGTTGCGGCGGCATCCCATCACGATCCGCTGCGACCGGGTCTGAGGCCAGCGCCCGCCCGGGAAACCATGCTTGGAATAGGGGTTTTCCGGGTGGGCAGCGGGTCAGTGTCTTTCGGCTTTCGGGGCAAGCCTCTATACTGGGCGCAGGTGCCTTGATGATCCGTTGACAGGGGCTGTTGCGCAGGTCCGTTGTCCGGTACGGAGCTTGACTCACGTTGATTCAAATCATCGCCTTTTCCGCGTGTGGGGATTATGGTTAGTGATCTTCAATCACAGGAGCCCTGGCATGAGCCTCTCTTCCCCTGACGCTTTACCCAAGGCCCGCCGTGGTCGCCTGCTTACCGTCTGGACGCCCGAAGACAAGGCCTTCTGGGTCCGCGAAGGCAGCGCCATTGCCAACGTCAATCTCTGGATCTCGATTCCGGCCCTGTTCCTGGCCTTTGCCGTCTGGCAAATGTGGAGCGTGGTGGCGGTCAACCTGCCCAACCTGGGCTTTCACTACACCGAAAACGAACTCTTCTGGCTGGCCGCGCTACCGGCCCTGTCCGGTGCCACGCTGCGCATTTTCTATTCGTTCATGGTGCCCGTGTTCGGTGGGCGGCGCTGGACGGCGCTGACCACGGCCAGCTTGCTGCTGCCCACCATCGGGGTGGGGCTGGCGGTCCAGGATCCCAGCACGCCGTATTCCACCATGCTGATTCTGGCCCTGTTGTGTGGGCTGGGCGGCGGGAATTTTTCCTCGTCCATGTCCAATATCAGTTTCTTCTTTCCCAAGGAACGCAAAGGTTCCGCTCTGGGCCTGAACGCCGGCCTGGGCAATCTGGGGGTGTCCTCGGTGCAGTTCCTGGCGCCGCTGGTCATCTCCCTGGGCATTCTCGGCCCCTGGGCAGGGGGGCCGCAGATGGCGCAACTGTCCGGCTCCCAGGGCGGCCCAGTCGAAATCTGGGCGCAGAACGCCGCCTTTATCTGGGTGCCGTTCATCATCATCGCGTCAATGCTGGCCTGGGTCGGCATGCATGACATTGCCGATGCCAAGGCGTCCTTCCGCGATCAGGCGGTGATCTTCAAGCGCAAGCACAACTGGATCATGTGCTTCCTCTACCTGGGGACTTTCGGCTCTTTCATCGGGTTTTCTGCTGGGTTTCCGCTGTTGATCAAATACCTCTATCCGGATATCCGTCCCTTGCAGTATGCCTGGCTTGGCCCCCTGGTGGGCGCCATGTCGCGGCCTTTCGGTGGCTGGCTGTCCGATCGCCTGGGCGGTGCGCGGGTCACTTTCTGGACTTTCCTGCTGATGGTGCTGGGCGTGCTCGGGGCCATGGCTTCGCTGCCTTCTGAACAAGCCCAGGGCAGTTTCTACGGCTTCCTGCTGTCTTTCCTGTTCCTGTTCTTCCTCACGGGGATCGGCAACGGTTCCACTTTTGCCATGATCCCGGCCATCTTCAATACGCTGGCGCAGCGCCGCCATGCCGCAGATGGTGCTGCCGGGCAGGAACTCGCCAGCACCGAAGGCGCCAAGGAATCCGCTGCCGTGCTGGGCTTCAGCGGGGCCATGGGGGCCTATGGTGGATTCTTCATCCCCAAAAGCTTCGGCACCTCCTTTGCCCTGACCGGCACGCCCTATGCCGCCTTGCTGTTTTTCGTGGTGTTCTACGCGGTCTCGCTGGCCGTGACCTGGTGGTATTACTCGCGGCGCCGTGCCGAAATCCCATGCTGATGCGCCATTGCGCCGCCTGCCTGCGGCCGAACTTTTTCTAACGGAGCCTCTACCGTGAGCCATTTCATCGACCGCCTGAAGTATTTCTCCCGTTCAAAGGAAACCTTCTCCGACGGACACGGCGCCGTGGTCCGCGAAGATCGCACCTGGGAAGACGCCTACCGCAACCGTTGGCAGCACGACAAGATCGTCCGCTCCACGCATGGGGTGAACTGTACCGGGTCGTGCTCCTGGAAAATCTACGTCAAGGGCGGTCTGGTCACCTGGGAAACCCAGCAGACCGACTACCCGCGTACCCGCCCCGACATGCCCAACCACGAACCGCGCGGCTGTCCACGCGGGGCCACGTTCTCGTGGTATCTGTACAGTGCCAACCGGGTCAAATACCCGATGCTGCGCGGTCGCCTGGCCCGTTTGTGGCGCGAACAGCGCAAGACCATGGGCGCGGTCCAGGCCTGGGAAGCCATCATGTCCGATCCGGACAAGGCCGCCAGCTACAAGAACGCGCGTGGGCTGGGGGGATTCGTCCGTTCCAACTGGGACGAGGTCAACGAACTCATCGCGGCGGCCAACATCCATACCATCAAACACCATGGCCCGGACCGCATCATCGGCTTTTCGCCGATTCCGGCCATGTCCATGGTGTCCTATGCCGCCGGGGCCCGGTATCTGTCCCTGCTGGGTGGCTGTCTGCTCAGCTTCTATGACTGGTACTGCGACCTGCCGCCTTCCAGCCCGCAGACCTGGGGCGAACAGACCGATGTCAGCGAATCGGCCGATTGGTACAACTCGACCTTCATCATGCTGTGGGGCTCGAACGTGCCCCAGACCCGCACGCCCGATGCCCATTTCATGGTCGAGGCCCGCTATCGGGGCGCCAAGGTCGTGTCCGTGTTCCCGGACTACGCCGAAGGCGCCAAGTTCGGCGACATCTGGCTGCACCCCAAACAGGGCACTGATGCCGCCCTGGCGCTGGCCATGGGGCACGTCATCCTCAAGGAATTCCACCTGGCCGGCAAGAGCGCCTATTTCGAACGCTATTGCCGCCAGTACACCGACATGCCCTTCCTGGTGCGCCTGGTGCGCCAGGGCGACCGCTATGTGCCTGACCGCAAGCTGCGGGCCGACGACTTCGCTGACCGCCTGGGGCAGGACAACAATCCCGAATGGAAAACGGTCGCTTACGACGAGCACACGGGGGAACTGGTCGTGCCGCGTGGTTCCATCGGTTTCCGCTGGGGACAGCAGGAAGGCGGGGACGCGGGCAAATGGAACCTCGAACTCAAGGACGCCCAGGGGCGTGACGTGCATCCGCGCCTGTCGCTGATCGATGACCATGATGAAGTCGCGCCGGTGGCCTTTCCCTATTTCGGCGGCATTCACCACGATTATTTCCAGGGCACGGATCACGACGAAGTGCTGGTGCGCAACCTGCCCGTCAAGCGTGTCCAGACGGCCGAAGGCGAAGTCCTTGTCGCCACGGTGTTCGACCTGTTCGTGGCGAACTATGGCATCGACCGGGGCCTGGGCGGTGACAACGTGGCCTCGTCCTATGACGAGGACGTACCCTACACCCCGGCCTGGCAGGAACGCATCACGGGTGTGGACCGCGAAAAAGTCATCACCGTGGCACGCCAGTTCGCCGACAATGCCGACAAGACCGAAGGCAAATCCATGGTCATCCTGGGTGCCGGCCTGAACCACTGGTACCACATGGACATGGCGTACCGGGGCATCATCAATCTGGTGTCCATGTGCGGCTGCGTCGGGAAATCCGGCGGTGGCTGGTGCCACTATGTGGGCCAGGAAAAGCTGCGGCCGCAAACCGGCTGGACCATGCTGACCTTCGCGCTGGACTGGCTGCGCCCGCCACGCCACATGAACGGCACATCGTTCTTCTATGCGCATACGGACCAGTGGCGCTATGAAAAGCTCCAGGTGCCGGAACTGCTCTCGCCCCTGGCAGACGCCTCGAAATACCAGGGCAGCCTGATCGACATGAACGTGCGGGCCGAACGCATGGGCTGGCTGCCCTCTGCGCCGCAATTGCAGACCAATCCGCTCCAGATCGTGCAGGCGGCCCGGGCGGCCGGGCAGGACCCCAAGGAATACGCGGTCAATGCCCTGCGCGATGGTTCGCTGCGGTTCTCTTGCGAAGACCCCGATCATCCGGATAATTTCCCGCGCAACATGTTCGTCTGGCGCTCCAACCTGCTGGGCTCATCGGGCAAGGGGCACGAATACTTCCTGAAGCACCTGCTGGGCACGCAGCATGGCGTGCAGGGCAAGGATCTGGGCGAAGCCGGCGAGGCCCGGCCCCTGGAAGTCACCTGGCACGACCAGGCGCCCCAGGGCAAGCTCGACCTGCTGGTGACGCTCGATTTCCGCATGTCCACCACCTGTGTCTATTCCGACGTAGTGCTGCCCACGGCCACCTGGTACGAAAAGAACGACCTGAACACATCCGACATGCACCCGTTCATCCACCCGCTGTCGGCGGCCGTGGATCCGGTCTGGGAATCCCGCAGCGATTGGGAAATCTATCGTGGGCTGGCGAAGAAATTCACTGAATTGGTGGCAGACCAGAATCTGCCCAACGAAGATCTGGTCCTGCAGCCCTTGCAGCATGATTCCCCGGGCGAACTCAGCGACCCCTACGATGTGCGTGAATGGCGCAAGGGCGAGTGCGATCTGGTGCCGGGCAAGACCCTACCCAATATGATGGTCGTGGATCGTGACTACACACGGGTCTACGAACGTTTCACCACCCTGGGCCCGCTGGCCGAAAAACTGGGCAATGGCGGCAAGGGCATTGCCTGGGACACCAAGGAAGAAGTCGAATTCCTGCGGCAGCTCAATGGCCGCGAGCGTGATCCGGGGGTCGGTCAGGGGCAGCCGCGCATCGTCACCGATATCGACGCTTGCGAAACCGTGCTTACGCTTGCCCCCGAGACCAACGGCCATGTGGCGCTCAAGGCCTGGGATGCACTGTCGAAATTCACCGGACGGGATCATTCCCACCTGGTCAAATCCAGCGAACACGAAAAGATCCGCTTCCGCGACATCCAGGCCCAGCCGCGCAAGATCCTGACTTCGCCGACCTGGTCGGGGATCGAATCCGACAAGGTCAGCTACAGTGCGGGCTATACCAACGTGCATGAACTCATTCCCTGGCGCACGTTGACCGGCCGCCAGGAACTCTACCAGGATCACCCCTGGATGCGTGATTTCGGTGAAGCCCTGTGTGTGTACCGGCCACCGGTGGACACCAAGACCATCCAGCCCATGCTGGACAAGCGGTTCAGCAATGGCGAACCGCATGTGGTGCTGAATTTCATCACGCCGCACCAGAAATGGGGGATCCACTCCACCTATTCCGACAACCTGATCATGCTGACGCTCTCGCGCGGTGGCCCGATCGTCTGGATGTCGGAAATCGACGCAGCCAAGGCCGGCATCGAGGACAACGACTGGATCGAGGTCTTCAACGTCAATGGGGCCATCGTGGCCCGTGCGGTGGTCAGCCAGCGTGTGCCCGAGGGCATGACCATGATGTATCACGCCCAGGAAAAGATCGTGAACGTGCCGGGCTCCGAAATCACCGGACAGCGTGGCGGGATCCACAATTCCGTGACGCGGGCGGTGCTCAAGCCCACGCACATGATCGGCGGCTACGCCCAGCTGTCCTACGGCTTCAACTACTACGGCACGGTCGGTTCGAACCGCGATGAATTCGTGGTCGTCCGAAAAATGAAGAACATCGACTGGATGGATGAAACCCACGAGGTTCCCGCCCAGACGCAGGCCTGAGGAGTCCGCCCCATGAAAATCCGCGCGCAAGTCGCCATGGTCCTGAATCTGGACAAATGCATTGGCTGCCACACGTGTTCGATCACCTGCAAGAACGTCTGGACGTCTCGCGAGGGCATGGAATATGCCTGGTTCAACAACGTCGAGACCAAGCCTGGCGTGGGCTACCCCAAGGACTGGGAAAACCAGGACCGCTGGAATGGGGGCTGGCGCCGCCGCGACAACGGCCGCATCGAGCCGCGCCAGGGCGGCAAGCTGCGCCTGCTGTCGCGCATCTTCTCGAACCCGAACCTGCCCGAGATCGACGATTACTACGAGCCGTTCACCTACGACTACGACTATCTGCAAAAGGCCCCGGAACGCACCACGCCCCCTGTGGCACGGCCGCGTTCCCTGATCACCGGCCAGCGCATGGAAAAGATCGAATGGGGCCCCAACTGGGAAGAAATCCTGGGGGGCGAATTTTCCAAGCGTTCGCAGGACTACAACTTCGAAGAGGTACAGAAGGACATCTACGGTCAGTTCGAGAACACCTTCATGATGTACCTGCCGCGCCTGTGCGAGCACTGCCTGAATCCCACGTGCGTGGCCAGCTGTCCTTCGGGTTCGATCTACAAGCGCGCCGAGGACGGCATCGTGCTGATTGATCAGGACAAATGCCGCGGTTGGCGCATGTGCATTTCCGGTTGCCCCTTCAAAAAAATCTACTACAACTGGAAATCCGGCAAGGCAGAAAAATGCATCTTCTGCTATCCGCGCATCGAAGCCGGCATGCCCACGGTCTGTTCCGAGACCTGCGTGGGCCGCATCCGCTACCTGGGCGTGCTGCTCTATGATGCCGACCGCATCGAAGCGGCTGCCAGTACACCGAACGAAAGGGATCTCTATCAGGCGCAGCTGGACCTGTTCCTGGACCCGGATGACCCCGAAATCCGCCGCCAGGCCCTGGCCGACGGCATTCCGGAAAACTGGCTGGATGCCGCCCGCAATTCGCCGGTCTACAAAATGGCCGTCGAATGGAAAATCGCCTTCCCGCTGCATCCGGAATACCGCACTCTGCCCATGGTCTGGTATGTGCCGCCTCTCTCGCCGATCCAGTCTGCGGCCAACAGCGGGCAGCTTGGTGCGTTTGGAGAAATCCCTGACGTGCAGTCGCTGCGCATCCCCCTGCGCTACCTGGCCAATCTGCTGACGGCGGGTGATGAAGCGCCGATCGCCACGGCGCTGGAGCGCCTGCTGGGTATGCGTGCGTTCATGCGGGCGCGTTCGGTGGATCGCCAGGAACGTCTCGATATTCTGGAGCAGGTCGGCCTGACTCTGCATCAGGTCGAGGACATGCATCGTTACCTGGCCATCGCCAACTACGAAGACCGCTTCGTCGTGCCCACCGCCCACCGGGAAAGCGCCGAGAACGCCTTCGATATCCGGGGCGGATGCGGCTTCACCTTCGGCAATGGCTGTTCGGGTGGCACATCCGAAGGCTCTCTGTTCGGCAAGCCGCGCAACAAGCGCAAGCCGACCGTGGTGTTTCTTGACCCGGCCCGGACGGCCTGAAAGGAGGCATGACATGGGTTCTGTCACAACATCCCGCCATGCGCCGGTGTTCTCCGTACTGTCGGTCCTGCTCGGCTATCCCGAGCGGGACTGGCTGGATGCGTTGCCGGAACTGCACGCGGCGCTGCCGGCCGACGTCCGCACCCGGCTGGCGCCCCTGTTCGATTTCCTGGACCGGAACGATGACCTGATCGACCTCCAGGAACAGTACGTCGCCACGTTCGACCGCCGCGCCGCCCATTCCCTGCATCTGTTCGAGCACGTGCATGGCGAATCCCGCGACCGTGGCCAGGCCATGGTGGATCTGCGTAACGAATACCTGAAACATGGCCTGGAACCCGCCTCCAGCGAACTGCCGGACTATGTGCCGCTGTTCCTGGAATTCCTGGGTCAGATCCCGGCTGAGGCCGCCGAGGACCTGCTGGGCGACGCCATCCATGTGTTGGCCCGGCTGGGCGGCAAGCTGGCGGAATCCGGCAGCCCCTACGCCTGCCTGTTCGATCAGCTGCAGACCATGACCGACGTTCAGCCCGAAGTCCTGCCCGATCCCCCGGAAGGGGACATGGAAGAACGGCTGATCACCTTCGGCCCCGAGGCCGATGGCACCGAACCCCTGTTCATGCCGCGCCAGGCCAGCGGGGGCAATGTCCAGCCGATCGTGTTCCATCCGCCCCGTTCCCGCAAGGCGGGCCCGGCCACTGGCCAGGCCTGAGGAGATTCCGATGAAAGCCACACTCGACCTGTTCTTCTTTGGGGTGTATCCCTATATCGCCCTGACCGTGTTCTTCACGGGCAGTCTGCTGCGCTTCGAGCGCGAGCAGTACACCTGGAAAAGCGATTCCAGCCAGTTGCTGCGCCAGGGCTCGTTGCGCTGGGGCAGCAATCTGTTCCACATCGGGATCATCTCGCTGTTCTTCACTCATCTGGTGGGCTTGCTCACGCCACCGGCCGTCTATCACGCCTTTGGCGTGACGACGCAGTTCAAACAATTGATGGCCATCGTAGTGGGCGCGATTCTGGGGGTGGTGTGCCTGATCGGCCTGCTGCTGCTCATTCATCGCCGGTGGTCGGAGATCCGTCTGGCACACAACTCCAACCTGTCGGACTGGGTCACGCTGCTGTGGATCCTGCTGGTGCTGGTGGTCGGCATTGCCTCGATCTTCACGTCTGTACACCATACCGATGGCGCGGTGATGGTCCAGCTGGGCGAATGGGCGCAACGCATCGTGACCTTCCGCAGCGGCGCAGTGGGCGCCCTGGAAGGCGTGCCCGTTGTCTACCGCCTGCACATGGTGCTGGGCATGACCCTGTTCGTGATCTTTCCCTTCACCCGTCTGGTGCACGTGTGGTCGGGCTTTGCTTCGGTCTCCTATCTGGTCCGGGCCTGGCAACTCGTGCGGCCGCGCTGAATCCGTCCGGAAACCACAGGATGATCACCGTCAACGACACGCACATCACCGAAGCCGAGATCCTGGCCGAGGTCCCGCGCCATCAGCACGAGGCCAACCCGCGCCTGGCCGCAGGCCAGGAACTGGTCCTGCGGGCACTGTGTCGCCAGCGCGCGGCTGAACTGGATCTGACGGCCGAAGACGACGAAGCCCTGTTGCAGGCTGTGCTGGCCCACGACGTGCGCACGCCCGAGGCGGATGAGGCCAGCTGCCGACGCTATTACGAGCAGCATCCCGACGAATTTCGCGAAGGCGATCGCATCGAGGCCTGGCACATTCTGTTCCAGGCCACCTCGGGGCTGGACGTGCAGAAACTGCGCGCCCGGGCCAATGGCATCCTGGCCGAACTGCACCGTGAAGGCCTGGGATCGTTTGCGACCTTTGCACGGAACTATTCCAACTGTCCCTCGGGCGCCAAGGGCGGCGCTCTGGGCGAACTGAGCCGGGGCGAAATGGTGCCCGAATTCGAACGGGCGATCTTCGCCCTGCCGGAATATACCCTGGGCAGTGAGTTAGTCGAGACCCGGTTCGGGTTCCACATCGTGCGTACCGGACTCAAGGTCGAAGGCCGTGCCCTGCCGTTCGAGGACGTGCACGAACGGCTGGCAGACTGGCTTGAAGCATCCAGCCAGCGGCGTGCCGTACACCAGTACCTGCAGCAGCTGGTCGGGGGGGCCCGCATCGAAGGCATCCCCATGCAGGGAGCGGATTCTCCGCTGGTGCAATAGCAGGATTGCTGCTGTTCCCCCCTTTGAAAGCTGTTGATGCCGCCTACGCGGTTGCCGGCAAGCCGTCTGCCGCCACGCGTTCAGGCGCGATGGGGATCGCGGCTGAAGGGGTCGAGGGAATCACATCGGCCAGCGTGTGAGCGTCCAGATGATCCATGAAGGCCTGCATCGCGCCTGCAATGATGGGTTTCAGGCCGCAGTGGCCGTTCAGGATGCAGTGGTTGTCAGTCCCCATGCATTCGACCAGTGCCAGATCGTTTTCCATGTCACGGATCAGCGCCCCCAGGCGGATCTCGCCAGGCTCGTGGGCCAGTTCCATGCCACCGTTCTTGCCGCGTACCGTGCGGATCCAGCCGCGCTGGGCCAGCCGGTGCGTGATTTTCATCAGGTGTGGTTCTGAAATCCGGTAGGCCTGGGCGATTTCGGCAATCGTGCAGAGCCGGTCACGGTGGCTGCCCAGGTAAATCAGCAGCCGCACCGCGTAGTCGCTCATGTTGGTCAGGCGCATGATGGGAAATCCTGGTAGGGGTCAGCGCGCCTGGGCGGGCTGTGGGGCCGCCCGGGACGGGGCCGCAGCAGAGACTGGCCGGTCGGGCCGGGGGCGGATCAGCATGGGGATGAAGCGCCACAGATACAGCGCCATGCACAGGATCCAGGCGCAGGCAGCCAGATGCAGCAGGGGTTGGCTGGCGGCCGAAGGCCATAATGCGGCCAGACGGAAGACAGCCGCAGCGATCATCAGCCAGTAGCTGGCCAGCATGCTGCGGTCCAGGGCCAGCGGGCGCCCCAGATGGCCCAGGGCCGTGCGGGTCAGCATGCCGATGATGAGGATGCAGAAACCGGCCATGCCGATCAGGTGGACGTGCGTGGCGCTGCGCGCCAGCAGGCCGCGCATCAGTGCTGGGTCGAGCAGGCCGCTGATGTGGATTGCTGCGACCAGCAGGCCGACGCCGATGAAGGCGTAGCCCAGGTACAGGATCCACAGCATGGGTTTGCGCAGCACCGCAAGCGGTTGCCAGGCCAGCAGCTGGCCCAGGCTGATCAGGCCGGTCAGTGCCAGGCTGCCAGCCATGATCCACGACAGAAAAGCCGGACCACTGCCGGCAGGCGGCATGACTTGCAGCAGCACACCGGCGGCCAGGGCCAGCATGCTGAAGACCATCTGCACATGGCCGGAACGCGTCAGCATGGGAATCTGCAGGCCCGGGACCATGCGCATGGAGAAAAAGGGAATGACGCGCCGCGCGATCAGCAAGGCGACCACGGCCATGCCGATCAGGCCCAGATCGAAGCGTCTCATCAGCAGGAGGTAATCGCCGTTGAGGGCTGCCAGCAGGTACAGCAGGTCAGCTGCGCCCAGTGCCAGCATGACCGCCGGCAGACCGTAGTTGCGGCGGCTGCGGCCCTTGATCATGACGCGCATCAGGCAGGCCGCAGCGACCAGGAAGAACAGCAGTTCGGCTGCCGTGGCGATCCAGAAACCCGTCAGCCCGCCTGTCAGAAAGCCGATGCGGGCCACGAGCCACAGCAGGCACAACAGGCCCAGGGGGCGGCCTGAAAGCGGATTGAAGCCGGTCCAGGTTGCGCTGGCGGTCAGCAGGAAGCCGACCGCGATGGTGATGATGAAGCCCCACAGCATTTCGTGGGCATGCCAGTAGACCTGGGGCAGGGGCCCATTGAGCACCTGCGGGGTGAAGATCCACAGGGCGATGGAGATCAGCGCCCAGGCCGCACCCGCCAGGTACAGCGGCCGGAATCCCAAGGCCAGGAAGGCTGTCATGGATGGCCGGGATGCGGCAGCGGCCGGTTCCTCAATACTGAGCAGGTGGGACATGGGCGTCGAACTCCGTGACGGGTTGGTCGGGGTGGTGGCTGATCTGGTAGCCATACCACAGGCTGCGGGCGATGCGGTGGGCGAAATCTGCCGCCTGCGCCGTGAAGGCCGGGTTGTCGAATTCCCCCAGTGTGTCGTGGAACAGGTCGAGCCAGCGCACGAACATCGGGCCTTCCAGGCCGGGCAGGGCGATGTGGCGTGGCATGGGCGTACCACTGTAGGCGCCGGTACGCCGCAATAACGACGACCAGAAGCGCACCATGCGTTCCAGGTGTTCGTCCCAGTCTTCGATATGGGTATCGAATATCGGACCCAGGACCGGATCCTGGCGGACACGGCGGTAGAAAATGGTGGACGAGGGTCGTGATCTCGGCCTCGGTGCAGACTGGGGCGTCTTCCATGGTCGCGGGGCGGGGATTCAAAGGTTCATATTATAGTTATCTTAATGGGGAAGCGCAAAATTTCATGCCGCCGTAGGCGGTTGTCCGGCCTGGTGTTCAGTTATGATTCAAGTCTTCACCTGTCTTTTCTTTTTTCCAGATCGTGCCCCGCGCCGTGTCGCCAGGGCGTTGTCATCATGTCCAGACCCGTCACCCTGTCCTGCGTCATCCCCTGCTTGAACGAACAGGCCAACCTGAGCGTATTGCTGCCAGAGTTGCTGTCCATGCTGTCGCGCCAGGATTGCGTGCCGGAAATCGTCGTGGTCGATGATGGCAGCACCGACGGCACGCCTGATCTGATGCGTCATTGGACTCGCCTGCATCCGGAAATCGTTTATTTGCGCCTGTCGCGCAATTTCGGCAAAGAGGCCGCCCTGACGGCTGGACTGGATGTTGCGCGTGGCGATGTGGTGGTCTGTCTGGATGCCGACATGCAGCATCCCCCCGAGATGATCCCCGCCATGTTGGCGCGCTGGCGCGCCGGGGTACACATGGTTTACGCAGTACGCGCCACGCGTGATGACGAAACCTGGTTCAAGCGGGTCGGCTCCCGGCTGTTCTATGCCTTGATGCGCACATCCGATGGCCAGAGCGTGCCGCCCAATGCCGGGGACTTCCGTTTGATGGATCGGGCCGTGGTCGATGCCCTGAAACAGTTGCCCGAACGCGACCGTTTCATGAAAGGCCTGTTTGCCTGGGTCGGTTTCCGGTCCGAGGCCATGGCCTACACGCCGCCCCAGCGATTGCATGGCACCAGCCGGTTCCGGCCCCTGAAATTGCTGCGTTTCGCCGTGGACGGGCTGACGGCCTTTACCACTTGGCCGTTGCGATTGCTCAGTCTACTGGGGGCTTGCGTGGCGTTGCTGGCCTTTCTGTATGGCCTGTTCATCATCGTGACGCACTTGCTCTATGGCGATGCAGTGCGCGGCTGGGCCACTCTGATCACAGTGATCCTGTTCTTTGCGGGGGTCAATCTGATGTCATTGGGCGTGGTGGGCGAATACATCGCCCGTATCTTCACCGAAGTCAAGGGCCGGCCCGTCTATCTGTTGCAGGAACGTGCAGGCACGGGATTGGGCGATGCAGGCCCCGGTGACTGTGGGCCTGGGCCTATCCCTGGGCCGGGCCTGGATGTGCCGCCACCACGCTATGCGCGGGCCTCCATCGACGAGGACACGACTGGCGATCCACTGTCTTCAGGAGGACACCAGGCATGAGATTCCCGGCCTTTGGCTCCCGGCTGGTGGATGCTGGCGAATCTGCCTGGCAGCGCCTGCGGGTCCGGCGCGCCTGGCCCTGGGTGGCGCTGTCCACTTTCCTCTGGCTGGCGGCCACGACCTGGATGTATCCGCTGCTGCTGCCTGACGAGGGGCGCTACGTGGGGGTGGCCTGGCATATGCTGGTCTCGGGGGATTACCTGACGCCGCGCCTGGATGGCATGCCCTTTTTCCACAAGCCGCCGCTGTTCTATTGGCTGACGGCAGCATCCTTGGCGGTATTCGGCGACAACGCCTGGGCCGGGCGGCTGTGCTCGGTACTGGCGGCCACGGCGCTGGTGACGATCACGTATGTTTTTCTGCGCCGGTATGCCAGTGGCCGCGCCGCGAGCCGCACGGCCCTGATCCTGGCGGTGCAGCCATTTCTGTTCGGTGCGGCGCATTATGCCAATCTGGACATGCTGGTGGCGATGCTGATGAGCCTGACCGTGATGGCCGGTGCCGATGCCGTATTCCGTCGCGAGCAGCTGCGTCCGGATACCTGGGCGCTGACGACCATGTACATCGCCGCAGCGGCCGGATTTCTGGCCAAGGGCCTGATTGGCGTCGTGCTGCCGGGCGGGGTCTTGTGCTTCTGGCTGCTGGGCCGGCGCCGATACCGCGCCCTGGGGCGCTTGTTCTGGTGGCCGGGCATGTTGCTGTTCCTGGCCTTGGCCTTGCCCTGGATGGTGGCAATGGAACTGCGCCATCCGGGCTTTTTCGACTATTACATTGTCTACCAGCATTTCCAGCGTTTTCTCGAATCTGGTTTCAACAATCCGCATCCCTTCTGGTTCTATGTGCCGGTCGTGCTGGGCCTGACGCTGCCCTGGTCGATCCAGTTGTGGCGCTGGACCCTGCCCAGGGGGCCATTGCAGACGGCGTTCGTGCCGCCCGCCCATCGGGTGGAGCAAGTCGACCGCCGGGTGCTGCGTGGCCTGATGTTGTCCTGGCTGGCCGTGGTGCTGGTGTTTTTCTCGATTCCCGCCTCGAAATTGGTGGGTTACGTGATTGCCGCGCTGCCGCCGCTGGCCTGGTTCATCCAGGAAACCTTCGAACAACGCGAGGAATCCACTGCGCCTGGCGCAGTCCGCAGCCTGGTGCGCCATGCGTTGGTGGCGGGCGCATTGTGCCTGCTGGCCGTGGTGGCAATGGTGCTGTTTCCGCAACGCAGCACAAAAAGCCTGGCCCAGGCGCTGGCGGTTTCAGCGGCGCCTGGCGACCAGTTGGTGATGCTCGACCAGTACGCCTATGACGTACCCCTGTATGCCGGCTGGCGCGGCCCGGTCATTGCCGTGGCGAACTGGAACGATCCGGACGTCATGCGAAGCGATGACTGGCGCAAGGAACTGGCTGATGCGGCCACGTTCATGCCGGACCGGGGTGCGGACAGGCTGTGGCTTGCATCGCAGTTGCAGGCGTATTTGTGTGATCCGGGCCATGCGACGACCTGGCTGCTGGCTTGGCTGGATGAAGCCGACCGCTACCCGGCGCTGGCGGGCCTCGAACCCCTGGCGCGGACATCCAGGATGGGCCTGTGGCGCGTGCCAGCGGCCGAAACCGTCAATGGCTGCGGCGAAACGCCCAGTAGCGCCCCAGAATGAAGGTCATCCCGGCAATGCCGATCAGCACCAGGGCCAGCAGGACATCGTAGCGGATCGTCGTCAGGCGCAGCAGTGTGGCGTAAGCGGCCTCGTTGGCCGCGAAGCCCAGGGCCGACACCAGAAAAAAACGTACCGCTGCGCGCTGCAGCGGTGCGTGTTGGTGGCGGAAGGTCAGGCGGTAATGGCCTGCAAAGGACACCCAGAATGCCACCAGCCAGCCGACGATGTTGGCGCCCAGCGGTGCCAGCCCCCCCAGGGCGACGCAGGACACGGCGACTGCCCAGTGGGTGGCTGCCGCTGCGCAGCCTACAATGACGAACCAGCCGACCTGGGTAGCGAGTTTCTTGAGCATGGATCCGGATTTGCGAGCAGCAGGGCATCAATACCGGCGCATTGTATTGTGTGCCGACGATTTCGGGATGAACCCGGCAGTGAATGCCGGCATTCTGGCGCTGGCTGCGTGCGGCCGCCTGTCGGCCACCAGCCTGCTGGTCGATGGTCCGGCAGCGCGCCAGGACACGGCGGCGCTGCTGGCATCGGGGCTGCAGGTGGGGCTGCATCTGAATTGCACCGAATCCTTCGGTCAGCCTGGGCTGTGCCTGCCCCTGGGAAGACTGATCCGGGCGGCCTGGCTGGGGCGCTTGCCCAGCGCTGCGGTGCGCGCTGCGGTGCAGCGGCAGCTGGCGCTGTTCCGGGACATCACGGGCCGTGAACCGGATTACATCGACGGTCACCAGCATGTGCATCAATTGCCGGGCATCCGCGATGCTTTGTTGGAATCGTTGCCGGCGCCCCACTGCGGTGCGCCCTGGATCCGTGATGTCGGGCGGCCGCGCATGGCGGGCCTGCCGCTGCGCCTGCGTTTCAAGGCAGCCGTGATCGCCGGGCTGGGCGCTTCGGGCCTGCGTCATCGTGCACAGGCGCGTGGCCATGCGCTTAACCCGGGGTTCCTGGGGGTGTATGATTTTCAGGGTGGGGTTCCGGCCTACGAAAACTGGCTGCGCCGCTGGCTGGCTGCGTGCCAGGATGGCGATGTGCTGATGTGCCACCCTGCACTGGGCGCGGATGACGCCGACAGTCTGTCGGCGCAGCGTCAGGCCGAATATGCGGTGCTGGCAGGCCCTTTGATGGGGCGGCTGCTGGCAGAATATCATTTGACGATCGAAGGATCTGGGTCGGGGCATCGACCCGTTCTTGCGAACTGATCGATGCTTGATGCCATCGGGCGGCCTGTTGACCGTGCGGTGGATCGTGAACTGTACCGAGGAAACAATATCAATATGGCCCTGACTCACCAGACTTTGACGTATCAGACCCTGACTCCGGATTTTGCCGTCGCGCCCCAGCTGGGACCCGATGATATGCAAGCCTTGGCAGACGCAGGGTTCAAGTCCGTCATCATCAATCGTCCGGATGGCGAGGCCGGTCCCGATCAGCCCCGGTCCGATGATGTGTTGCGGGCGGCCCAGGCAGTTGGTTTGCAGGCGCGCTACCAGCCCGTTGTCAGCGGCGCGATCACGCTGGCGGATGTGGCCGAGTTCGCGGCGTTGTTGCGGATTCTGCCCAAGCCCGTGCTGGCCTACTGCCGCTCGGGTGCGCGGTGCACCAATCTGTTTCTGGCGGCGCGCGAACATGGCGCAGATCAAATCCAGGGCTGATCCGACTGTCCTTTCAAGGGGCCAGCGGTTATGCTGATGTCTCCCGCTAGCGTTTTGGATGAGCTGCGTATGTTCAAGAAAATTCTGATCCCCACGGATGGTTCCAAGCTTTCCGCCCAGGCCGCCAACAAGGGCGTCTGTTTTGCCCGTACCATTGGCGCCGAAGTCGTCGCGTTGCACGTGTCCCAGCCGTTTGCGGCGACGGTCGGTTTCGATGGTATGGCCGCCGCTTATGCCATCACGGACGAAGACTACGACCGCACCGCAGCCGAGCAGGCCAAGAAATACCTGCAGGCGGTGCTCGACCGGGCCGAAACGGCCGGTGTCAAGGCCACGCCCCTGGCAGTATCCAATTTCAATGTCGCCGACGGCATCGTGCAGGCCGCCCAGTCCGAAGGCTGCGACCTGATCTTCATCGGCAGCCATGGCCGCAGCGGCCTGTCCCGCCTGCTGCTGGGCAGCGTCACGGTCAAGGTCCTGGGCCTGGCCAAGGTCGCCACCCTGGTCTATCGGGTCAAGGAAAACGATTGACTCCATGCCCAGTGTGATTCACCACCGGCCGATCCCGGCGCAGGGGGGCCGTGACACGGTCCAGGCGCCGGGCGGGGTGGTGCGTGACGCATATGGGCGTCCATTGCGTGATCTGCGGATTTCCGTCACGGATCGGTGCAATTTTCGTTGTACCTACTGCATGCCGCGCGAACTGTTCGACGCGGATCACGAATTCCTGCCCCATGGGGCCCTGCTGACTTTCGAGGAAATCACTCGAATCGCCCGGATCGCCCTGGCCGGTGGCGTGCGCAAGATCCGGTTGACTGGCGGTGAACCACTGCTGCGCAAACAGGTCGAGACCCTGATCGGCATGCTGGCCGATTTGCGCACTCCGGAAGGCGATCCGCCGGAACTGACCCTGACGACCAATGGCACGTTGCTGGCCCGCAAGGCGCGTGCGCTGGCTGATGCCGGCTTGGCGCGTGTCACGGTCAGCCTGGATGCGTTGGATGATGCCTTGTTCGAACGCATGAGCGACAGCGGCGTGTCAGTGGCCACGGTGCTCGACGGCATCGAAGCTGCCGCCGCTGCCGGATTGACCCCCGTCAAGGTCAACATGGTCGTGCGCCGGGGGATGAACGATGGCCAGATCCTGCCGATGGCGCGTCGATTCCGGGGTTCCGGCCATACGTTGCGTTTCATTGAATACATGGATGTCGGCAATACCAACGGCTGGCGCATGGACGAAGTCATCACGGGGGCGGAAATCGTGCAGATCGTCGATAGCGAGTTTCCGCTGCGGCCGCTGCAGGCGCGTTACCGGGGCGAGGTCGCCGCACGGTGGGCGTATGCAGATGGTGCTGGCGAAATCGGCTTGATCACCAGCGTGTCCCAGCCGTTCTGCGGGGACTGCACGCGGCTGCGTCTGTCGCCCGAAGGCAAGCTGTTCACCTGCCTGTTCGCCGAACAGGGGCATGATTTGCGCGGCCTGTTGCGCAGCGGTGCCGATGACACGGCTCTGGCCCGACGCCTGTCGGGTGTCTGGCGATCGCGTGACGACCGCTATTCCGAAATCCGCAGCGAAGCCCATCGCACCCAAAAAATAGAAATGAGTTATATAGGGGGATGAGACAGGACACGAAAGAGTCCCTGCGGACTCTTTCGTGCCTGTCGAATCCGAGCCGCTTGCAAGCGGCGAGGTGGAGGGATGCAACGGGTGAAGATACTTCGTGCCTGTCGAATCCGAGCCGCTTGCAAGCGGCGAGGTGGAGGGATGCAACGGGTGAAGATACTTCGTGCCTGTCGAATCCGAGCCGCTTGCAAGCGGCGAGGTGGAGGGATGCAACGGGTGAAGATACTTCGTGCCTGTTGAATCCGAGCCGCTTGCAAGCGGCGAGGTGGAGGGATGCAACGGCTTGAGGTTGCCACGG
>NZ_JAVERO010000108.1:0-7614 GCF_034007085.1 Castellaniella sp. | reverse complement strand
GCCCTGGACTGGCGTCATGCCCTATGGGCCGGAATCTGCGTGGCCGCCTACAACCTGACATTCTTTGCGGGCGTGAAGGCCACGGGGGTAGCGGTGGGCACGGCGCTGACCATCGGCAGCGGCCCGATCTGGGCCGGCCTGCTGCAACTGATCGGCGGCGCACGCCCCGGTCCGGGCTGGTGGACGGGCACGCTGCTGGCCGTGGGCGGTGGGGTGCTGCTGGTGTCCGGCCGCGGCGATGCGCTGCAGGCCGATCCCCTGGGCATCATTCTGTGCCTGGGCGCCGGCCTGAGCTATGCCCTCTACACCCTGCTGAACAAAAAACTGGTACAGCATTCCGAACCCGCCGTCAGCACGTTGGCCGTCTTCTCGGTAGGCGCGCTGCTGGCCCTGCCGGCTGCCGCCCTCTGGGCCGGCGCCTTGCAGATCACCCCCACCGGCTGGATGGTGGTGGGTTTTCTGGGGATCGTCTCGACAGGCATCGCCTATCTGCTGTTCAGCACGGGCCTGCGCGGTATCAGCGCCGCCACCGGCGTGTCGCTGGCTCTGATGGAGCCCGTCACCGCTTTTCTGCTGGCTCTGCTGGTGGTGGGCGAACGGCCTGGCGCGCTGGCCTATGCGGGCCTGGCCGCGTTGCTGGCGGGACTGGCGATCGTGATCCGCGCCGAGACGCGGTAATCCATCTGGGCGCACGCGTCTCAAATGCGAAGACCCTGCACAAGGCAGGGTCTTCGCATTCAGGCCGTCGAGAGTCCCGGAGTTCAGGCCGACTCGCGCAGACTGCGACGGCGCTCGTGCTCCTGCAGATAACGCTTGCGCAGACGGATCGACTTGGGCGTGACCTCGACCAGTTCATCATCGGCAATGAACTCGACGGCATATTCCAGGTTCAGTGCGATGGGCGGCACCAGATCGATATGCTCGTCCTTGCCGGAGGCGCGGATATTGGTCAGCTTTTTTTCCTTGATCGGGTTGACCACCAGATCATTGTCGCGTGAATGGATGCCGATGATCATGCCTTCGTAGACCGGATCCTGGGGCGACACGAACATGCGGCCGCGTTCCTGCAGTTTCCACAGCGCGTAGGCCACGGCGGTGCCGTCATCCTGGCTGATCAGCACGCCATTGCGGCGCTCACCCACCCCGCCCTCGCGCACCGGCGCATAGTCATCAAAAATATGGCTCATCAGGCCAGTGCCGCGCGTCAGCGTCATGAATTCACTCTGGAAACCGATCAGGCCACGCGCCGGGATACGGTATTCCAGGCGAGTGCGGCCACGACCATCGGGCTGCATGTCCTGCAGTTCGCCCTTGCGGCGGCCCAGTTCTTCCATGACCCCGCCCTGGTGCGAGTCTTCCACGTCCACCGTCAGCAATTCATAAGGTTCGCACTTGACGCCGTCGATGTCCTTGAACATCACGCGCGGGCGCGACACCGCCAGTTCGTAGCCCTCGCGGCGCATGTTTTCCAGCAGAATGGTCAAGTGCAGTTCGCCCCGGCCGCAGACCTCGAACACCGTATCGTCGTCCGTATCATTGACGCGCAGAGCGACGTTGGATTTCAGTTCGCGGTCCAGGCGGTCACGCAACTGGCGGCTGGTGACGAACTTGCCCTCACGGCCCGCCAGCGGCGACGTATTGACCATGAAATTCATGGTCAGGGTAGGCTCATCGATGCGCAGCATCGGCAGCGCCTCGGGCGTTGCCGGATCCATCAGCGTGCAGCCGATGCCGATTTCTTCGATGCCATTGATCAGCACGATGTCGCCGGCTTCGGCCTCGTCCACCAGTTCGCGTTCCAGTCCCTTGAATTTCAGCACCTGGTTGACGCGGCCCTTGATGGGCTCGCCCTCGGGGCCGAATTTCACGACAACGTCCTGTGCGGCGCGCAGACGGCCACGATTGATGCGGCCCACGCCGATCTTGCCCACGTAACTGCTGTAGTCCAGGGAAATGATCTGCAGCTGCAAAGGGCCGTTGGCATCATCGTCGCGTTGCGGCACGTGCTGCAGGATGGCTTCGAACAGCGGCCGCATGTCGCCCGAGCGCACGTCTTCGGTCAGGCCGGCGTAAC
Organism: Castellaniella sp.; assembly: GCF_034007085.1. Taxonomy (GTDB): domain Bacteria; phylum Pseudomonadota; class Gammaproteobacteria; order Burkholderiales; family Burkholderiaceae_B; genus Castellaniella. The sequence continues at coordinate 5,540 of NZ_JAVERO010000108.1, read as the reverse complement.
CCGACAGCCCGGAGGCGTAGATCACCGGAAAATCCAGCTGTTCCTCGGTGGCGCCCAGTTTGTCGAACAGATCGAAGGTGGCATTGACCACGTAATCCGGGCGCGCACCCGGCCGATCGACCTTGTTGACGACGACGATGGGCTTCAGGCCCAGGGCCAGGGCCTTGCGCGTGACAAAGCGGGTCTGCGGCATCGGGCCTTCGACCGCATCGACCAGCAACAACACACCATCCACCATGGACAGCACACGCTCGACCTCGCCGCCGAAGTCGGCGTGGCCCGGGGTGTCGATGATGTTGATGTGCGTGCCTTCGTATTCGACGGCGCAGTTCTTGGCCAGAATCGTGATGCCGCGCTCGCGCTCGATATCGCCCGAATCCATGACCCGTTCGGACACCTGCTGGTTGTCCCGGAACGTGCCGGATTGACGCAGCAACTGGTCGACCAGCGTGGTTTTGCCATGGTCCACGTGGGCGATGATGGCCACGTTGCGCAAAGCTCGTTTCATAGCGTGTTTTCCTCGGTGGAAACGCTTGCCGGACGCAGGCCGTCCGGCAAGGCGTGTAAAGGGATCAGCGCCGTCGCCGGCGTTTCCATGGCCTGCAGAGCTTCCAGCCCCACCGCCTGTTCGATCGAGAACGGCCCGACGGCGGTGCGCCGCAGGGCCGACAGGTGCGCCAGGCAGCCCAGGTGACGACCAATGTCCTGGGCCAGGGTGCGCACATAGGTGCCCTTGCTGCAATGCACCCGCACCCGGGCGCTGCGGCCATCGCAGGCCAGCTGTTCCAGCGCATGGATCACGATCCGGCGCGGCGGACGTTCCAGTTCGATGCCCTGGCGGGCGTATTCATACAGGGGTTTGCCGTCGCGCTTGAGCGCCGACACCATGGGTGGGATCTGCTCGATCTCGCCCCGGAACGCGGCCAGCGCGGTTTCCAAGGCCTCGGGAGTCACCGGAGCAAAGTCCTGCGGTGCGCACGCCGTGACGTGGCCCGTCAGGTCGCCGCTGTCGGTTTCCTCGCCAAAGGCCAGGGTCGCCTCGTAGACCTTGTCGGCCTCCAGCATGGCAGCGGAAATTTTCGTCGCCCGGCCAAAACAGCAGATCAACAGCCCTGTGGCAAAGGGGTCGAGTGTGCCGGTATGGCCCGCCTTGCGGGCGTCCACCGTGCGTTTGGCGCGTTGCAGCGCATGGTTGCTTGACAGGCCCTCCGGTTTGTCCAGCAACAGGACTCCGTCGAGCATCTGCCCGCGTCGGGAAGCCATCGTTCAATCCGTCCAGATGAGTGACGACCGCCCTGTCAGGGCTGGCCGTCCGGGTCTTCGAGTTCGGGGATGTCCGAAACGCCCGCCTGGGGACGATTGGCCCGATCGATCAGTTGCGAGAGTTCGATCCCGCGCGCCAGTTGCGCGTCATGGATGAAACGCAGCGTGGGCACGGTATGGATGTGCAACATGCGAAACAGTTGCGAATGCAGCCAGCCGGCCTTGTCGTTCAAGGCCTGGGCAGCCGCGTCGGGTTCGGCGCCCAGCACCGTGAAATAGACCTTGGCATGCGCATAGTCCGCCGACAGATCGACGCCCGTGAGCGTGATCAGACCCGCGCGCGAGACATCGAGTTCGCGTTGCACCAGCGCCGCCAGATCCTTCTGGATCTGGTCGGCCAGGCGTGTGTTGCGTCCGGGATTGCGCTTGGATTGATGACGACCCATGATGCATGCCGCACGATCAGAGCGTGCGGGCGACTTCCTTGATTTCAAAGACTTCGAGCTGATCGCCGACCTGGATGTCGTTGTTGCCCTTGAGCGTGATCCCGCAATCAAAGCCGGACTTGACTTCCTTGACGTCGTCCTTGAAGCGACGCAGCGAATCCAGGGAACCCGTCCAGTGCACCACGTGGTTGCGCAGCAGACGGACCTGGGAATCGCGGCGGACCAGGCCTTCGAGCACCATGCAGCCGGCAATGTTGCCGATCTTGGACACGGTGAAGATTTCGCGGATCTCGACCAGGCCGATGACTTCCTCGCGTTTTTCCGGCGCCAGCATCCCCGACATGGCATTGCGCACGTCGTCGATCGCATCGTAGATGATGTTGTAGTAGCGCAGGTCGATTTCGTTGGTCTCGGCCAGTTTCTTGGCTGGGGCATCGGCCCGCACATTGAAGCCGATCACCACGGCGCCCGAGGCAATCGCCAGGTTGACGTCGCTTTCGGAGATGCCGCCCACGGCAGCGTGCACGACCTGTACCCGGACCTCGTCGGTGGACAGCTTGAGCAGCGACTGCACCAGCGCTTCCTGGGAACCCTGGACGTCGGTCTTGACGATCAACGGCAGCGTGCGCACGCCCTCGCCCAGATTGTCGAACATGGATTCGAGCTTGGCCGCCTGCTGGCGGGCGAGCTTGACGTCGCGGAACTTGCCCTGGCGGAACAGGGCAATCTCGCGCGCCTTGCGTTCGTCGTTCAGGACCAGGACCTCGTCGCCGGCGGCTGGGACCTCGGCCAGGCCCTGGATTTCGACCGGGGTCGAGGGGCCGGCTTCGGCAGCGGATCTGCCAGTGTCGTTCAGCATGGCGCGCACCCGGCCATAGGCAACCCCGGCCAGCACGGCATCGCCGCGATGCAGGGTGCCGCTCTGGACCAGGATGGTCGCCACCGGGCCACGGCCCTTGTCCAGCCTGGCCTCGATGACGATCCCCTTGGCGGGCGCATCGACGGGCGCCTTGAGTTCCAGGATTTCGGCCTGCAGCAGCACGTTTTCCAGCAGTTCGTCGATGCCCTGGCCGGTCTTGGCCGACACCGGGATGAACGGCACATCGCCGCCGTATTCTTCCGGCACGACTTCCTCGGCGACCAGTTCCTGCTTGACGCGTTCTGGGTTGGCTTCCGGCTTGTCGATCTTGTTGATCGCCACCACCAGGGGCACATTGGCTGCGCGGGCATGGTGGATGGCTTCCTTGGTCTGGGGCATGACCCCGTCATCGGCCGCCACCACCAGAATCACGATGTCGGTGGCCTGGGCGCCACGGGCACGCATGGCCGTGAAGGCCTCGTGGCCCGGCGTATCCAGGAAGGCCACCACGCCACGATCGGTCTTCACGCTGTAGGCGCCGATGTGCTGGGTGATGCCGCCGGCTTCGCCTGTGGCGACCTTGGTACGGCGGATGTAGTCCAGCAGCGAGGTCTTGCCATGGTCGACGTGGCCCATGACGGTCACGACCGGAGCGCGCGGCAGGGCCTCGGCTTCGCTGGCGGTTTCGGTATCGGCCAGGAAGGCTTCCGGGTCGTCCAGTTTGGCGGCAATGGCGGTGTGGCCCAGTTCTTCGACCACGATCATGGCCGTTTCCTGATCCAGGATCTGGTTGATGGTGACCATCTGGCCCAGCTTCATCAGGTGCTTGATGACCTCGGCCGCCTTCACGGACATCTTGTGGGCCAGGTCGGCAACGGAAATCGTTTCCGGCACGTGGATTTCACGCGCGATGAATTCCACCTGCACGGGTTCCTGGTGCTCGGCCTGGCGGCGGCCCTTGCCACGCCCGCCCTTGCCGCCCCGGCTGCCGGCCTTGCCGCCTGCACGCCAGGCGTCGCGCCCGGCCCCGGCCGACAGCGTGTCGGCCTTGGACGGTTTCTTGCGGCCATCGTTGGCCCAGCTGGAGGACACATCGGCCGTCTTGATGATCTTCTTGCCTTCGGATTCTTTCTTGGAGGCCGCCTTGGTGCCGGCGGGCTTGTGCAGCGTGCCGCTGGTGGTGTCCTCGGGTTCCGGCGCGCGCAGGACCTTGCGCGGCTGGCGCATCATTTCGCGCAATGCTGCGGCTTCGGCCTCGGCGGCGCGGCGGGCGCGCTCCCGGTCGGTATCGGCCGGAGCGCGGCGCGCCTTGCCCGGTGTGGCCTGAGGCGCGGCCACCGGCGCGGCGGATGCCGGCACGGGTTCGACAGACGGCTCGGGCTCGACGGCCTGGGCCGGTTCCGAAGCAGCGGGCGCATCGGCCACGGGTTCGGCAACAGGGGTTTCGCTCACGGTGTCCTGCTTGGTTTCAGCCGGGGCGATGGCCTCGGCGGGTTCTGGTTGCGCGGGAGGTTCGTTGCCCGCCGGCGCCGCCGTCCCTTCAAGGGCGTCGGTCTTGGGCGCAGCGGTTTCAGCAGCCGCTGCCTCGGGGGCGGCTGGCTCGGGGGCACGGGCCTCGGTGGCAGATTCGGCCACCGCCGGGGCCGGGGCCGACGACACCTGAACAGGCTCGGCCGGCACGGGCGGCTCGGCAGCCGCCGCAGTACTTGCACTTGCAGCCGCTGCGGCCTGGGCGGCTTCGGCGCGGGCGGCCTCGATCAGTTCAGAGCGATCACGCTTGACCAGCACGCGCTTCTTGCGCACCTCGACCTGGATCGTGCGCGAACGCCCGGAACTGTCGGCCTGATGGATTTCCGACGTCTTGCGGCGCGTGAGCACGACCTTCTTGCCCGTGTCGGAGCCATGCGAACGCCGCAGGGATTCGAGCAAAGCGCTCTTGTCGGCTTCGGTCACGTCGGCGTTCACCGAATCCAGCTCGACGCCGGCCGAGCGGAAATGATCCAGCAGGACGTTGGCGGGCATGTTCAGTTCTTCGGCGAATTGGGCGACGGTGTTACTCGGCATTCGACTCTCTCTTTGACTACGTTGAAGGGCTGCGTGATTCGATGCAACAGAGGGATCAGGCCTCGTCGTCCTCGAACCAGTGGGCCCGCGCCTGCATGATCATGTCGCTGGCGGTGTCCTCGGCCAGCCCGGTCAGCTCGGCCAGTTCGTCCGCAGCCAGTTCGGCCAGATCATCCAGCGTGGTGATGCCATTTTCGGCCAGCTTGGCCACCAGGGCCGGGTCCATACCCTGGATTTCCAGCAGATCGCGGGCAGTCTGCACCCGTTCTTCCTGGGCAATGGCCTCGGTCAACAGGGCATTGCGCGCTCGCGTGCGCAATTCGTTGACGGTTTCCTCGTCGAAGGCCTCGATGTCCAGCAGTTCCTGCAGGGGCACATAGGCGACTTCTTCGAGGCCAGTGAAGCCTTCGTCGATCAGGATGTCGGCGACCTCCTCGTCCACGTCGAGCTTCGTGATGAACGTGTGGCGCAGCGCGGCGCGTTCGGCATCCTGACGGCTCTGGCTTTCCTCGGGCGTCATGATGTTGATCTGCCAACCGGTCAGTTCGGAGGCCAGGCGGACGTTCTGGCCGCGCGCGCCGATGGCCTTGGGAAGGTTTTCCTCATCGACCACCACATCCATGGCATGCTTGTCCTCGTCCACGAGGATGGATTCGACATGCGCCGGCGCCAGCGCGCCGATCACGAATTCAGCCGGATCATCGGCCCACAGGACGATGTCCACCTGTTCGCCGCCCAGTTCGTTGCGCACGGCCGTGACGCGCGAACCACGCATCCCGACACAAGTGCCGATCGGGTCGATGCGCTTATCGTACGCTACTACGGCAATCTTGGCACGCACCCCTGGATCACGGGCTGCTGCCTTGATTTCCAGCAGGCCTTGCTCGATTTCAGGGACTTCGTTTTCG
>NZ_JAVERO010000107.1:0-7689 GCF_034007085.1 Castellaniella sp. | reverse complement strand
CGCCTACCAAGCCTTGCCCGATGCCTACAAGGCCGCGCTGGCCGTGGCCGCACGCGAAGTCTCCAGCAGTCTGCGCCAGCACATCCTGGTCGCCGACGGCAAGGCCATCGATGCCTTCAAGGCCCAGGGGGTCGAGGTCAGCTCACTGGACCCAGCCGATGTCGCTCAGGCACGGAAAAAAGTCGTCGAGGTCTGGCGCAAGGCCACCAAGGACGACGCTCTGGCCACCCAGATCCTGGACAGCCAGATCGCCTTCATGGAAAAACTGGGTCTGATCGCCTGATCCTCGTCGGTCTTCCCCGCCCTGCCGACATGGTGCCTGCTGTGCCATGTCGGCCCGATCGGCCTTTCTCCGGATACCGACCATGCCAAGTGTCATCCGCTTCTATGCGCGCACCGTGACCGCCCTGAACAGGGGCCTGTTCATGCTGTCCGCCGCACTGATGGCCATCATCGTGCCCGCCATGATGGTCGAGGTCCTCAGCCGCTACCTGTTTCACGCCCCCACCGTCTGGGGCATGGAACTGGCCGTGCTGCTGTTCGGACCGTACTTTCTGCTGGGCGGCCCCTACCTGCTGCACCTGGGCGGTCACGTGAACATGGATCTGTTCCGCACTCGCATGTCGCAGCGGATCCGCACCGTTGCCGACGTCTTCAGCCAGATCGTCATCCTGTTCTTCTGCGCCGTCATGCTGTATTACGCCACCCCGCTGGTCCTGCAGTCGATCGAATACCGTGAAACCACGTTTTCCGCCTGGAATCCACCTCTCTGGCCCTACAAGCTTGCCGTCCCTCTGTCCATGCTGCTGCTGGCCCTGCAAAGCCTGGCCGAACTGGGCCTGATCTGCCTGGGTGACGCGCGGGAAGAAATCGCATGAGCCCGAACCTGATCCTCGTCCTGATGTTCGGCGGCCTGACCCTGCTGATGGTCACTGGCCTGCCGATCGCCTTCGTACTGGGCGGCCTGTCGCTGCTGCTGACGGTCACGCTCTGGAACCCGCAATCCGTGGTCATCCTGGTGCTGCAGGTGTTCGACACCATGCGCTCCGAGCCGCTACTGGCGGTACCGCTGTACATCCTCATGGCCGGCATTCTGCAGCGATCCGGCGTCATCGAGGACCTGTACCGGGTCATGGGACTGTGGTTCGGCCGGCTGCGCGGCGGCCTGGCGATCGGCACCGTCATCATCTGCGTCGTCATGGCCGCCATGACGGGCGTGGTCGGCGCGGCCGTCACCTCGATGGGGGTGCTGGCCATGCCTGAAATGCTGCGCCGCAAGTACGACCCCTCGCTGGTGGCCGGCACCATCTGCGCGGCCGGCACACTGGGCGTGCTGATCCCGCCCTCAGTATTGACGATCGTGTATGCCGTCACGGCGCAGGTGTCCATCGGCAAAATGCTCATCGCAGGTATTGTGCCCGGGTTGCTGCTGGCCCTGCTCTACATCCTGTACATCCTGTACGTGTCCTACTTCCAGGCAGGCAAAGTGCCCGCTGATGAAATCAGGCCCGTGCCGATGCGCCTCAAGCTGCTCAGCCTGCAGGCCATCGTCATCCCCACCCTGCTCATCGTCATGGTGCTCGGCTCGATTTTCCTGGGCATCGCCACCCCGACCGAGGCCGCCGCCGTCGGCGTCGTCGGCGCCATCCTGGCCAGTCTGGCGCGCCGGAAATTCACCTTCCAGGGGCTGGCCGAAGCCGGCATCCAGACGCTGAAGGTCACCTCGATGATCCTCTGGATCACCATCGGCGCCAAAGCCTACGTGGCGATCTTCACTGGACTGGGGGGGGCCGACACCCTGATCGGACTCATTCGCGACATGGATGTGTCGCCCTATGTCGTGCTGGCGCTCATGATGCTGATCCTGATCTTTCTGGGGACCTGCCTGGACGAGATCGGCATCATCCTGCTCACCGTCCCCGTCTTCCTGCCCATCGTGAAGGCATTCGGCTTCGACGAAATCTGGTTCGGCGTGCTCTACGCCATCTCGATCCAAGTCGGATACATCAGCCCGCCATTCGGCTATTCCCTGTTCTACCTGAAAGCCACCCTGCCCAAGAGCATGGGCATGGCCGAGGTCTACCGCGGGGTCGTGCCCTTCATGGGCCTGCAGATCCTGGCCCTGATGATCTGCGCCGCCGTTCCGGCCCTGGTGACGTGGCTGCCCCGCTACGTCGGCTGAATTCCTTTCTGAAAGGCAAACACTGTGACTGCAAAAACCTCTCGCATCTCTGGATTCCATAAGCTTTCCGTCGCCGAGCGGATCGATCAGACCCTGGCCTTTGCCGGCCTGGCGGACAGCGATCTGAAAGCGCTTTTCCTGGATACCGGCAATCTACCGGCCGAACGGGTCGATCAGCTGATCGAAAACGCCGTGGGCACCATGAACATCCCGGTCGGCATGGCGACCAACCTGCTGATCGACGGCAAGGACTATCTCGTCCCGATGGCCACCGAGGAATCCTCAGTCGTTGCCGCTGTCTGCAATGCCGCGCGCCAATGCTACGATTCGGGCGGATTCGTGACCTCGATGTCGGGCACTCGCATGATCGCCCAGGTCCAGTTGGTGGACGCCCCGGATCCCCATAACGCTCGCCTCGCCATCCTGGAGCGCACCGAGGAAATCCGCGCCATCTGCGATGACTGCGACCCGGTGCTGGTGCGGCTGGGCGGCGGTTTCCGCGACCTGGAAGTCCGGATCATCGACGCGCCCAGCGGTCCGATGGTGATCAGCCATCTGATCGTGGATACTCGCGACGCCATGGGCGCCAACGCCGTGAACACCATGGCCGAAAAACTGGCGCCCCACATCGAATCCTGGACTGGCGGGCGCGTCTATCTGCGCATTCTGTCCAACCTGGCCGATCACCGCCTGGCACGGGCACGGTGCATCTGGAAGCTGGACGCGATCGGCGGCGCCGCCGTGCGCGACGGCATGATCAAGGCCGCCGAATTCGCGCTGATGGATCCCTACCGTGCCGCCACGCACAACAAAGGCATCATGAACGGCGTGACCGCCGTGGTGATGGCCACGGGCAACGACACGCGCGCCATCGAGGCCGGCGCACATGCCTATGCGGCGCGCAAAGGCTGGTACAGCAGTCTCACACACTGGGAAGTGACCCGTGAAGGCGACCTGGCCGGTTCACTGGAAATGCCCATGGCAGTCGGCCTGATCGGCGGCGCGACCAAGCTGCATCCCATGGCGCGGACCTGCCTGCAGATCATGGACATCCAATCGGCCGAACAGCTGTCCCGAGTCATCGCCGCCGTCGGCCTGGCGCAGAATTTTTCGGCACTCAAGGCGCTGGCTACCGAAGGCATCCAGAAAGGCCACATGTCGCTGCATTCCCAGAACATCGCCCTGATGGCCGGCGCCCAAGGCGACGAAATCGCCCAGGTGGCTCGCCGCCTGGTCGAACTGGGCATGGTGCGCATCGACATCGCCGAGGCCGAACTGAAAAAGCTGCGTGATGGAGGAGCGTGATCGCCGGATCAGCAAACCGTCACACCGCTCACACAAATAAAAACCCGCAAGAACCTAGTGTTCATGCGGGTTTCATGTATTTTCAGGCGGGTTATGAAACACCCTGATTTTTTATCGGTGGTGCCGTCGGCGAGACTCGAACTCGCACAGCTTTCGCCACTACCCCCTCAAGATAGCGTGTCTACCAATTCCACCACGACGGCGTTTTGCCTTGCGGCAAAGACGGGCATTCTAGCATGAAAAATCGCACCAGCCCTGACAGGTGAAGGCCCCTGCCAAGACCGCAAGGACGGTCTTATTTTTTCTCGGTCGGGGCCGGCACGGACGGCACCGCAGCATCACCGGCAGCAGGCGCCGCAACAGCCGGCACGGACGAATCGGTGGTCGAGGACGGAACGGCTGGCACGGACGGGACGGCATTGCCGCTGCTCACGTCAGGCACGGCGGAACCGGCCGGGGCGGCGTCATTGGCCGGTGCCGTGAAGCCCTGCATGATGCCGGATTCGATGGGCGAGCCGGCGGGATGGTGGGCAACCCAGGCCAGGCCCGCCGTGGTGGCGAAGAAGACGATAGCGGCCCACTTGGTGGCACGCGACAGGAAGTTGGCCGCGCCGGCCGAGCCGAACACGCTGCCCGCCGAACCACTGCCGAATGCCGCGCCCATGTCAGCGCCCTTGCCCTGCTGCAGCAGGACCAGCACGATGACCAGAAGCGATGAAATGACCTGCAGAGTCAGCAGGATCGAGGAAAGCCATTGCATGATGATAGGACTCCGGACCTTGTGATGTGCTCGGATCAGGCGGCCGCAGCCGCGATGTCGAGGAATTCTTCGGCGATGAGTGACGCGCCGCCCACCAGGGCACCGTCGATGTCGGGTTGAGCGAACAGCGATGCCGCATTCGCGGCCTTGACGCTGCCGCCATAGAGGATGCGGGTCTGCTCTGCGCCATGCTGCGCCAGGGCCACGCGGATGAAGGCATGCACGGCCTGGGCCTGTTCCGGCGTGGCGGTGCGCCCGGTGCCGATGGCCCAGACAGGCTCATAGGCAATGACCATGCGTGCCAGGGCTTCGGCCCCCAACGCCAGAACCGGGTCGAGCTGGTCGCCGATGACGCATTCGACCTGACCGGCATCCCGGTCGGCCAGGGTCTCGCCGACGCAGACGACCGGGGTCAGGCCCGCCGCCAGCGCAGAAGCCGCCTTGGCAGCCACCACGGCACTGGATTCGCCATGCATGGCGCGGCGCTCGGAATGGCCGCACAGGACCCAGGCGCATCCGAAATCGGCCAGCATGGCCGGCGCGACTTCCCCGGTGTAGGCCCCCTGGGCATGGACGCTGACGTCCTGGGCGCCCCAGGATACCGCCGTCCCCGCCAGCGCAGCCTGCGCCTGCGCCAGGTAGGGAAACGGCACGCACACGGCCAGCTGGGCGTCTCCGGCCCGCGCCGCGCCGGCCACAAGGCCGCCGAGCAGTGTCGCGTTGGCTGCGAGGCTGCCGTGCATCTTCCAATTGCCCATGACAAGGCGCGTGCGAGTGTGGCTCATTGGTATCGTCGTTCCAGTCAAACCGGGATGGTGGCGAAAAGCATGCTTTCCGATCGGAAAAGCGCAGCCGCCCCAACAAAGAGTAACCCTGAATTGTAGCGTGTTTGAGGCCAGGACGCCGGCGCTTCCGGACACGGGCAAGCAAAACCCTAAGAAATTCAGGTTATAGTCAGCCAAACCATTCCGGCATCCGTCCGGCTGGATGCCCGCAACCGATGAGGGGATCACATGTCAACCGACACCACTACCTGGAATCCATCACTCAAATTCCTGCATTGGACGCTGTTCATCATCATCGCCGCAGCGGTGATCAGCGTACTCATTGCCGGCAGCTACGAACGCGGCGACCCCGCCAAGGGGCAGTTCATGTTCTTTCACAAGAGCTTCGGGGTAGCGACCCTGGCCCTGATGATCGCCTGGATTCTGGCGCGGCTGAATGCCGGCCGGCCGCAACCCGTCGGACAAGCGTGGCAGCGTCCCCTGGCAGCGACGGTCCAATGGGCCATGGTCGCCCTGGCGCTCGCCCTGCCGATCGGCGGCCTGCTGATGGCACAATTCGCGCAGCAGGCCGTCGATGTCTTCGGCCTGTTCACGATCCCGGTCTGGCTGGATGAGGACAAGGCGGCGGCCAAGGCCATCCATACGGTACACGCTGGGTTCGCCGGACCGATCCTGATCGGCCTGGTCGTGCTGCACACGGTCGGCGCGCTGTGGCACCATTTCATCGACCGGGATGCCACCCTGACCCGGATGCTGCCCGGGAAATCGCGCGATCGCTGATGCTGATACTGCCCAGACCGCTGGGCAGCCTCGGGGCTCTCCGGCTCTCCCCCGTTAATGGGGTAGAGCCGGGCGTATGGCTTCAGGAATTTTGAGAATTACCGCTTGAGGATCTTGGCCCAATGCGGTTGGAACGGTTGGTGCCCAGGACCGGAATCGAACCGGCACGCCTTGCGGCGAGGGATTTTAAGTCCCTTGTGTCTACCAATTTCACCACCTGGGCATGATGGATGGGGCATTGTACTGAATGCTCAAGCCCGCACGGCCGCCGCCATCACAGATTCACAGCAGCGCACCTTCTCCGGTATCCAGGAACCGTTCGATCCGGGCGCGCCACCCGCCAATGTCCAGGTTCTGCGCGCGCAACCAGCCTTCGTCGTAGTAGCTCGTCGCGTACCGGTCGCCACTGTCGCAGATCAGGGTGACCAGGGATCCGGCCCGCCCCTGCTGCCGCATGAGCGCAGCCATGCACAGCACGCCCATGAAATTCGTCCCGGTCGATCCACCCACGCGGCGGAACAAGCGCTCGGACAGCACATGGGCCGCCGCGATCGAGGCCGCATCGGGGATGCGGATCATCTCGTCGATGACGGTCGGGATGAAGGAAGGCTCGACGCGCGGACGGCCGATGCCTTCGATACGGGAACCCGCCGCCGTGATGTTCAGGTCGCCGCTTTGCCAGGCCTCGTAGAACGCCGAGCCCTCGACATCGACCACGCAAAGCCGGGTATCCAGATTGCGGTAGCGAATGAAGCGCCCGATGGTGGCCGAAGTGCCGCCCGTACCGGCACTCATGACCACCCATTCGGGGACGGCATGGAATTCGCCCGACATCTGGCGAAAGATGCTCTCGGCGATGTTGTTGTTGCCGCGCCAGTCCGTGGCACGCTCGGCATGCGTGAACTGGTCCAGGTAATAGCCCCCTGCCTCGTCGGCGATGGTCTGGGCCGCGCCATAGACCTCGCGCGCATGATCCACGAAATGGCAGCGGCCGCCGAACCGTTCGATCGCCTCGATTTTCTGCTGGCTGGTCGAACGCGTCATCACGGCTACGAAGGACAGTCCCAGCAAACGCGCGAAATAGGCTTCGGACACTGCCGTCGAACCGGACGAGGCCTCGACCAGCAGGGTGTTTTCGCGGATACGGCCATTGCAGATGCCGTACAGGAACAAGGAACGCGCCAGACGATGCTTGAGGCTGCCGGTCGGGTGCGTGCTTTCGTCCTTGAAATAGATGTCGATGCCGCGCAACCCCGGAAAGTCGGGTTTCACCAGATGCGTATCGGCGGAACGTCGGCCATCGGCTTCGAGAATGCGGATCGCCCGATGCGTCCAGTCCCGATTTTCGGGCCTCAACACGCGGCGCCCTTTGCTGCAGTGATCCATGCCGTCGGCCCCTTGGCCCGATGGCGGCGAGACCTGACGGGCGCAATTCTGGCGGAAGCGGTGAGATTCGAACTCACGGATGGGTCACCCCATCGCCGGTTTTCAAGACCGGTCCATTCAACCACTCTGGCACGCTTCCGCATCGAAGACCGAAAGTGTAGCGCATAATGCCTGTTGCGCATTTATAGGAGCATCCCATGCAAGCCATTGAAATCACCGCACCGGGTGGCCCCGAGGTCCTGCGTCTGGTGGACCGCCCCACCCCCGTTCCAGGTCCGGGCGAGGTCCTGATCGAAGTCGAGGCCGCCGGGGTCAACCGGCCCGACGTCTTCCAGCGCCAGGGCAGTTATCCGCCACCCGCCGGCGCATCCGATCTGCCCGGACTGGAAATCGCCGGCCGCATCGTCGGCGGCGAGCCGGAATCCGCCGGCTTCAAACTGAACGACCGCGTCTGCGCCCTGGTGGCCGGAGGCGGCTATGCGCAATTCTGC
>NZ_JAVERO010000105.1:0-7761 GCF_034007085.1 Castellaniella sp. | reverse complement strand
CAGATAGAACTTGCGCGCCCCCAGATCGAACAAGACGGCCTGGCGGCCGCTCCATTGGACCCACGGCAGACCGTAAAAAATCAGCTGAGTCAGAAACACCATCAGCACGCGAATCCGCGCGAAATTCCCCTGAACCGACCGGGGATAGATCTTGGAACGGACGTCGGCCAGCGCCTTCTCGACCTGGGGTGAAGCCCCGCCCCCCGAGCCCTTGCGGACTCTGCGCGCAGGCTGCCAGGCCGGAACATCGCACGGTGTCTGCGTCTCGGCCTGTTGTGGGGGGTCCTTCTGCATGGTGTCCTCTGTCGTATATAGCTGGTCTGTGTCTGTGTGACAGGCCCTTATGAATCGGATGGAGCGATCGGCCTGCCCCGCAAAGGGGCAGGCCGGCTGACTAACGGTTGGACTGACCCCAGACCCAGCCCGCCAACAGACGGATCTGCTCGGGCGTCAGGTTCTGTTTCTGGGCCGGCATCTGATTGTCACGACCGTTCAGGATGGTCTCGACGATCGTGGCCTCGGAACTGCCATACAGCCAGACATCGTCGGTCAGGTTCGGCGCCCCCAAGGCCTGATTGCCCGTGCCATCAATCCCGTGGCAGGCGACGCAATAGGTCTCGAACCCCCGCTTGCCGGCATTGATGCGCAGCGGATCGTGGGCCAGCCCGGAGAATGAACGCACATACTGGGCGATGGCGGAAGCCTCGTCGGGCTTGATTGCCGCACCCCAGGCCGGCATCACTCCATGGCGTCCTTCCGTGATGGTTTGCAGGATCTGTTCCGGTGCCCCGCCGTACAGCCAGTCGCCATCGGTCAGGTTGGGAAAGCCGCGGCTGCCCTTGGCATCCGACCCGTGGCACTGGGCACAGTTGTTCAGGAACAGACGCTGGCCGATATCCTGCGCCTGGGCGTCACGCGCAATGTCCGGAATGGGCATGTCGCGAAAGCGCTCGTACACAGGCTGGATACGCGCGTTGAATTCCGCTTGTTCCTGCAGAACCTGCTGCCCGGAAGTAAAACCGAGCGTGCCCTTCCAGCTGCCCAGCCCCGGATACAGCACCAGGTATCCCAACGCGAAGATGCACAGACCCAGATACATCACCGTCCACCAGCGCGGCACGGGATTGTTCAGTTCGGTCAGGTCGCCGTCCCAGACGTGGCCGGTATTTTCGACTTGTGCCACATTGCGCTTGAGCCAGGCGCGCTGGGAAAACAACAGGTACACACACCAGGCAATACCGCCCAGCGCAACGACCGCGATGTAATAGCTCCAGAAGCTGCTGACGAAATCACTCATTTGTTTCCCCGGTGGTCTTGTCGTTCTGATATTCCTCGGGCAAGGCGAAGGGCAGCAGGGCCGCCTGCCGGTTGGCCTCGGCGCGATGCGCCGACCAGGCCCACCACACGATTCCGGCGAACGTCGCCATCGCCAGCACGGTCATGATCCCGTTGATGATGCCGAGCATGTCAGTGTCCTCCGTCGATCATGGACTGCTGCGCAGCAGCGCGTCCACCCACGCCCAGGCCTTGCAGATAGGCCACGATCGCGTCTTCTTCGGTCTTGCCCTTGAGCTGTTCGGGCGCAGCGGCGATTTCCTCGTCCGTGTAGGGCACACCCAGCGTGCGCAGGACCTTCATGCGCGCCTGGACATCCGCCCCCTCGACCGTGTTCTTCTGCAACCAGGGATAGGCCGGCATATTGGATTCCTTGACCACATTGCGCGGATTGCGCAGGTGGATGCGGTGCCATTCATCGGAATAGCGCTGCCCGACGCGGGCCAGATCCGGCCCCGTACGCTTGGAACCCCACAGGAAGGGGTGGTCGTAGACGGATTCCGCAGCAATGGAGTAAGGCCCGTACCGCTGGACCTCGGACTGCAGCTTGCGGATCTGCTGGGAATGACAGCCCACACAGCCTTCGCGAATGTAGATGTCACGCCCCACCAGCCGCAGGGCCTCGTAGGGCGTGACGCCCTCGGCCGCCGTCGTGGTGGAATGCTGGAAGAACAGCGGAATGATCTGCACCAGGCCGGAAAACGACACCACCAGGATGCTGAAAATGATCAGCAGACCAACGTTGCGCTCCAGCATTTCATGGGAGAAGCGTTTCTTGGTACCAGACATGGTCAACTCCTTAGGCCGATGCCGGCACGGCTGGTTGGGGGACGGCGTGCGCATCCGGACTGCCCAAAGGCACCGCCGGATTGATCCGGGGCTGGCCGCGCACCGTCAGCCAGGTGTTCCAGGCCATCAGGAGCATGCCCGACAGGAAGAGCAGGCCGCCGATCAGGCGAATGGTATAGAACGGATAGGTGGCCTTGACGACCTCGACGAAACTGTAGGTCAGCATGCCGTCCTCGCCCGTGGCGCGCCACATCAGGCCCTGCATCACCCCTGCGATCCACATCGCGGCGATATACAGCACCACCCCCAGCGTCGCCAGCCAGAAGTGCAGGTTGATGAAGTCCGGCCGGGCCATGCTGTCGCGGCCGTACAAACGCGGGATCAGGTAGTACAGCGAACCGAAGGTGATCATCGCCACCCAGCCCAGGGCGCCGGAATGCACGTGGCCGACCGTCCAATCGGTGTAGTGCGACAAGGCATTGACCGTGCGGATGGACATCATGGAGCCTTCGAAGGTGGACATGCCGTAGAAAGACAGCGCCACCACCAAGAATTTCAGGATCGGATCGGTGCGCAGTTTGTGCCAGGCACCCGAAACGGTCATGATGCCGTTGATCATCCCACCCCACGACGGCGCCAGCAGAATCAGCGAAAACGCCATCCCCAGCGACTGGGTCCAGTCAGGCAGCGAGGTGTACAGCAGGTGATGCGGGCCGGCCCACATGTAGGTGAAGGCCAGCGCCCAGAAGTGCACGATCGACAGACGGTAGGAATAGATCGGGCGCCCGGCCTGCTTGGGCACGAAGTAATACATCATGCCCAGGAAGCTGGTGGTCAGGAAAAAACCCACGGCATTGTGGCCGTACCACCATTGCACCATGGCATCCTGCACCCCGCTGTAAGCGGAATAGGACTTCCACAACGACACTGGCAGTTCCAGGTTGTTGAAGATGTGCAAGATGGCGATCGTCAGGATGTAGGACCCGAAAAACCAGTTCGCCACGTAGATGTGCTTGACACGGCGCTTGGCGATCGTGCCGAAGAACACGATGGCATAGGCCACCCAGACCAGCGTGATCAGGATGTCGAGAGGCCATTCGAGTTCGGCGTATTCCTTGGTCGAGGTATAGCCCAGGGGCAGCGTGATCACGGCACCGACCAGTACGGCCTGCCAGCCCCAGAAGGTGAAGGCCGCCAGCTTGTCGGAAAGCAGCCGGGCCTGACAGGTGCGCTGCACGACGTAATAGGACGTCGCGAACAGGGCGCTGCCGCCGAAGGCGAAAATCACCCCGTTGGTGTGCAGTGGGCGCAAGCGCCCATAGCTGAGCCACGGAATATTGAAATTCAATTCTGGCCAGATCAGCTGCGATGCAATCAGCACGCCGACGGCCATCCCCACCACGCCCCAGAAGATCGTGGCGATGGTGAACTGCCTGACGACACCGTAATTGAAGGTTTCGGCCGGTGTTCCGGCTGCGCCGGTCATGCCCATAAGCGTTCCCCTCAGAACAAAGTTAATGCGTGAATTTTTGAGAAGCTGAATAATCCCCTACCCACCCCGAAAGGTCCTTGATCCAAGTCAAGATTATTTGGCGTGAGTACGGTCGTCATCGTCCAGGATGGCGACCGCCGCATCCCGGGTGTCATCGAACTGCCCGGAAAAGATCGCCCACCAGAACGCCACACCGATTCCCAGGACGAACAGCAGGGAAATCGGCAAAAGCAGGAACAGTGCATCCATGACAGGCCTCAGACCGGCTGCGCAGCCGACTGACGGCCGGCCGTCCCGCCAGCCGCAGGGCGCGCCAGGCGCCAGGCGTTGGCCGCGACAGCCAGGGATGACAACAGCATGGTGATGGCTGCCAGCCAGGGCTGCACCCAGCCGCAGGCCGCCAACGGTACCATCAGCAGGTGCCAGGCCAGGGAGCCGTAGAGATTCTGGTGTGCGACGCGCCGCATCGCGCGATCCAGCACGGCTGGATCGCCCCCGTCACCCGCCCCCGTACGCAAGCGCACCGCCTGGCGGGCCGCCAGGGCCGCGGGCACCGACATGGACATGGCGCAAGGACAGCTCATGACCAGCAACGCCACCGTCACGGCCAGCGCCTGGTCAGGCTGGACATTCCACCAGTACAGGCCAACCAGAATGGCCAGCAGGATCTGGATACAGACGAACCAGAAAGCCAGCCGATCGGCGGATCGCAGCAATTCAGCGTCCCTGGCCCCGTGGGGCTGGCCGCTGACGGCCTGGCGGGCGCAGGTTTCCAGGAAACGTGCCGTCAGCAGGAAGGCGACGAACATGGACACCGAATCGAAATAGACCTCGCCCACATCGCGCCAGGTGGCGACGACGCTGGGCACGAATGCCGCAAGAATGCCCAGCGCGACCGGCACGTCCATGCCGATGCGCTGACGCGACAGATCATGCCAGGCACCACGCCAGACCGGCCAGGCGCAATACAGGATCAGCGGCACACAGAGGATCAGGCTGAGCCAGTTCATCAGCACGATGGCCTGTTCCAGGGCCAGCTGCGCATCGGGCGCACGGGCGCTGTGACGCAAATAGCCAGGAAAGGCCAGCATCATGACCTGCATCATCACCAGCCAGGCCAGCCCGGTGCGGGCAAGCATGTGCCGCCGGGCGCGGCGCATGGCGTCGGTCATGTGCGGCGGAGGCGTAAAGAGAGAAGGCGCGCGCATGGGCCAACTATAGCCAGCCCACCATGAGCAAACATTGATGTAGATCAATAACACCCGTGCGCCCTCGCCCATGGTACGCAGCGCGCAATGCTCCTCCACCCAAAAAATACTCCTCCACCCAAAAAAAACGGGAAGGCCAAGGCCTTCCCAAAAGCACACCGCAGGAGAGCCCCCGCTCTCCTGCCCTCTCTCAAATGGTCATGATCAGGCGACTTGCGTTTCGCTCGCCTGGTCGAACTGGGCTTCTTCGGTCGAACCCGTCAGTGCCGTAGTGGACGACTGGCCGCCCTCGATGGTCTGGGTCACGGCATCGAAATAGCCCACACCCACTTCGCGTTGGTGCTTGACGGCCGTGAAGCCCTTGTCCGCCGCGGCAAATTCCTTCTGCTGCAATTCCACGAAGGCGCTCATCTGCGTCTGGGCGTAGCCATGGGCCAGTTCGAACATGCTGTAGTTCAGGGCATGGAAGCCCGCCAGCGTGATGAACTGGAACTTGTAGCCCATGGCACCCAGTTCACGCTGGAACTTGGCCACCGTGGCATCGTCCAGATTCTTTTTCCAGTTGAACGAAGGCGAGCAGTTGTAGGCCAGCATCTTGCCCGGGAACTGGCGATGGATCGCTTCGGCAAACTTGCGTGCATATTCCAGATTGGGCGTCGAGGTTTCGCACCAGATCAGATCGGCATACGGCGCATAGGCCAGGCCACGGGAAATCGCCTGGTCCAAGCCGGCGCGGGTCCGGTAGAAGCCCTCGACCGTGCGCTCGCCCGTGATGAACGGCGCGTCGTTTTCGTCGATGTTGCTCGTCAGCAGGTCAGCGGCTTCAGCGTCGGTGCGCGCCACCAGCAGCGTGGGCACATCCAGCACGTCGGCAGCCAGGCGCGCCGACACCAGCTTGGACACCGCCTCGCGGGTGGGCACCAGCACCTTGCCGCCCATGTGGCCGCATTTCTTGACCGAGGCCAGCTGGTCTTCGAAGTGCACACCGGCGGCACCCGCCTCGATCATGGCTTTCATCAGTTCGAAGGCATTGAGCACCCCCCCGAAGCCGGCCTCGGCATCGGCCACGATCGGAGCAAAATAATCGATGTAGCCCTCGTCACCCGGATTCTTGCCTTCCATCCACTGGATCTGGTCGCAACGCGTCAGGGAATTGTTGATGCGCTTGACCACGCTGGGCACGGAATTGGCGGGATACAGGGATTGATCCGGATACATCTCACCGGCGATATTGGCATCACCGGCCACCTGCCAGCCCGACAGATAGATGGCCTTCAGCCCGGCCTTGACCTGCTGCATGGCCTGGTTGCCGGTCAATGCGCCCAGCGCATTGACGAAGTCTTCGGTGTGCAGCAGATCCCAGAGCTTTTCGGCGCCACGGCGTGCCAGGGTGTGTTCCACCACCACCGAGCCCCGCAGCCGCACTACTTCGTCGGCGCCATAGCCCCGTTTGATGCCTTGCCAGCGGGCATCCTCGGCCCAGCTGCGTTGCAAGTCGCGCACTTTGGTTTCGCGTGAAGTCATGATGGAACTCCTGAGAAAAGAAAAAGGGAATCGACGATGGGATACAGTCTACGCCGATGGTGCACCGCACACATGACTTCTATCTTATATAAGACACAAAATTTTCTTGTTTAAATTCAATGAGATAATAATTTAATTCCATGTTATGAAATTAAATTTCTTAAAATGAAAAGGCGGCACACGCAATGCAACATTTCATTTTCATATTATGAAACTCAAATATCATGATGTGGAAAATTCATCCGTGGGCAGAAACGGCGGCGGTAGAATGAGGCACCCTGTCACCCTGGATCTCCAGGATGACCCGGACACAACGCACCAGCCTCGCCTTCCGCCACGCCATGAACCCTGATGCACTTTCCGCCAGCCCTCTGGGACGCACCACCCCAGGTTCGACGCGCTACGACCCGGCCCTGCTGTTCCCGATCGAGCGCGCCGACACGCGCGACGGCATGGACCTGCCCCTGGCAGCGCACGGTGCCGACATCTGGAACGCCTATGAACTGTCCTGGCTGAACGCCAAGGGCAAGCCAGTCGTGGCCATCGGCCGTTTCACCGTTCCCATGGACAGCCCCAGGCTGATCGAATCCAAATCGCTCAAGCTCTACCTGAACAGCTACAACGAGGAACGCTTCGAATACCTAGACATCGTCCGCCAGCGCCTGCACACAGACCTGTCCCGGGCCTGTGGCAAGCCCGTGCACGTAGAGATCCTGTCGGCGCGGCCGGCCTTCGAACTCAGCTGCACGCCGCTGCGCGGTACCTGTATCGATGATCAGGATCTGGATTTCGAAGCCACCCAGACCCCCCGGCCCGATTGCCTGGTCCTGTCGCAGCCTGCTCCATTCGTGCGCGAAGTCCTGGTTTCCGAACTGCTGAAATCCAACTGTCCGGTGACCGGACAGCCCGACTGGGCCAGCCTGCAGATCCGCTATGCGGGTCCGCGCATCGACCATGCCGGGTTGCTGCGCTACATCGTATCGCTGCGGCAGCACCAGGAATTCCACGAACTGTGCGTGGAAAAGATCTATGGGGAAATCATGACGCGCTGCGCACCCGAAGAACTGCTGGTCTACGCACGCTATACCCGGCGCGGCGGGCTGGACATCAACCCCTGGCGGGCCAGCCACCCGCCCACCGACATCGGCCAGACACGCACGCTGCGGCAGTAATCACCGGATCACGGTCAGGCGCGGTCGCGGATCTCGGGCCAGGCCTTTTTCAGGTAGTAGCACATCGACCAGACGGTCAGAATGGCGGCGACCACGATCAGGACCTGGCCGACCAGGCGCGTGGACACCCCGGCCAGGGGCTGCCAGTACAACAGGCAGGGGATGGCGATCATCTGCGCGGCGGTCTTGAATTTGCCCAGCCGATGGACGGCCACGCTGCTGCTGGCGCCGATTTTTGCCA
>NZ_JAVERO010000103.1:0-8041 GCF_034007085.1 Castellaniella sp. | reverse complement strand
CCTCGACCAGCGTCTTGACCACTTCCTGGATGGACGCATCGATGAAGCGCGCCCGTTCGTAGGTCAGGGCAACCTTCACGCCCGGCGGCAGCGTCTTTTCGATGTCCGGCAGCAGCCGGCGGATCCCGTCCACGATCACCAGCGGATTGCCCTTGGGCGTCGGGAACAGCGACAAATAGACCGCCGGTTCACCGTCCATCCGGCCACTGGTCTGCGTCGCAGCAGCGCCCAGTTCCACCGTGCCCACGTCGCGCAGACGCACCAGGCCGTTGCCATCGTGGCGGATGACCAGATCACGGAACTCGTTCACGCTCGTCAAGTCGGAATTGACCCGCACATTGGCAATCACGTACTGCCCGCGCACCTGCCCCGGCGCAGCCTGGACATTGTTGCGGCGAATGGCGTCGGCCACATCCGTGGCCGTCAGTCCGCGTCCGGCCAGGCGCTCGGCATCCAGCCACACCCGCATCGCCAGCTTCTGCCCGCCATCCACCTGCACCTTGGCCACGCCGTCAATACCGGAAAACAAGGGCTCGACCACACGCGACAGGTAGTCGGTCAGTTCAGGCGTAGTCAGACTGCCAGTGGAAAAACCCACATAGGCTACCGCCGTCGAATCGCCGGCCGACAGTTCGATCACCGGATCGTAGGCGCGCTCGGGCAAGCGATAGCGCACCTGATTGACCTTGGCCATGGTCTCGGTCAGGGCCTGGGTCGAATCACGGTTCAGTTCCATGCGCAGCGTGACCAGGCTGCGCCCCTGTGACGACGATGAGGACAAGTAATCAATGCCCTCGACCGAGGACACGGCCTGCGCGATCGGCTGGGTCACGAAGCCCTGCATCAGTTCGGCCGAGGCGCCCGGATATTCGGTACTGACCGTGATGGTGGACGTTTCCAGCGTCGGGTATTGCCGAATCGGCAACTTTCCCAGCGCGAACAGGCCCAGCAGCACGAGCAGGCAGCTGACCACCAGCGCCAGCACCGGACGGCGCACAAAGACATCGGTGAATCTCATGACACCTGCTCCTGCGCGGTTTCAGCAGCGGGCGAAATGGCATCCTCGCGCAGCGCATCATGCGCCATCGGTTCGACCACCATGCCATCGCTCAACTTGATCTGGCCGGACACCACCACCTGTTCGCCGGCCTTCAGGCCGGCAGCGATTTCCACCCGGCCATCCCAGCGTTCGCCCGTCTGCACGGCGACGCGGCGCACACGCAACCCCTGCTGCTCACCGGCTTCGGCCACGAACACGGTCTGACCATAGGCGGTGTAGGTCACTGCCGTTTCCGGCACCGCCAGCACGAGCGTGGGCTGCGCTCGCAACACACGCACATTGGCGAACATGCCGGCCTGCAGCAGGCCGTCCGCATTGGGCAGGCTGGCCTGCACCTGCAACATGCGCGACGGGCCGATCAATGGATCGATGGCCGCCACCTGCGCCTCGAACCGCCGGTCTGGCCACGCATCGGCCCGGAGTTCGACCTGTTGACCCGGCTGCACCCACGCAGCGGCCCGTTCATCCAGCGAGAAATTGACCTTGAGGGTCTGCGCATCGACCAGGCTGGCGATCGCTTCGCCCGCATTCAGGTATTGCCCCTCATGCACCCGGCGAATGCCGATCGTGCCTGTAAAAGGTGCGCGGATCGCCTTCTGCGCGATGACTGCCTCGATCCGGCGCAGTTCACCCTGCGCCATGTCGTGCGCAGCCTGGGCATGATCGAGCTGTTCTTGCGTGGCCACCCGGTCGGCGATCAGCCGGCGCGTGCGCGCCAGCACGGTCTGGGCATTGCGCAGTTGCGCACGCAGCCGCAAGCGCTCGGCCTGCTCGGGCGCATCATTGAGCTGCACCAGCAGATCGCCTTGCCGCACCCGCTGCCCGGAGGTGAATGCGATGCGCGTGACGCGCCCCGCGGCCTCCGAGGCCAGTTCCACCTGCCGCACAGCCTCCAGTTCTCCAACCCCCTGCAGCGCACGCGGCGCCGGCGCACGCTCGACCGGGGCCAGGGCCACCTTGGTGACTGGCCAGGCGCCTGCGCCATCCGCGCCGGAGGAACACCCTGCCAGACCGATGGCGCAGACAGCGGCCAGAACCAGAAAGCAAGATCGGGCCGCCCTGACTGCACCAGGCCACGAGCGATTGCCCTGCCCACCAACAGCATCTGGCCGCCACTGCATCGGCCCGCAATAGTCCAGCGTCTTGTCAACCATGTTTTGCATGCACGTCCGCGCTCATAGAAACGGCCGCGCGACATCCCCGCGAGGCCGATGGATCCCTGAAAAGACTGGCAACCCCTCAGGGTCTTGCCAGACATGACACGACGGACTATAAAACCTCAAGTAAAGCTCAGGTCAAGCCATGATTCCCAGGAAACCGATCGATTTCTCGCGACTGCTCACCGTAGGCGAAGTGGCCAAACGCGCAGGCGTGCCAGTGTCCACCATCCATTTCTATGAATCCAAAGGGCTGATCGCCAGCACGCGCAATGCCGGCAACCAGCGCCGGTTCACGTCGGTCGTGCTGCGCTACATCGCCGTGATCAAGGTGGCCCAGCGCACCGGCATCCCGCTGGAAGAAATCAAAGAAGCACTGGGCCGCTATCCCCCGGGCAGCAAGCTCACGGCGGCACAATGGCGGGAACTGTCTTCGCACTGGCGCGCCAACCTGGATGAACGCATCACCCGGCTGACCCGGCTGCGCGACGAACTGGACAGTTGCATCGGCTGTGGCTGTCTGTCGCTGGACGAGTGCCCCCTGCGCAATCCCCAGGACGCGCTCGGAGAGCAGGGACCCGGACCGCGCATCCTGGAACGGGCTTGAGAACGAGCGTCCAGGCTTGACCTTCCCATGATGGTAAGCTTTACGCTGATCCCATCTTGAATGCCAACGATGGGAAATCCACCATGAACATGCCAAACCCTGGCGGCACGCCAACCGCCACAATCCGCCTGCCCATCGAGGGCATGAGCTGCGCCAGCTGCGTCGGCCGGGTCGAGGCCGCTCTGGCCAAGGTCGAGGGCGTGAGCAGCGTATCCGTCAATCTCGCCACCGAGCGGGCCGAGATCCATGCCACAGGGCAGGTCGATCACCAGGCACTGGTCCAGGCGGTCGAGAAAGTCGGCTACACCGTCGCCACCGGCGCCATCGAACTGGCAGTTTCTGGCATGACCTGCGCATCCTGCGTGGGCCGCGTCGAAAAAGCACTCAGGGCGGTGCCCGGCGTCACCGAGGCCTCGGTCAACCTGGCCACCGAACGCGCCACCGTGCGCGGCACGGCCGCCGCACAGGATCTGATCGCGGCCATTGAAAAAATCGGCTACGAAGCCCGCCCGATCGATACTGGCGCGCAAGCCGGGGACGAAGCCGCCGAAAAAAAGGATGCCGAGCGTGCCGCGCTCAAGCGCGACCTGATCCTGGCCACCGCACTGGCGCTGCCGGTCTTCGTGCTGGAAATGGGTTCGCACCTGATTCCCGGCATGCACGCATGGGTTGCCAACACGATCGGTATGCAGGAAAGCTGGTATGCACAATTCGTGCTGACGCTGCTGGTGCTGGCCATCCCAGGCCGACGCTTCTACACCAAAGGGTTCCCGGCGCTGGCGCGGATGGCGCCAGACATGAATTCGCTGGTTGCCGTCGGTACGGCCGCCGCGTTCGGCTACTCGGTGGTCGCCACCTTCGCCCCCGGCCTGCTGCCGTCCGGCACGGTCAACGTCTATTACGAGGCAGCCGCCGTCATCGTCGCGCTGATCCTGCTGGGCCGCTATCTGGAAGCGCGCGCCAAGGGCCGCACGTCCGAGGCCATCCAACGGCTGGTGGGCCTGCAGGCCAAGCTGGCGCATGTGCAGCGCGACGGACGCAGTATGGACATCCCGATCGCTGACGTGGTCATGGGCGATGTCGTGGACGTCCGCCCGGGCGAACGGGTGCCGGTCGATGGCGAAGTGACCGGAGGCCGCAGCTTCGTGGACGAATCCATGATCACCGGCGAACCAATCCCCGTTGAAAAGGCCGCAGGCAGCACCGTGGTGGGCGGCACCGTCAACCAAAAAGGTGCGCTGACGCTGCGCGCCACTGCGGTGGGCGCACAGACCATGCTCGCGCAGATCATCCGCCTGGTCGAACAGGCCCAGGGTTCCAAACTGCCGATCCAGGCCGTGGTGGACAAGGTGACCCTGTGGTTCGTGCCTGCCGTCATGCTGGCGGCCCTGCTGACTTTCCTGACCTGGTTGGTGTTCGGCCCCGCGCCGGCACTGACGTTCGCGCTGGTCAACGCGGTGGCGGTGCTGATCATCGCCTGCCCCTGCGCCATGGGGCTGGCCACCCCGACCTCGATCATGGTCGGCACCGGCCGGGGCGCCGAACTGGGTGTGTTGTTCCGCAAGGGCGAAGCCCTGCAATTGCTCAAGGACGCCCGGGTGGTGGCCGTGGACAAGACCGGCACCCTGACCGAAGGCAAGCCCGCCCTGACCGATCTGGAGATCGCCACCGGATTCGAGCGCGCCGATGTGCTGGCCAAAGTCGCGGCGGTGGAGTCACGCTCGGAGCACCCCATCGCCCGCGCCATCGTCGAATCCGCCGCAGCGCAAGGCATCGTGCCTGCCGCCATGACGGACTTCGAATCGGTCACGGGCATGGGCGTGCGCGCCCAGGTGGACGGCGCCCGCATCGAGGTGGGCGCCGACCGCTACATGCGCGAATTGGGCCTGGATGTGAGCGGCTTTGCCGACACCGCCGAGCGCCTGGGCAATGAAGGCAAGTCGCCGCTGTACGCCGCCATCGACGGCCGCCTGGCCGCCATCATCGCGGTGGCCGACCCGATCAAGCCCAGTTCGCCCGCCGCCATCGCGGCCCTGCACCAGCTCGGCCTGAAGGTCGCCATGATCACCGGCGACAACGCCCGCACCGCCCAGGCCATCGCCCGGCAGCTGGGCATCGACGACGTGGTGGCCGAAGTGCTGCCTGCCGGCAAGGTGGATGCCGTGCGCCGGCTGAAGGCAGCGCATGGCCAGATCGCCTTCGTGGGCGACGGCATCAACGACGCCCCGGCACTGGCCGAAGCGGATGTGGGCCTGGCCATCGGCACCGGTACCGACGTGGCCGTGGAATCGGCCGATGTGGTGCTGATGTCCGGCAATCTGCAGGGCGTGCCCAACGCCATCGCACTGTCCAAGGCCACGCTGGGCAATATCCGCCAGAATCTGTTCTGGGCCTTTGCCTACAACACGGCACTGATCCCGGTGGCCGCCGGGGCGTTGTATCCTGGCTGGGGCGTGCTGCTTTCGCCGATCTTCGCCGCTGGCGCCATGGCCATGTCCAGCGTGTTCGTGCTCGGCAATGCGCTGCGCCTGCGCCATTTCCAGCCGCCGATGGCCACAGCGCCCCATCCCACCGCCTGAACCAGGAGAACCGTCATGAACATCGGCGAAGCATCCAGGGCCTCGAATGTGTCCGCCAAGATGATCCGCTACTACGAGCAGATCGGACTCATCCCGCCCGCGGCGCGGACCGAATCCGGCTATCGCAGCTATGCCCAGACCGATGTCCACCGGCTGCGCTTCATCAGCCGCGCCCGTGACCTGGGATTTTCAGTGGCCGAGATCGGCGATCTGCTGAACCTCTGGAACGACCAATCGCGCCAGAGCGCCGATGTCAAGCGCCTGGCCGAGGCGCACATCGCCGAACTGGACCGGCGTATCGACAATATGCGGCAATTGGCCGGCACGCTCCGGACCCTGGTCGGCCAATGCGCCGGCGACGAGCGCCCCGACTGCCCGATCCTGGATTCCCTGGAACGATCCGGCCATGGCTGCGCTGCCCCTGAACGCCGACAGTCCCCTTGACCTTGCCATCATGTCAAGCCCCACACTGACCGATATTTCGACCCCAAAAGGAGTTTTTCATGCAATTCCATCTCGATGACATGACCTGCGGCGGTTGCGCCCGCACGGTGACCAAGGTGATCCAGGGGATCGACCCCGCCGCCAGCGTCATCGCCGATCCGCCAAACCGCACGGTCCAGGTGCAGACCACGGCATCCGAAGCCCAAATCGCCGCCGCGCTGCGTGAAGCGGGCTTTCCCCCGCGTGAGCACTGAACGCGAGCGGGCTGCCGGCCCGGGCAAAGGCCGCCTTGCCCGGGCTGACTATCACTGCGCTTGACCTGAAGTTAACCTTAGGTTTTATCCTGTGGTGGCGTGTGCACCCCAGGATGCGCGCGTCTTCAATACCATCGCTGAAATCTCCGGAGCCTCTATTCATGTTCACCTGCCAAACCGAGTCCTCGCCACCCGCAGCCCAGCCAGGCGGCGCCAGCCCCTTTCTGGAAGAAAAAGCCTTTCGCGCACGGATGGTGCTCGTGTTCGGCACCGTGACAGATACGCTGGCCTCGGAAACCGTCCGCAAGCTCCTGGCGCTGGACGCAGAATCCAGCGCACCGATCACCATGATCGTATCTTCGCCGGGCGGCCACCTGGAATCGGGCGATGCGATCCATGATGTCGTGCGCTTCGTTTCCTCGCCCGTCAACATGGTGGGCACGGGATGGGTCGGCAGCGCGGCCACCCATCTCTACCTGGGCGCGCCCCGCGAGCGGCGTTTCTGCTTGCCGCAGACCCGATTCCTGATCCACCAGCCCAGCGGTGGCGCCGGTGGCCCCGCCAGCGATATTGCCATCCAGGCCAGGGAGATCATCAAGGCCCGGGAACGCATTGCCCAGGTCATCGCGCGCGAGACCGGCCAGCCCCTGGACCGCGTGATGCAGGACATCGAGCGCGATCTGTGGATGCCGGCCGAGGAAGCGGTTTCCTACGGGCTCGTGTCGCGCATCATCCAGCGCCGCGAAGAACTCGCGGCCGCATGAAGCAACCACGCGAGCGCTTGACCACGCGCACCACCAGCAGCATGGCGGGCACCAGCGCCACAGCATCGCGCTGCCTGCCCTTCTGGGACAACCGGCGTTGGCGTGCTGGGATTGATTTCACGGCATTTGTTGCGCCGCGTGTTTCGCTCGCAAAATTTCAACGCTGCGGGATTCATCCAGCACCCGATAAAAAATGATGTGGTCTTTGTGGACCACCAGCTCTCGCAACCAATCAGGTAAGCCAGGGCGCCCTATGCGACCCACATTGGGGAACTCGGCAAGCGGCTTTGTCTTGACGCGTAGCTCCTGACCAAACTTCTTGGCGCGGGCGGGGCTGTCCTGGGCGATATAGTCAATGATGCTGTCCAAATCGGTTTCGGCAATCGGTCGCCAGATGACGCTATAAGGGGTTTTTGACTTCGCCATAAACTAGCTGTCAACGTCGGCTGAAAACTGACCCACTTTCATCGGAATCGTCGGAGTAAACCTGACCCACCCCGGCGTCCAAAAACCTAGTTCCTGATCTTGATATTCCCAGCCTTACGCTTGTCCTTGAGCCAGTAGCTTTCCCCGGCGATCTGTACGATATGGGCGTGGTGCAGCAGGCGGTCGAGCAAGGCGGCGGTCAGCGTCTGATCTTCTGCGAAGCACGAGGACCACTGGCTGAAGGGTAGATTGCTGGTGACGATGATGCTGGTGTGCTCGTAGCGCTGAGCCAGTCCAGGATTTCGCGGTCGAGCAGTTGCCGGTAGAGCAAGCCTGTCGCGGCGCTGTGGAGCCGATACTCGCGATCATCGCGGTAGCGGAAGCGGTATGGCTGGTGCAGCGGGCCGTGCCACGGGTGCCAGATGCTGCCGTCGACCAGTTCGATGTGCAGATCGACGGCGATCTTACCGATGTCGTGCAGCAGTGCGGCATAGGCGACGGCGGCGGTCCAGGCTTCGGCTTGCGCTGCCTGGTCTTCGGGGCTGGCGCCGATGGGAAGCAGATGGGACTGCCGCAGCTTGAGCGCGTAGGCGACGATTTCCAGGCCGTGGTCGAGCATGCCGCCTGGGTAGGCGTGGTGATGCGCTTCGGATGCCGGGAAAGCCTGGACCAGCTCGGCATAGCGGTGCAATGGCGCTAGGTACAGCGTGGCGAACTGACGGCGAGACAGCGAGGTTCTCTGCCAAATGT
>NZ_JAVERO010000102.1:0-8045 GCF_034007085.1 Castellaniella sp. | reverse complement strand
GTCCGGCTGCGCGCCAGCGTGCAAGGCATACAGTACGGCGGCATAGAAAAACGGCAATCCTTCGAACAGATTCGCCTGCGCGGCGTTGGCGCGCGCGCGCCAACCCTGCTGCGCGGCCAGCCAGGATCGCGGATTGTCATTGTCGAACCGGCGCCCGCCGGCCTTGGCCGCCAGCGCGGCCCCGTAGGGCAGCACGGCAGCTGCCACCATCAATCCCTGGATCCAACTCATTTCGACCTCGCATGAATGTGTGACTCGATGGGCGCATTATGCCGACATGCCGGCATCCCGTCCCAGCCATCCCCTCCTTGGCACCATCCGCTCATCCTGCCTGATTCGATCCAGAACCCCCAAACGACAAAAAAATTCATGTACAATGGTTGGCTTTGGTGATGACGTGTTTTGCGACATCATCCGATAGGTCAGGCGCTTTCGCATTGATCATTGCCGGCTTAGCTCAGTTGGTAGAGCAGCTCATTCGTAATGAGAAGGTCGGGGGTTCGACTCCTCTAGCCGGCACCAGGATTCAAGCGGCTTTGCAGATTTTTTGCAAAGCCGCTTTTTCTTTGTCCGGTGTCATTTCGGACCAAGAAACCGCTACAGCATATCGCGCATGACCCGCTTGTTCAGCTTGCCCACGCTGGTGCGCGGCAGGCTGTCCACGAACCGGACCTGATCGGGCACGGCAAAACGCGACAGAGCGCCCGCATCGACCGCCGCCTGGACATGGGCGCGAATGGCCTGTTCGTCAACGCTCTGGCCCGGTTTGAGCACCACCAGCGGCAAGGGCCGCTCGCCCCAGCGGACGTCCGGCACGGCCACCACGGCCACCTCCGTCACGGCCGGATGACGGGAAATCACGTCTTCCAGTGCCAGCGACGATACCCATTCCCCACCTGTCTTGATGACGTCCTTGAGACGATCCGTGACCGTCAGCATGCCCCGCGCATCCAGTGTCCCGATATCGCCCGTGTGCAGCCAGCCGCCCCGCCACAGGGATTCGGACGCCCCGGGCCGGCCCAGGTAACCCTGGGTCAGCCATGGTGCACGCACGACGATCTCACCGACACTGACACCATCGCTGGGCACATCCTGCAGATCATCATCCACCACACGCAACTGCACCAGCGGCAGTGCGTAACCGGTGCGCGTGCGATCGCGCAACTGGGCTTCCGGGTCCGCATCCCCGCCGCGCAGCTGCGCCAGCGTCAGGATCGGGCAGGTCTCGGACATGCCATAGCCGGTAAACACGTCGATGCCGCGATCCAACGCCGCCCGCGCCAGCCCCTGTGGCAACGCCGATCCTCCGATGATGAGCTTGCAGGCCGACAGGTCCGTGCCTGCGGCATCGGGATGGTTCAACAACATGTGCAGAATAGTGGGCACGCAATGCGAAAACGTCACGCCTTCTTCCCGGATCAGGCGCAACAGGGTATCCGGCAGGTAGCGCCCGGGATAGACCTGCCGCAGGCCCAGCAGGGTCGCCACGTAGGGCAGCCCCCAGGCATGCACATGAAACATGGGCGTCATCGGCATATAGACATCGTCACGATGCAGGCGGCCTTGCGCCACTGGACTGCCCAGTGCTGCAGACGCTGCCAGTGTGTGCAAAACCAGTTGGCGATGGCTGAAATGCACGCCCTTGGGGTCGCCCGTGGTGCCCGTCGTATAAAAGGTGGTCGCCCGCGTGCCCTCGTCCAGGTCCGGAAAATCGAACTCCGGCTGCGCGCGCGCCAGCAGGGCCTCGTATTCGCCATGCGTTCCGGCCTGTCCGCCATCGGCCGAGTCGGTCAGCGACACAATCCGCTGCACGGTCCGCAAGCGATCCCGGATGGTGGCCAGAATCGGTACGAAATCGTCGTGGATCAACAAGATGCCGGCTTCGGCATCATTCAGGGTATAGGCGATCTGGTCCGGCGACAGGCGCACATTGACCGTCTGCAGCACGGCACCCATCATGGGTACGGCGAAAAATGCCTCCAGATAGCGATGACTGTCCCAATCCATGACGGCCACGGTATCGCCTGGCCGGACGCCCAGGTCGGTCAACGCTCGCGCCAACTGCGACACACGATCGAAAAAATCAGGGTAGCGGAAACGGCGCCCCTGATAGACGATCTCGCGATCACTGGCCGTCGCCCGGGACGACAGGAAGATCTGCTTGATCAACAAGGGGTAGCCATACGCCGAGGATGCCGCCAGAGGTTCAATTGCCATGACATGATCTCCTGTTGGATAAAAGGCATGCCTTCTTATACCCCGGCCCGGCGTTTGAAATCCGCTAACATGAACGTCTCCGCCCCGGATGGATCCCATCCCCATGGGCCGCCGTCCACTCCATCGGACGGACACCAGACATCGACTGCCACATGCCGACCGAACCTTTCGTTCCCGTGATCGAATCCCTGCTGGATACCGATCTGTACAAATTCACGATGTGGCAAGCCATGCTGCACCATCACCCGGCCGCGCAGGCTGAATACCGATTCATCTGCCGAGAACGCCCCGAACATCCCCTGTCCGAACTGGCACCAGCCGTCGAACAGCAGCTCGATCACTTGTGCACCCTGCACTTCCAGCCCGCAGAACTCGATTACCTGCGCAGGCTGCGCTACATCAAATCCGATTTTGTCGATTTTCTGTCGCTGTTTCATTTCCAGCGTCATTTCATCCAGGTCTCGACCCGGGACGACACGCTGGAGATCGTGGCACGCGGACCGCAAGTCCATGTGACGGCCTTCGAAACCTTTGTCCTGTCCATCGTCAACGAACTGTATTTCCGGCGCTATCAAACGCCCGACGTGTTGGCGGAAGGCCGCCGGCGGCTGACGGACAAGATCATCCTGTTGCAGGATTTCAGCCGTGAACCGGCGCGGCGCTTTCCCCTGCTGCTTTCGGATTTCGGCCTGCGGCGGCGATTTTCACGCCCCTGGCAAGCAGAAGTGCTGGATCGGCTGCGTCAGGCCGTGCCGCAGTACATGACCGGGACGTCGAACGTCGATCTGGCCCGGCAATACGATCTGACCCCGGTGGGCACCATGGCGCATGAATACCTGCAGTCCTACCAGGCATTCGGCAAAGTCAGGCTGCGGGATTTCCAGCGCGCCGCCCTGGAGGACTGGGTCCAGGAATACCGCGGCGACCTGGGCATCGCGCTGACCGATGTGGTGGGCATGGACGCCTTTCTGGCGGATTTCGACTTGTATTTCGCCAAGCTGTTCGACGGGCTGCGCCACGATTCCGGCGACCCGATCGCCTGGGGCGAGCGGGCGATCGCCCACTACCAATCACTGCGCATCGATCCGGCCAGCAAGCGGTTCGTCTTTTCGGACAGCCTGGATCTGCCGCGCGCACTGGCCCTGTATCGCCACTTCGCCGATCGGGTGCAGCCAGCCTTCGGCATCGGCACCAACCTGACCAACGACCTGGGCCCCAGGCCGTTGAACATGGTCATGAAATTGACTCAGTGCAATGGCATGCCAACCGCCAAGCTGCCCGACAGCCCCGGCAAGACCCATTGCACTGACGAAACCTTTCTGGCCTATCTGCGTCAGGTCTTCAACCGTCCTGGCTGAGGTCCTTGCACCGGGATTCAGGCCCCAGATTCGAGGCAGATCAAAATCCCTAAGCCGTGCCGCCGACCGTCAGGCCATCGATGCGCAGGGTCGGCATGCCGACCCCGACCGGCACGCTCTGGCCTTCCTTGCCGCACGTGCCCACCCCCGAATCCAAGGCCAGATCGTCGCCGATCATGGCGATGCGCCCCATGGCCTCGGGGCCGCTGCCAATCAGGGTGGCCCCCTTGACCGGATAAGTGACCCGGCCATTCTCGATCAGATAGGCCTCGGACGCCGAGAACACGAATTTGCCGCTGGTGATGTCCACCTGGCCGCCGCCGAAATTGACGGCATACAGGCCTCGATCCACCGAGGCGATGATGTCCTTGGGGTCATCGCGCCCGGCCAGCATGTAGGTATTGGTCATGCGCGGCATGGGCAAATGCGCATAGGATTCGCGCCGCCCATTGCCGGTGGACGCCTGATTCATCAAGCGCCCATTCATGGAATCCTGCATGTAGCCGCGCAAAATGCCATCTTCGATCAGGACGTTGCATTGCGTGGGATGGCCTTCGTCGTCGACGTTCAGCGAACCGCGCCGATCCGCCAGCGTGCCGTCATCCACCACCGTGACCCCGCGCGAGGCGACACGTTCGCCGATACGCCCGGAAAACACGCTGGAGCCCTTGCGATTGAAATCGCCTTCCAGCCCGTGGCCCACCGCCTCGTGCAGCAGAATGCCAGGCCAGCCGGATCCCAGCACCACGGTCATCTGCCCGGCCGGTGCGGGACGCGCCTCGAGATTGACGCGCGCCTCGTGCACCGCCCGGTCCACATAGCCGCGCAACACTTCATCGGTGAAATAGGCCAACCCGGTACGCCCGCCTCCGCCACCGTGGCCCATTTCCCGCCGCCCCTTGCGTTCTGCGATGACGGTCAGGGACAGACGCACCAGGGGGCGCACGTCGGCCACCAGGCGGCCATCGCTGCCCGCCACCAGAATGACGTCATATTCGGCGGCCAGGCCGGCCATGACCTGGATGATTTCCGGGTCGGCCGCGCGGGCCATGCGTTCGACCCGTTCCAGCAGCGCCACCTTGTCCGGGGCGGACAGCGAATCCACCGGATTGATGGCAGCATACAGCTGGTGCGGCGTGTCGATGCCGCCATCGACACGGCACCTGCCCGCCCCCTGGCGCGCAATGGTACGCACCGCCCGGGCCGAAGACATCAGGGCCTGCGGCGACAGGCTGTCGGAATAGGCAAACGCGGTTTTCTCACCGCTGACTGCCCTGACCCCCACCCCCTGGTCGATGGAAAAACTGCCGGTCTTGACGATGCCTTCTTCCAGGCTCCAGCCCTCGGAGCAGCTATATTGGAAATACAGATCGGCATAATCGACGCGATGGCTGTGGATATCGGACAGTGCCCGCGCCAAATGGGATTCATCCAGCCCCCAGGGATCCAGCAGCAACGCCCGGGCGGTATTCAGGGCATCTACGCCCGGTTCAACAAGTTTCATCTGACACCATTCATCCATCAATATTCGTGCCGCACCCAGGCATCCTGGCGTTTGACCCCAGGACCCGATGGCGCAACGCGGGCAATGAGGCCCGCACCGTCTCCAGACGGTCCGCATCCAGCCTGCCTGCAACCATTCCGGGGCCTTCGGGCAAGCAATCCAGGATTTCCCCCCAGGGATCGATCAGCATCGAATGCCCCCAGGTGCGCCGGCCATTGGCATGCACGCCGCCCTGGGCACTGGCCAGTACGTAGCACTGGTTTTCGATGGCCCGCGCACGCAACAGGACTTCCCAGTGTACTGAACCCGTGGTCCAGGTAAAAGCGGCAGGCAGCACCATCAACCGCACATCGCCCTGCGCCCGGAAGAATTCAGGAAATCGCAAATCGTAGCAAATTCCCAGCGCCGTGCGCCCGAACGGTGTATCAAAGACCTGGGGAGGGTCATCCCCGGGACGAATGGCCCGGGATTCATCATAGGATTCCTGTCCGCGCTGAAAACTGAACAAGTGAATCTTGTCGTAACGGGCGCTGACCCGCCCCTCGGGATCGTAAACCAGGCATGTGTTATAAACCCGGCCTGCGTCCGGGCTGCGCAGGGGCAGCGTGCCGCCGACCAGCCAAATACCGTGACGCCGGGCCTGATCCGAAAGAAACGACTGGATCGGCCCGTTTCCGGGGGGCTCGGCAAGCGGCAACTTGTCCGCATCGTGTTTCCCCATGAAGCAGAAATATTCCGGCAACGCCACCAGTGCCGCTCCCGAGGCGACCGCTTTTTCTATTTCCTGTTCGGCCTGAATCAGATTATCTGCCACTGTCATTCCAGACACCATCTGCACGGCCGCAACCTGCATCGAACGGTCCTGATTGTTCATGCATGCTCCCGATTATCAAATACGCATCATGTCGTGCTGTCGCCACACGTCAAAATAACCGCCATTTCACATGACCCCATAAACCAGTTTAAAATCATCGTCTGGATTCGCGTCTCTCTCAATAAACACGTATATGAATCCGGACGATCACTCAAAACCAAACGGAGCCATGGATGACCCGTACCAGCTATAACACCGAAAAATCCCGCCTTGAAAAAGAAATGGCCAAGATCCAGAAAAAAATCCAGGCGCTGCAAGCCAAGGAACGCAAGCCCAAGATCGTCGAAATCGTGCGCACGATGCGTCAATACGACATCAGCCCTGAAGAAATCGCCACGGCATTCAATCGCAAGGCAGGCGGCCGGGCGTCCCCTGCGGCCCGCAAGACAACTGCGGCCGCAAAACGCGTGATCGCCCCCAAATATCGCCACCCGGAAACCCAGGCCACCTGGACGGGGCGCGGCAAGGCCCCGCGCTGGATCACCGACGCCGAAGCCGCCGGCACCCCGCGCAGCACTTTCCTGATTGCCACCGAAACCGCCTGAGCGGATTCATTCCACAGGATACCGCACCTCGATGACCTGGCCATTGCGTCCAGGGAACCGGTCGAACAGGGCGCGCGCCAAATAAGGCATGGCCGCGCCCAACTGGTTCTGACGACTGGAAGCCACCGCCGTGGCGCGATAGACTTCGCGCCCCTGCTGTGTCCGATCGAGGATCCGAACGGACAGCGTCAGGCGATACACATCGACTGCAACAGTCTGAATCGCCGGCCCCATTCCCCACGCCCAGCGGGGATGCCGAAAACCGAAATAGGGTCCGTAAAACCCTGGGTACAGGTAAGGATCGACGAATTCCTGGCGCCATTCACGTTCGAGCGGGCTGTCGTATTCCATATGCACCGTGAAACGCGCCGCATCGGCTGACCGGGCCTCTACCAGACCGGTCGGCCCCAATGCCGCACGTACCGTATCGGCATACGTCTGAAACTGCAGATTATTGCGCTGGGCCTCATTGGCCTCGATCCAATAGGTCGCCCCCTGAGTATTGTCCGGCCACTGCTGATAGCGCGTGACCTGGGCAGAAAACACCGATGCGCACCCCCCCAGCATCACCGCCAGGCATAAGCTGGAAAACCATCGGCCCCATCTGCGGGCTTTTGCCACTGTTGCCATTGTCATACCGCCTTTGCTGCGTACAGCACCCAGATTCCAGAAACCCGTCTCCGGGCCCATCTCCCCCCAATGATAGGCGCAGCAGCGTTTCTCGAACAGCCGGACGTTGCACTCCGATACAGCCCGCCCAAAGACCGCTTGCACCAGTGGGCCGACTACAATGGAGCCGCACAAAACGTTTTTCGGAAACAGACTCATGCGCACGGATTCCGCCTCCACCATTTTCCGCCAGGACTACACCCCCTATCCCTACCGGCTGCCCCAGGTCCGGCTGGAATTCGATCTGGCGGCGGAATCCACCCAGGTGCGCTCTGAACTGCGGTTCGAACCCGCCCCCGGCACAGCGCCTGGCACCCCGCTGGTACTACAAGGCGAAGACCTGGAACTGATCGACATCCGTCTCGATGGCCGCCCGCTGGCTGCCACCGAATATCAGCTGACCGACGGCAGTCTTCAGCTGATCCCGCCCAAACACGGCAAACCCTTCACCCTTCATGTCGTCAGCCTGTGCCACCCAGCCGCCAACACCAAATTGATGGGCCTGTACGTCTCGGGCGACAAGCTGTTCACCCAGTGCGAGGCCGAAGGCTTTCGCCGTATAACCTGGTTTCCGGACCGGCCCGATGTGATGGCGCGCTTCGAGGTGCTGTTGCGCGCCGACCCGACTGCCTATCCACTGCTGCTGTCCAACGGCAACCTGATCGAACAGACCACCTTGCCGGACGGCCGCCATCAAGCCCTGTGGCGCGACCCCCACCCCAAGCCCTGCTATCTGTTCGCCCTGGTGGCCGGCGATTTCGACTGCATCGAACGTACCGAAACCACGCGCAGCGGCCGCGAAGTCCTGCTGCAGGTCTACAGCGACAGGGGCTGCCGCGAGCAGACACGCTGGGCGCTGGACTGCCTGGCAAACGCGA